>NZ_LKBY01000102.1:0-312085 GCF_002699915.1 Pseudomonas sp. ICMP 8385 | reverse complement strand
CCCCAGGGTGGTCAAGCCTAGGCCGGTCAAATACCCCAAAAAGAAAGCGGGAGGGCTTAACTGACTGGCATTAGGGCTTGCCCGCGATAGCGGTATGTCAGTTAACAACGGTGTTGGCTGATCCACCGCTATCGCGGGCAAGCCCGCTCCCACAGGGGGGGTGTTTACCAGACGCCGATCTGCACCACCTTTTCCGCTTCTGGCTCTCCATACCGAAACCGTTGGCCCCGGAGCTCAATCTCCGCGTGGCTGATGGTGGTCCTGCGTTTCAAGCCCCGCAACCACTCGAACAGATAGCCCTGATGCACTTCGCGCACCGGGGCATACGCCGGATCAGCGCCCAAATCGTGCAGTTCCTGGGGGTCGTTTTCCAGGTCGAACAACTGCGCGCGAAAGCCGTCATAGGCCAGGTATTTCCAGCGTTCGCTGCGCACCATGGTCATGCGGCACCGGTCGATCGGCTGCGCCAGGCGCTCGCGGGCCGGGGCCTGGAAGGCGTAGTCGTATTCGGCGATGGCGTAGCGGCGCCAGTCCGTCTCTAGGCCATGCAACAGCGGGATCAGCGAGCGGCCTTCCAGGCGGTGCTCGGCGGTGGGCAAGCCCAGGGCCTCCAGGAATGTGGGCAGGGCGTCGATGGTTTCCACCAGGCGCGCGTCCACCGTGCCCCGGCTGATATCGGCAGCGGCCCGCGGGTCGCGGACAATCAGCGGAACGCCCACCGCCGGTTCCAGCAAAAACTCTTTTTCGCCCAGGTGGTGATCGCCGAGGAAGTCACCATGGTCGCTGGTGAACACAATCAGCGTGTCATCCCAGCGGCCAGTGTTGTGCAGCACATCGAACAGCCGGCCGAGCTGGTCATCCACCTGCTTGATCAGGCCCATATAGGTGGGAATCACCCGTAGCCGTACCTCGTCGCGGGAAAAATTCAGGCTCTCCTGGTGTTGGCGGAAGGCCTGGTACACCGGGTGATCACTGGCCTGCCCGGGCTCGGCGCGAATAGGCGCCTGCACCTGATCGGCACCATACAGCGCGTGATACGGCGCGGGCGCGATATACGGCCAGTGCGGCTTGATATACGACAGGTGCAGGCACCAGGGTTGCGCGCCTTGTTCGTGGATAAAGTCGATGGCGCGGTCGGTGGTGTAGACCGTTTCTGAATGCGCCTCGGCCACCCGCGCCGGCAAGTGGGCGTTGCGCATGTGCCAGCCACTGAGGATTTCCCCGTCTTGGCCGGCGGCGGCATTGGCCCAGGTATGCCAGGGGTTGGTGCCGGCATAACCCTGTTCGCGCAGGTAGTGGGTGTAGGGCGCCGACTCGCGTTTGTCTGCAAACAGTGGGCTGTCGGGGAAGATGCCGTCATGGCGAACATACGCCTCGAAACCGACCTCGTTGAGTGGCTGCGCTTGCGCGCTGTCGGGGTCGATCTCCAGGCGTTGCAGGGCGTCGAGATTGGGCGTGGCGTGGGTCTTGCCCACCAGCGCGGTGCGGATGCCATGGGGGCGCAGGTAGTCGCCGAGGGTCAGCTCTTCCAGGGGCAGCGGCACCGCGTTCCACGCCACCTGATGACTGCTGACATAGCGCCCGGTATAGGCCGACATGCGCGACGGCCCGCAGATCGTGCCCTGGGTGTAGGCGCGGCTGAAACGCACACCGGCGGCGGCCAGGCGGTCGATATTGGGCGTGTGCAGATGGGCGTGGCCGTAGCAGGACAGGTAATCGCGACGCAGTTGGTCGCACATGATGTAGAGCACGTTGCGTACAGGGGGCATGAGGGTTTACCGAACGGGGAACAGGCGGTGTTTTTCGCCGGTGAAGCGGGGGTGAGGCAAGTGCATTTGGGGAATGAGGTTTATGCAGTCGGTGCATGGTCAGCTCCCACATTGGAATGCGATCAACCTGTGGGAGCTGGCTTGCCTGCGATAGCGGTGGATCAGACCGCAACATTCTCCAGCGCACACACCTGGTCATCCTGCTCATCCACCGCCTTGATCTGCTCGATCATCGCCTGCGCCAGCGGCGACAACCGATACCCCGCCCGGCTGACGATGCCATAGCGGGTGTAACGCTCCTCCAGGTCCTCGGCCAGGCCGTCGATCGTCAAGCACACCAAGTCGCCCCGGGCCATGTGCAGCACGTCGCTGTTGGCGCTGACAATACCGATGGCGTCGGAACGCAGCACCACCCCCAGCAGGCTGTAGCCGTTCTCGCACTCCACGTTGGGCGTGTAGTCGGGCCGGCCGCTGAGGTCGACGATGACCTTGCGCAGGTTCGGCGGGCGGATGGTCACGGCCAGCGGGTAGCTCATCAGCTCGGTGGCGCTGACGCTTTCGCGCTGGGCCAACGGGTGCCCGTTGCGGCAGCAAAAGTGCCATTTGCGTGGGCGCAGGCGGTGGGTCTGGTAGTCGGGGTTGGCCTCGAAGTGGCGGGTGTCGGCGACGAAAAACTCGAACTCCTCACTGAGCAGGCGCTTGCCCAGGCTTTGCCAGTCATCCACCTGGAACTGCACGCGGGCCTTGGGGTAGCGCCCGATAAAACTGCCGATCGCCCGGGGGATCAACCCGGCGGCCGGGGCCGGGCCGCAGCCAAAGCGCAGCTCGCCGGCTTCCAGGCCGTTGAACTGGCTGATCTCGTTGGCCAACTGCTGCGCGCCGCTGACCAGGCGCCGCGCATGTTCCAGCAGCACCTGGCCTTGCTTGGTCGGGGCCAGGTCCTTGCGCCCGCGATCCACCAGTTGGCAGCCGGCACTGTGTTCCAGGGCCTGGATGCTACGGCTGAAGGCCGATTGCGACAGGTTCACGGTGCTCGCGGCCGCGACAAAACTGCGCTGTTCGGCGAGGGCGATGAAGTGACGGAGCTGGCGCAAATCGATATGCATTTTTCACATTAAAAATATCGGGGAAATGCATTGGCTATGCATTAGGTCGACTCCTTATAAAGGCTATCTCTTATGCAGTAAATGCTTTTAAAAACATAAATAAATAACTTTATAGAATATGTGGTTGTGCATATTCCGCGATACCGGAGCCGCTTATGAGTGTGTCGAAGCCCGCTGTACCGTCCTCTCCCTGGCGGCTCAAGCGCCTGCCCCTGGCGCTGTTGCTGGCGGGCAGTGCCAGTTGGTCGCCGAGCCAGGCCGCCGACACGCCCGCCCCGGTGCCCAAGGGCGAAAGCGCCAGCGGGCAACTGGAGACAGTCACCGTGACCGCCCGCCGCCGCACCGAAAGCGCCCAGGCAGTGCCCACGCCCATGAGCGTGATCGGCGGCCAGGCCCTGGAGAGCCAGCGGGTCTACCGGATCCAGGATTTGCAGCAACTGGTGCCCAGCGTCAACGTCGCCTACATGCATGCGCGCCAGTCCAGCGTGTCGATTCGCGGCCTGGGCAACAATCCGGCCAGCGATGGCCTGGAAGGCAGTGTCGGGTTGTATATCGACAACGTGTACCTCGGGCGCCCAGGCATGGCGGTGTTCGACCTGATGGACATCGAGCAGCTTGAGGTCTTGCGCGGCCCGCAAGGCACGCTGTTTGGCAAGAACACCACGGCCGGGGTGATCAATATCAGCACCCGCGCGCCCAGTTTCACCCCGGAGCGCAGCATCGAGACCTCGCTGGGCGAAGACGGTTATTTCCAGACCAAGGGTACGATTTCCGGGCCGCTCACCGATGAGCTGGCCGGGCGCTTTTCGGCCTATCGCACCCGCAGCGACGGCGATATCCAGAACCAATACAACGGCCACGACCTCAACGGCGGTTCACGCCAGGGCTTTCGCGGGCAACTGCTGTACAAGCCCAGCGAGGCGTTCAACCTGCGCTGGATCGGCGACTACAACGAAGAAGACTCCAGCGCCGGCACCCGCGTGCTGTACAGCACCGGCCCGACCATCAATGGCACCAACCTCTACCAATCGCGGGCGGATGCGGCCGGGGCGACCCTGGTCAACGGCTCCCACCGCAAGGTCAACCTGGACAACGACCAGCGTGTCACGGTGTTCCAGGGCGGCACCTCGTTGGAGGCCAACTGGACCCTGCCCAGTGACTTTACCCTGACCTCGGTCAGCGCCTATCGCTGGTGGAATTTCACCCCGCGCAACGACGACGGCCTTAACGTGCCGGCCTCGTATAACGCTGGTGTGTCGGTGGAAGATAAACAGTGGTCCCAGGAGTTTCGCCTGGCCTCGCCTACCGGTGGGTTCTTCGATTACGTGGTGGGCGCTTACTACTTTGGCTCCGACCTGGACAACAAATCCTTCGCCTATTACGGGCCCCAGGCCGATATCTGGAATGGCACGCCCGCGGGGGCCTTGAGCAATGTCAGCAGTGTCGGCAACGGGCATATCCGCACCGACAGTTTTGCCCTGTTCGCCCAGGGCACCTGGCACCTGACCGAACGCCTGGATTTCACCGCCGGCCTGCGCGGCACCTATGAAGAAAAAAGCGCCTCGGTCAGCCGCAACGCGCCGCAAGGTGGCGCAACGGTGACGGGCGCGGCAGCGACCGCACGCCGTGGCCGTGCCGGAGCCTACGATTCCGGCGATCTCAACCAGTACAGCACCAGCCCTTCTGGCCTGCTCAACCTCAGCTACCGCTTCAGCGATGACGTGCTCGGCTATGCGACCTTGTCCCACGGTGAGAAATCCGGCGGGGTCAACCTGACGGTGGGCTCTGCCCCGACCGCTGGCGCCGACTCGCTGTTGATCGGCACCGAGCGCGCCAACAACGCCGAGTTGGGCTTTAAGAGCACGCTGTGGGACCGTCGCCTGCAACTCAACGCCAACCTGTTCTGGACCCAGGTCAACGGCTATCAGACCAATGCCTACGACTATGGCAACCGCGTGCAGTACCTGACCAACGCCGGCTCCGTGCGCTCGCGTGGGGTGGAGCTGGAAAGCACCCTGGTGCCGATCCGTGGCCTGACGCTGAACATCAACGGCTCGTTCAACGATGTGCGCTACCTGTCGTACAAAGATGCGCCATGCCCACCGGAAGTCAGCCTGCGCCCGGGTGCGCCGGCCTCGTGCGACCTCAGCGGGCACCCGGTGGTGGGCGCCTCGAAATGGATTGCCAACGCCAACGGCGAATACAAGTGGAACCTGGATAACGGTTTGGAGCCCTACGTCACCGCCAGCTATGCCTACCGCTCCAAGGCGGTGGGCACGGTCGAGGATTCGGATTACGGGCAGATCCCCGGCTACGCGGTGGTCAACCTGTCCACCGGCCTGCGCGGCGACTTCCAGCAGGGCCAGTGGGACGTGTCGCTATGGCTGAAAAACGCCTTCGACAAAACCTACTACACCACCCTGTGGACGGGCGGCAACGGTGGCTATGAAGGGCTGCTGGGCACCCCGCGCACGCTGGGGGTGACCGGGCGCTACGACTTCTAGCCAGGGACGGTGGCGCTGCGGTAGGTGGCCGGGCTGAAGACCCGGGTCACCACCAGCATTGCGATCACCGTCACGCTCAGCACCACCCAGGCGCTGACAAAGCTGCCAGTGAGTTCACGCAGCCAGCCGGTCATCCACGGCGATACGGCATTGATCAAAAAGCCCACGCCCTGCACGAAGGCCGCCAGTTGCCCGGCTTCCCGTGGGTCGCGGCGATGGTCCAGGGTCAACAGCAGGCTCAGGGCAAAACACGCCCCCAGGCCGAAGCCGATCAGCGCCACCCACAGGTGCGGGTAGTGCAGCGGCGCCAGCAGCAGGCCGAGGTAGCCCACGGTCTGGGCCAGTAGGCTGATGGTCAGCAAGGGCCGGCGGTCGATACCGCGTTGCGCCAGCGCCGGCATCAACAGCGCGGCGATCACCTGGAAAATCGTCATGAACGCCAGCAGCGAGCCGCTGGGCAGCACGCCCCAACCCAGTTGCTGGTAGTACGCCGGCAGCCACGCCACCATGCTCATATACCCGCAGTTCACCAGGCCGAAATACAGCGCCAGCAACCAGGCGCGGCGGTTGCGCAGGCCCTGGAGCGGCGCGGTCACCTGCCGGTTCTTCGCCGCGCCCAACGGCAGCCACGCCCACAGCAGCAACGCGCCGAGCGCCGGCAGCAGCCAGATACCAAGGCCGGCCTGCCAGTGCTGGAAATGGCTGGCCACCAGGGGGCTGAGCAGCGCCGCCAAGCCCCCGCCGCCCATCAACGACGCCGAATACACCCCCATCGCCAGTGGCACCCGGTGGTGGAACTGGCGCTTGATCATCGCCGGCACCAGCGCCTGGATCAGCGCTACCCCGGCGCCGCCCAGCAACGCCGTGGCCAGCAGTGCCGGTGCCTGGCCCAGCAGCCAGCGCACCAGGCACGCCAGCAGGATCATCAGCAAGCCCAGGGCAATCCCACGTCGCTCGCCCAGCTGTGCCTCGACACGGATGCCCACCAGCGCCACCAGCCCCATGCACACCACCGGCAGGCTGGTGAGCAAGGCACTGCTCTGGAAACTCAGGCCGGTGGCCAGGCGGATTTCCCCGAGCAGCGGGCTGATCGAGCTGAGGATCGGCCGCAGGTTGAGGCCCAGCACCACCAGCAGGCCCCAGCCGGCGAGGGATTTATTCAGGGTCATGCAGGGTCTTCCATTGACGGTAAAGGGCTTGCATGGCCGGCACCGGCAAGTGCTCGACGGGCAGTTGCTGGGCGCTCAGCACCAGGCCCATCTGCTGGTAAATCGCTGCGGTCGACAGGCCAAAAGGCGCGGCCAGTTCATTGCTCGCGGCAAACACCACGCGGGATACGCCGCACATATACATCGCGCCCAGGCACATCGGGCACGGCTGGCCGCTGGCGTAGATCACACAGCCTTCAAGGCGTGGGCCCAGTTGCTCGCTGGCGCGGCGAATGGCGAGCATCTCGGCGTGGGCAGTGGGATCCTGGTCGAGGTGGATCTGGTTGACCGCTTCCACCAACACCTCGCCGTGCTTGACCAGGACGGCGCCAAACGGCCGTCCGCCCCGGGCCACGTTGTCCTGCGCCAGGGCCACGGCGCGTTGCAGATGCCGCTGATCGTCAGTCATGGAAAATCTCCCGTCTTGGTGAGCGCGGAGTATGGCCACCGACTGGGGTATTCTGAAATTAAATATAACCATGCCAACCAGTGGCAAACACGATGGTAATGCCCATGTTCGATCCCGTGCTGTTGCGCAGTTTTGTCGCCGTTGTCGATTGCGCGAATTTCACCCGCGCCGCCGAGCGCCTACACCTCACTCAATCCACGGTCAGCCAGCAATTGCGCCGTCTGGAAGACAGTGTCGGCTGCCGCTTACTCGACCGCGACCAGCGCCGGGTGGTGGCGACGGTCGAGGGTGAGCGCCTGCTGGCCTATGCACGGCGCATCCTGGCCCTGCACGAAGAAGCCGCCGATGTGCTGATCAACCAGCAGAGCGATGGCGTGCTGCGCCTGGGCGTGCCCGAGGACTTCGCCGCCGAGCGCTTGATGCCGTTGCTGTCGGCGTTTGTCGTGGCCTATCCACGGGTACGCCTGGAGGTCACCAGCGGCTTGGGGCCGGCGTTGCTACGCCAGTATCGCGGCGGCGAATTCGATGTGCTGCTGGTCAAGCAGATGGGCGACAGCGACGACTGCCTGGCCTCCTGGCCGGAGCCGTTGTGCTGGGTCGACAGCCGCCACATGCCGGCCCTGGGCCGCGACCCATTGCCCTTGGTGGCATTCCCGGTGGGCGGCCTGTACCGCAATGAAATGCTCCAGCACCTGGAGGTCGGTGGCTGGCGCTGGCGCATTGGCTATTCCAGCGCGAGCCTGGCCAGTGTGTGCTCGGCGGTGGCGGCGGGGTTGGGCATCAGCCTGTTGCCTGCGCGGGTGGTGCAGGCCGGGCATGTGGTCTTGGGCGCCGACAGCGGTTTGCCCGCAGTGCAGGGCGTGCGGCTGGCGCTGTATGGGCGCCATGGGATGGGGGCGGCGGGGCAGGGCCTGCTGCGCCAGTTGTGGGATTTATGCGAGGCCAACCCACGCTGAGCCATGCCTTTGCGGAATATTTTGCATGCGCGCAAAGCATCCTGATGTTGCCCCTCGCCGCCAGGCCCCGTGGGGCGTGACGTTGGCCGATCCGCTGATTTTCAATATTTCTGTTTGATCTATGTATAACTTTAAAGATTACTTTAAGAGATAAGCGTCTACCCCCGATGATTCAGCTCTCGACGGTCGCCCCACAGGCCCGTCGGTTTTTTCGCTGAAGACAGCAGGGAGTGAATCAATGGGCAATGTCCAGACCGCCGCCAGTGCACCTGAGGCGCTGTGGCGCCAGGCACCGAGTGGTGAGTTGGTCGACCTTGGCCGGCCGCACCGCGCGCCCTTGGGGCAGTTGCGTTTGCAGAAAACCCCCAAGGGGATCTTGAGCCGCCGTGAAGGCCTGTTATTGGGCCTGTTGGCGCTGGCGCTGCATGGCGCGGTGATCTACTGGGTCAGCCAGAAACCGCTGCCGCTGCTGCCGATTGTGCCGCCGGAAATTCCACCGATGACCATCGAGTTTTCCCAGCCGGCGCCGCCGGTGGTGGAGCCGCCGCCGCCCGTACCGCCGCCGCCTGCGGTTGTGGAACCACCGCCACCGGTCGTGGATGAGTTGGCCGCCAAGCCGGCGCCACCCAAGCCGATCCCAAAACCCAAGCCCAAACCTGTGCCCAAGCCCGAACCCAAGCCGGTGCCCAAAGCCGTTGAGCAGCCGCCTGCGCCACCCCAGCCGGCACCGCCAGCCCCACCAGCGCCGGCACCGGTGACGCCTGCTTCGGCCAACGCCGCGTACCTGAAGAACCCGGCGCCCGAGTACCCGTCACTGGCCCAGCGCCGTGGCTGGGAAGGCACGGTGTTGTTGCGCGTGCAGGTATTGGCCAGCGGCAAGCCCGGTGAAATCCAGGTGCAGAAGAGTAGCGGTCGCCAGCCACTCGACGACGCCGCACTCAGCGCCGTGAAGCGCTGGAGCTTCGTGCCCGCCAAGCAGGGCGACGTGGCCCAGGATGGCTGGGTCAGCGTACCCATCGATTTCAAGATTCATTGAGCCTTTGCTCGACACTCTATCGCTTACACCGAGGACCGCATCATGACGTTACTGGCATCTCCACTTGAATCCATCGAAAGCGCGGTGATCTGGCTGCTGTTGGTGTTTTCCGTCGCCACCTGGGGCCTGGCCCTGCTCAAGGGCGTGCAATTCGGCCGCCTCAAGGCCCAGGATCGCAAGTTCCACAAACAGTTCTGGGCGGCGTCGAGCCTCGATTCGGCCGCCGAACTGAGCGAAACCCACCCCGGCGCCGCCGCCCGCGTGGCCCAGGCCGGTTATGCCGCGATCCAGGTCGGCGAGGCATCCCATGCCGCCGACTTGAGCCAGGCGATCAACCACCAGGACCGCCTCGAACGTGCCCTGCGCCAGCAGATCGTGCGTGAGCGGCGCTCCCTGGAAACCGGCCTGGCCGTGGTTGCGAGTATCGGCAGCACCTCGCCCTTTATCGGCCTGTTCGGCACGGTGTGGGGGATCATGGAAGCCTTGAAAGGCATCAGCGCCGCCGGCTCCGCCAGCCTCGAAACCGTGGCCGGCCCTATCGGCGCGGCGCTGGTCGCGACCGGTGTGGGGATCGCCGTGGCCGTACCGGCGGTGCTGGTCTACAACTACTTCCTGCGCCGCCTGAAACTGACGGCTGCCGACCTGGATGACTTCGCCCATGACTTCTACAGCCTGGCGCAGAAAAACTCATTCCGTGTGCTGGTCCACCCGACGCTGCACAAAAACGCCGCCCAGGGCAGTGCGCAAAAAGTGAAGGAGGCGTCCTGATATGGCCTTCTCCACCCAAGACAGCGACGAGGTACTCAGTGAGATCAACGTCACGCCCCTGGTGGACGTGATGCTGGTCCTGCTGGTGGTGTTTATCGTCACCGCCCCGCTGTTGACCAACGCGATCCCGATCAACCTGCCCAAGACCGAAGCTGTGGCCCCGGTGGAGCAGAAAGACCCGCTGGTGGTGAGCATCGACGGCGCCGGCAAAGTGTTTATCAACAAGGATGAAATCCAGCCGGACCTGCTGGAATTCAACCTGCAGGCCGCCAAGGCCAAGGACCCCCAGGTGCGGGTGCAACTGCAAGCGGATGACGGCGTGAACTATGGCGAAGTGGCGCGGGCCATGGCGTCGATTGAGCGGGCGGGGATTACCAAGCTGTCGGTGATTACCGCGCGTTAGTGTCAACAGCCTCGACAATTTTTGGGCCGTCTCCTTGGCAGGGTGCGGCCTTTTTTTGCCTGGGATTTAAGCCTCACGCCCAACCCCATATGGAATTGGGTTTGTGTGGGAGCGGGCTTGCCCGCGATGGCGCAGTGTCAGTCAGCATATGTATTGGCTGAGACACCGCTATCGCGGGCAAGCCCGCTCCCACATTTTGATCTTCATTAATTTGATTTTTTGGTTATTAATAAATAGCTTCTTATTCCTTAACGAATATATGCCCCATCCTTATACTGGTCAGCAACGTTAAACGCTGCAGGAGGGCACACCCATGCACAGCGAGTTGATCCGTTACCTGATCGTGCCGGGCTGGCAAGGATCGCCAGAAGATCATTGGCAAACCCATTGGCAGAACAGCCTGCCCAACAGCGCCCGCGTGGAGCAAGCCGACTGGTTGACCCCGCGCCGCGAAGACTGGGTGGCAGCCTTGGCTGAAGCTATTGCGGCCGACAGCACCCCGGTGATCCTGATCGCCCACAGCTTGGGCTGCATCACCGTGGCGCACTGGGCGGCCAGCGCGCCGTTGCAGTTCCTGCGCCAGGTGCGCGGGGCCTTGCTGGTGGCCCCGGCAGACGTCGAGCGCCCGGCGTGTGCGCCGGCGTTGCGCAACTTTGCGCCGATTCCCCGCGACCTGTTGCCGTTTCCCAGCCAGGTCGTCAGCTCCGACAACGACAGTGCGATCAGCGCCCCGCGGGCCCTGGAACTGGCGCGTAACTGGGGGGCTGAAGCCGGGGTTCTCGCAGGCGCCGGGCATATCAACGTGAAGTCCGGCCACCGACGTTGGGAGCAGGGTTTCGCCTACCTCTATCGCCTGCAAAACCGTCTGGAGCATCACTCCCGGCGCCGCGCCTAATACCTTTTCAACGCCCCGTCCCTTGAGTGGAATTGGGGCGGGAGCCTGCCATGAGCCTGCATGAAACCTTCGGCCAGCCATTGCTGACCTTCCCCGACGCCGAAAAAAGCCCCCTGAGCATCCGTGCCAAGGCGCTGGTGTTTGTCGACCCCCGCTCCCGGCAACTGCGCGAAGACCTCGAAAGCCTGGCCCCGCGCGCCTTGCCCGTATTGATTCGCGGCGAAACCGGCAGCGGCAAGGAGTTGCTGGCGCGCCATATCCATCGTGGCAGTGACCGCAGCGGCCTGTTTGTGTCGGTCAACTGCGGTGCGATCAGCCCCACTTATGCCGATGCCGAACTGTTCGGCTATGCCGCCGGCAGCCACAGCGGCGCGGCCAGCAGCCGGGCCGGTTGGTTTGGCTCGGCCAACGGCGGCACCTTGTACCTCGATGAGATCGGCGACTTGCCGTTGCCGATCCAGATCAAGCTGCTCGCCGCCCTGGAAAACCATGAAGTCACCCGCGTCGGCGCCCATCAGCCGAGCCCGGTGGATGTGCGCCTGGTGGCCGCCACCAGCATCGACCTGGCCCAGGCCGTGGCCGTGGGTAAATTCCACGAGCGCCTGTTCCATTACCTCAACGAAGGCCAGTTGGAACTGCCGGCGCTGCGCGAACGGGTGGGCGACATCCTGTCTTTGGCCGAGTACTTCCTGGGCATCTACAGCCAGCGTCTGGGCCTGCCGGTGCCGTTGATCAGCGAGGAGGCGCAGCGGCTGCTGGAGCAACACAGTTGGCCGGGCAATACGCGGGAGCTGGAGAACGTGATCCACTTTGCGCTGTTGGTCAGCAGTGGTGATGAGATCCTGCCGGAGCACTTGAACCTGCCGGTGGCGTCGGTGGTGCAGATCGCGCACCAGGCGCGGCAGATCCTGAGCAGTGGCAACGAAGTCGAACGCGCAGCGTTGACGCGTCTGTTTCAGGGCTTGGGCGCTGTATGAGCAAAATGGAATATCAAAGTGAATAAAAGGTATTGTTCGGGAATAAAAAATATCGGTATTGTCCCTTTTACGCCGCGATGGCACATCGCTGGCACCCCCATAAGAAAGCGGCCGTCACCGACGACCCGGATTTTCGATTAAGGACACTGCATGAAAAAGGTTCTGTTGTTCACCGCCCTGGCGGCGGCCCTGACTGCCGGTATCGCTCAAGCCAACGAAAAACTGGTGATCGCGGCCACGCCGGTGCCCCACGCCGAGATCCTTGAGCTGATCAAGCCGACCCTGGCCAAAGAAGGCGTGGACCTGGAAATCAAGGTCTTCACCGACTATGTGCAGCCGAACGTGCAAGTGGCCGAGAAGCGCCTGGATGCCAACTACTTCCAGACCCTGCCGTACCTGGAAAACTTCAACAAGGGTAAAGGCACCAACCTGGTCACCGTGGTTGGTGTGCACGTTGAACCGTTTGGCGGCTACTCGAAAAAGATCAAGAAAATCGAAGACCTGAAAGATGGCGCCACCGTTGCCATCCCTAACGAAGGCTCCAACAGCGGCCGCGCCCTGTTGCTGCTGCAAAAGGCCGGTGTGATCACCCTCAAAGACCCGAAAAACGCCCTGGCCACACCAAAAGACATCGCCAGCAACCCGAAGAACCTGAAGTTCAAGGAACTGGAGTCGGCCTTGCTGCCACGCGTCCTCGACCAGGTTGACCTGGACCTGATCAACACCAACTACGCCCTGGAAGCCGGCCTGAACCCGGCCAAGGATGCGCTGATCATTGAATCGTCCGATTCGCCGTACGTGAACTTCCTGGTGGCCCGTCCAGACAACAAAGACAGCGCCGCCATCCAGAAACTGTCCAAGGCCCTGACCAGCCCTGAAGTCAAAGCCTTCATCGAGCAGAAGTACAAAGGCGCGGTGGTGCCGGCGTTCTGATTTGCCAAACCCCCTTCAAGAAATGTGGGAGCTGAGCTTGTGTGGGAGCTGGCTTGCCTGCGATGCAGACACCTCGGTTTATCAGTATTACCGAGGTGATGCTATCGCAGGCAAGCCAGCTCCCACACAAGCCTGCTCCCACATTGGGTTGGTGTTATGCCTATTAACCCCGGCTGTTGACCCCCCGCCGCAACGCCACCAGCCATTTCACCAAGTCCTGCGGATCAATCGGTTTCGCCTCGTTCATCTGTCATTCCCTCGTTGGTTAAATGGCCCTCAGTCTGGCCATGCGCTGTCCTTCCTTGTTGTTCAGCGCTGAAAAAAGACCCTTCCTACGCACCCCAGAACAATAGCTGTCACCTGCGATCCCTGCGAATCCAGAGGTTAGTTTTTTGGGTGATATCAATATGCTATTTAGGTATTTAAATTTTTGTTTTTATACCTTTAAAGTCAGCGCTTGCCGGCGTTACCCACGCTGGACCGGACTGCGTTTACGCCGCATTACCCCTGCGGCGCCCAGGACTTGAAATGACTTTTGACTACGCGTTTATCCTCAGCACCCTGCCGGCGTTTCTCAAGGCCGTGGGGGTAACCCTGCAAGTGGGCTTGATCGCCATCGGCACCTCGCTGCTGGTGGCGCTGGTCAACGCGGCCCTGCTGGTGTTTCGCACGCCTTACCTGTCGCGCCTAGTGGCGCTGTATGTGGAGCTGGCACGCAACACGCCGCTGCTGATCCAGCTGTTCTTCGTGTACTTCGCCTTGCCGGCCCTGGGCTTGAATATCTCCGGGTTTTGGGCGGCGATCATCACCATGACCTTTTTGGGCGGCGCCTACCTCACCGAAGTGCTGCGCGCCGGTGTGGAAGCGGTGCCGCTGGCGCAGATCGAGTCGGGCAAGTCCATCGGCCTGTCCGACTGGCAGTTGCTGCGCCATGTGATCCTGCCCCAGGCCGGGATCCTCAGCCTGCCGGCGCTGTTCGCCAATTTCATTTTCCTGCTCAAGGAAACCACCGTGGTGTCGGCGGTGGCGGTGCCAGAGATTCTCTACACCACCAAAAGCTACATCGCCCTGTACTACAAGACTTACGAAATGCTCGCCGTGCTCACGCTGATTTGCGTGCTGTTGTTCTTGCCGCTGTCGCTGCTGCTCAGCCGCCTGGAAAGGAGGCTCCAGCATGGCCAGTTCGGGTCTTGAATTGTTATGGGTGTCGTTGCCGCAACTGGGCAAGGGCGCTGCACAAACCCTGTCGATTTCGTTTTTGAGCATCGCCTTCAGCACCATTGGCGGGGTGGGGTATGGGGTGCTGCGCACCTTGAATGTGCGCGCGATCAACCTGCTGTTGCGCATTTACCTGGAATTGTTCCGCGCGATTCCGGTGCTGGTGTGGCTGTACCTGCTGTTTTTTGGCCTGCCGATTTTTACCGGCCTGAGCATTCCCAGTTTTTGGTGCGCGGTGCTGGTGCTGTCGCTGTGGGGCGCCAGTGAAGTGGGCGAAGTGGTGCGCGGCGCGTTGCATTCGCTGCCGCGCGGGCAGCGGGAGGCGGGGCTGTCGATTGGCTTGTCGGCGCCGCAGCTCTACGGCTACGTGCTGCTGCCCCAGGCGCTCAAACGCATGACGCCGCCGACCATCAACGTCTACACGCGGATCATCAAGACCAGCTCCCTGGCGGTGCTGATCGGTGTGGTGGACGTGATCAAGGTCGGCCAGCAAATCATCGAGCGCACCTATGAGTCGGTGTTGATCTACGGCGCGCTGTTCCTGTTTTTCTTCTTTATCTGCTACCCGTTGTCGGCCGCCTCCAAGGTGCTGGAACGGCGCTGGGCCCAAGCATGAGCGCATTGATCGAGTTTCAGGGTTTCAATAAATTCTTCGGCGCACAGCAGGTGCTCAATGGCATCGACCTGAGGGTGCAAAGCGGTGAAGTGCTGGTGATCCTCGGCCCCAGCGGCTGCGGTAAAAGCACCTTGCTGCGTTGCCTCAACGGCCTGGAAGTGGCCCACAGCGGCAGCCTGCGCTTTGCCGGCAAACAGCTGCTGGATCCACACACCGACTGGCGCCAGGTGCGCCAGGACGTGGGCATGGTGTTCCAGAGTTACCACCTGTTCCCCCATATGAGCGTGCTCGACAACATCCTGCTGGGCCCGCTGAAAGTGCAAAAGCGCGAGCCCCGCGAAGCCCGCGAGCAGGCGCAAAAACTGCTGGAACGGGTGGGGCTCGCCGACAAGCGCGATGCCTTCCCGCGCCAGCTCTCGGGCGGCCAGCAGCAACGCATCGCCATCGTCCGTTCGCTGTGCATGAACCCCCAGGTCATGCTGTTTGACGAAGTCACCGCCGCCCTCGACCCGGAAATGGTCAAGGAGGTGCTGGAAGTGATCCAGGACCTGGCCCGCGATGGCATGACCCTGCTGATTGTCACCCACGAAATGGCCTTCGCCCGCGCCGTCGCCGACCGCGTGGTGTTTATGGAGGCGGGCCGCATCCTCGAACACAACACCCCAGAGGCCTTCTTTACGAACCCGCAGACCGCACGCGCGCAGCAGTTCCTCGAGAAATTCTCGTTTGTTTCAACACTGCCCAAGAAAATCAAGGAACTGGAGCTGATATGAAAAAGTTACTGCTGCCACTGTTTGCCGTCGCCTTACTGGCCGGCTGCGATAAGAAGGCCGAAGAGCCGGTAAAACCTGCGGCTGTCAGCTACATCGACAAGATCAAGGCCCGCGACAAGCTGATCGTCGGCGTGTTTACCGACAAGCCGCCGTTTGGCTTTGTCGATGAAGCCGGGCGCTACGTGGGCTTTGATACCGATATCGGCCGCCGGTTTGCCAAGGACCTGCTGGGCGACGAGAACAAGGTCGAGTTCGTGGCCGTGGAGCCGGCCAGCCGTATCCCGTTTTTGCAGAGCGACAAGGTTGACCTGATCCTCGCCAATATGACCGTGACCCCGGAGCGCAAGGAAGCGGTGGAGTTCACCAACCCCAACCTGAAAGTCGCGGTCCAGGCCCTGGTGCCTAATGACAGCACGGTGAAAAGCCTCGACGACCTGGCGACCCGCACCACCATCGTCACCACCGGCACCACGGCTGATATCTGGCTGACCAAGAACCACCCGGACTGGAAACTGCTCAAGTTCGAGAAAAACTCCGAGTCGCTGCAAGCCTTGTCGGCTGGGCGTGGCGATGCCTATGCGCAAGACAACCTGGTGCTGTTCAGCTGGGCCAAACAGAACCCGGGCTATCGCGTGCTGGAAGAGAAACTGGGCGACGAAGCGCCGATTGCACCGGCGGTGAAGAAGGGCAATATCGAACTGCGCGACTGGGTGAATGCCGAGTTGGCGAAGCTGGGCGAAGAGCAGTTCTTGCTCAAGCTGTATGACCAGTACGTGCGCAAAGAACTGAGCGATGAGACCAAGCCTGAGAGTGTGATTGTTGAAGGGGGTAAGTGGCAGGGCTGATCCTGTACTGAATGTTCCCCTGTGGGAGCGGGCTTGCCCGCGATGAGGCCGGTGCAGGCACCGCCTAGCTCGGCCAATGCCACGCCGGCTCATCCAACACCCGCTGCCCCACAATCTGCGTCTGGCCCATCACCTTCTCCAGCACAATCGAATGGCATCCCTCGTCCTGCTGCAACGCCGCGATCAAGCGGCTGGCATGGGACACCACCCACACCTGGCATTGCTTGGATGCTTGGATGATCAGGCGCGCCAAGGCCGGCAACAGGTCCGGGTGCAGGCTGGTTTCCGGTTCGTTGAGGACCATCATCGTCGGCGGGCGTGGGGTCAGCAGCGCGGCGATCAGCAGCAGGTAGCGCAAGGTGCCGTCCGAGAGTTCCGCCGCTGACAGTGGGCGCAGTAAGCCTTCCTGATAGAACTCAATGGCGAAACGCCCGCCCTGCAACGGCTCGATATGCAAACGCGCGCCGGGAAACGCATCGCTCACCGCCTGCTGCAAGGCCTCGGGGTCGCCGATTTCGCGGATGGTCTGCAACGCGGCTGCCAGGTCGCGGCCATCGTGATGCAACACCGGCGTGCGCGTACCCAGTTGCGGTAGGCGCACCGGTGCATCGGCGTCGCTGCGAAAGTGATCGTAGAAGCGCCAGCCGCGAATGCTTTCGCGCAGTGTCAGGACTTCCGGCGAGCCGCGCAGGCTGCCGACCTGATCGAACAGGCTGTGGTAGTTGGGCGTGTGCTGGGCCAGCACCTCCCAGGCCCGTCCGTCGCGGGCGCGTACCATCGGCCCGGAGCGCTGCACCAGCAGGCTGGCCGGGCGATAGACGTGGCCGGCCCAGATGCATTCTTTTTTGATCTCGGGGTCCAGGGAAAAATACGACTCGCTGGGTTCTGGCAGGCCGAGGGAGATCGCATAGCTGAAATCCTCCCCGGCAAACCCCAGGCGCAAGCGCTTGGCGCCGCTGCGTACGCTCAGCTCCACCGGCACCTCGCCGTTGTGCATGCGCCGGCTGATGTTTTCGGGGCCGGCCCAGAACGTCGAATCCAGGCCGCCTTCACGGGCCAGGGCATTGATCACCCCGCCCTGGGCGGTTTCCGCCAACAGGCGCAAGGCACGGTACAGGTTGGATTTGCCGCTGCCATTGGGGCCGGTGATCAGGTTCAGCCGATCCAGCGGCACTACCAATTTATTGATCGAGCGGTAATTGGCCACCGCTAAGGTCTTAAGCATCGAGGGCGTTCCGGGCCGGCATGGAGCCACATCTTATCGTGTAGAAGAACACCACCGCAGGCCTGCAAATCACTTAGGCGAAGGCGGAACCCTGAACTAAGCTCACAGTCGCATACACACTGGCACGTCAGTATCACGCGAAAGGAGCCTGCATGGGCGGTCCCACCTCAACAGTTATTTGTGGCGTAGCCCTGCTGGCATTGCTCAGCGGCTGTGGCCAGGAAAAACCTGAGCCCAAGGCCCACTCCAGGGTGTTTGTGCAAACCGTGCAACCGGTCGATTTTGCCGCGGCGGTGACCCTGACCGGGGATATCCAGGCGCGGGTGCAGACCGATTTGTCGTTTCGCGTGGGCGGTAAGATTATCCAGCGCATGGTCGATGTGGGCGACCGTGTGACGGCCCGGCAAGTGCTGGCCAGGCTCGATCCCAAGGATTTGCAGACCAACGTCGATTCCGCCCAGGCCCAGGTAGTGGCGGAACAGGCGCGGGTCAAACAGACGGCGGCGGCCTTTGTGCGCCAGGAAAAACTCCTGCCCAAGGGCTACACCAGCCGCAGCGAATACGACGCCGCCCAGGCCGCGCTGCGCAGCAGCCAAAGCGCCCTGGCGGCGGCGCAGGCGCAGTTGGCCAATGCCCGCGAGCAACTGGGCTACACCGCGTTGATCGCCGAGGCGCCGGGGGTGATTACCGCGCGCCAGGCCGAAGTCGGCCAGGTGGTGCAGGCCACCGTGCCGATTTTCAGCCTGGCCCGCGACGGCGAGCGCGATGCGGTGTTCAACGTCTACGAATCGCTGCTGGCGGAGCCACCGCCGGATGTGCCAATCACCGTCAGCCTGCTGGACAACCCGAGCATCAAGGCCGTGGGCCGGGTGCGTGAAGTGACCCCGGCCGTTGCCGCCAACAGCGGCACGGTGCAGGTGAAGATCGCCCTGGAGGCCTTGCCCAAGGGCATGCAACTGGGTTCGGTGGTCAGCGCCACCGCCAACGGGCAAACCAGGGCCAGCATCGAACTGCCCTGGGCGGCACTGACCAAAGACCTCAGCGAGCCTGCCGTATGGCTGGTGGACGATGACGGCAAGGCGCAATTGCACAAGGTCACTGTCGCGCGCTACCTGACCGGCAAAGTGATCATCAGTGACGGCCTCAAAGGCGGCGAAAAAGTCGTAGTGGCCGGTGGGCAATTGCTGCACCCGGGCATGGTGGTGGAGATCGCCCAGGCGCCGGATCCGGCCCAGGCCAAGGGGGTGCAGCCATGAAGCGCCTGACGCTGCTCCTCGCCAGCAGCTTGCTGCTGGTGGCCTGCTCCAAGGAAGAACCGGCGCCGGACCCCGTGCGCCCGGTGCTCTCGGTCGAGGTGAAAGCCGAAGACCAGGCCCACCTCGGGCGCTTTGCTGGCAGCATCCAGGCGCGCTATGAAAGCAACCTGGGCTTCCGGGTGCCAGGGCGTATTGCGCGGCGCGCGGTGGATGTGGGCGCCGAAGTTGACAAGGGCGCCTTGCTGGCCGTGCTCGATCCCACCGACCAGCAGAACCAGCTGCGCGCGGCCCAAGGCGACCTGGCGCGGATCCAGGCGCAATTTATCAATGCCCAAGCCAATGCGCGCCGCCAGCAGGAACTGTTCAACCGTGGCGTCGGCGCCCAGGCGCAACTGGACATTGCCCAGACCGACCTGAAAACCACCCAGGCTTCCCTCGACCAGGCCAAGGCCTCGGTGGACCAGGCCAGGGACCAGCTCAACTACGTCGAGTTGCGCACCGACCATGGCGGCATCGTCACCGCCTGGAATGCCGAAGCTGGCCAGGTGGTCAGTGCCGGCCAGCAAGTGGTGACGCTGGCCCGCCCGGATATCAAGGAAGCGGTGATCGACCTGCCTGCCGGCCTCGCCGAGCGCCTGCCGGCCGATGTGGTGTTCCTGGTGGCCAGCCAGCTGGAGCCCAGCATCAACACCACCGCCACCGTGCGCGAGATCGAACCCCAGGCCCAAAGCGCGACCCGCACCCGTCGCGCACGCCTGACCCTGGCCCAGACACCCCCGGCGTTCCGCCTGGGCACGGCGATCAGCGTGACCTTGAGCTCGACCATCGCCCCGCGCATCGAACTGCCTGCCAGTGCGGTGCAGGATGTCGAGGGCAAGACCCGTATCTGGGTCGTCGATAGACAACAACAGAGCGTGCAGCCCCGTGATGTGACCCTGGTCAGCCGCGACGCCAGCCATGTCGTGCTCAGCGGCGGCGTGCAGCCTGGCGAGCGTGTGGTCAGCGCCGGGGTCAACAGCCTCAAGCCCGGACAAAAAGTCAAAACCGACGAGGACAGCCCGCGATGAAGGGGAGCTTCAACTTATCCGACTGGGCGCTCAAGCATCAGTCCTTCGTCTGGTACCTGATGTTCGTCGCGCTGCTGATGGGCGTGTTTTCCTACATGAACCTGGGGCGCGAGGAAGATCCGTCCTTCACCATCAAGACCATGGTGATCCAGACCCGCTGGCCGGGCGCGACCCAGGAAGAAACCCTTAAGCAGGTCACCGACCGCATCGAGAAAAAGCTCGAAGAGCTGGACTCCCTGGACTATGTGAAAAGCTACACCCGGCCTGGAGAGTCCACGGTTTTTGTGTTCCTCAAGGACACCACCAGCGCCAAGGCGATCCCCGAGATCTGGTACCAGGTGCGCAAGAAAATCGACGATATCCGCGGCACCTTCCCCCAGGGCTTGCAGGGGCCGTCGTTCAACGACGAATTCGGTGATGTGTTTGGCTCGGTGTATGCCTTTACCGCCGATGGCATGTCGATGCGCCAATTGCGTGATTACGTCGAGCAGGTGCGTGCCGAGATCCGGGCGGTGCCGGGGCTGGGCAAGGTCGAGATGATCGGCCAGCAGGACGAAGTGATTTACCTGAATTTTTCCACGCGCAAACTGGCTGCCCTGGGGATTGACCAGCGCCAAGTGGTGCAGAGCCTGCAATCGCAGAACGCGGTGACCCCGGCCGGGGTGATCGAGGCCGGGCCGGAACGGATTTCGGTGCGCACCTCGGGGCAATTTGCCTCGGAAAAGGATCTGGCCGACGTCAACCTGCGGCTCAATGACCGCTTCTATCGCCTGGCGGATATCGCCGATATCAGCCGTGGTTATGTGGACCCGACGCGGCCGCTGTTTCGTTTTAACGGCCAGCCAGCCATCGGCCTGGCCATTGCCATGCAGAAGGGCGGCAATATCCAGGAATTCGGCAAGGCCCTGCACCAACGTATGGACGAGCTGACGGCCGACCTGCCGGTGGGCATCGGCGTGCACAAGGTGTCGGACCAGGCTGAAGTGGTGGAAGAGGCCGTTGGCGGCTTCACCAGTGCGCTATTTGAAGCGGTGATCATCGTGCTGGTGGTGAGCTTTATCAGCCTCGGCCTGCGCGCCGGGCTGGTGGTGGCGTGCTCGATCCCGCTGGTGCTGGCGCTGGTGTTTGTGTTCATGGAATACAGTGGCATCACCATGCAGCGGGTGTCGCTGGGCGCACTGATCATCGCCCTCGGCTTGCTGGTGGATGACGCGATGATCACCGTGGAAATGATGATCACGCGCCTGGAAAAAGGCGAGACCCTGGAGCAGGCGGCGACTTTTGCCTACACCTCCACCGCATTCCCGATGCTCACCGGCACCCTGGTGACCGTGGCCGGGTTTGTGCCGATTGGCCTCAACGCCAGCTCGGCGGGCGAGTACACCTTCACCCTGTTTGCGGTGATTGCAGTGGCGATGCTGGTGTCGTGGGTGGTGGCTGTGTTGTTTGCGCCGGTGATCGGCGTGCATATCCTCAGCAGCAAGGTCAAACCCCACAGTGACGAGCCGGGGCGGGTCGGGCGGGTATTCAACGCCGGCATGCTGTGGGCCATGCGCAACCGCTGGTGGGCGATTGGCCTGACGGTGCTGCTGTTTGCGGCGTCGGTGTTTTCCATGCAGTTTGTGCAGAATCAGTTTTTCCCGTCGTCGGACCGCCCGGAGATCCTCGTCGACCTCAACCTGCCGCAAAACGCCTCGATCAATGAAACCCGCAAGGCCGTGGACCGCCTGGAAGCGATCATCAAGGACGACCCGGACATCGCGCGCTGGAGCACCTACATCGGCCAGGGCGGTCCGTTTCTACCTGCCCCTGGACCAGCAACTGGAGAACCCGTACTACGCGCAGTTGGTGATCGTCAGCAAGGGCGTGGAAGAGCGCGGCGCGCTGATCGAGCGCCTGCAACAGCGCTTGCGCGATGACTTCGTGGGCGTCGGCAGTTTTGTCCAACCCCTGGAAATGGGCCCGCCGGTCGGGCGGCCAATCCAGTACCGGGTATCGGGCAAGGACATCGACCAGGTGCGCAAGCACGCGATCGAGCTGGCGACGTTGCTGGATAAAAATACGCACCTGGGCGAGATCATCTACGACTGGAACGAGCCGGGCAAAGTGCTGCGGGTCGATATCGCCCAGGACAAGGCGCGCCAGCTCGGGCTGTCGTCCGAAGACGTGGCGCAATTGATGAACAGCGTGGTCAGCGGCGCGGCCGTGACCCAGGTGCACGACGATATCTACCTGATCAACGTGGTTGGTCGCGCCGAAGATGCCGAGCGCGGCACCCCGGAAACCTTGCAGAACCTGCAGATCGTCACCCCCAGCGGCACCTCGATCCCGCTACTGGCCTTTGCCACCGTGCGTTACGAGTTGGAGCAGCCGCTGGTGTGGCGTCGCGACCGCAAGCCGACCATCACCATCAAGGCCGCCGTGCGCGACGAGATGCAGCCGACCGACCTGGTCAAGCAGCTCAAGCCTGAGATCGACAAGTTCAGCGCCGGCTTGCCGGTGGGCTACAAGGTCGCTACCGGCGGCACCGTGGAAGAAAGCGGCAAGGCCCAGGGCCCGATTGCCAGTGTGGTGCCGTTGATGCTGTTCTTGATGGCGACCTTCCTGATGATCCAGTTGCACAGCGTACAGAAGATGTTCCTGGTGGCCAGCGTGGCCCCGCTGGGCTTGATTGGCGTGGTGCTGGCGCTGATTCCCACGGGCACGCCCATGGGCTTTGTGGCGATCCTGGGGATCCTGGCGCTGATCGGCATCATCATCCGCAACTCGGTGATTCTGGTGACGCAGATCGATGCCTACGAGCAGGAAGGCTACACGCCGTGGGACGCGGTGGTGCAGGCCACCGAACACCGGCGCCGGCCGATCCTGCTGACGGCGGCCGCCGCCAGCCTGGGCATGATCCCCATTGCCCGGGAAGTGTTCTGGGGGCCGATGGCCTACGCGATGATCGGCGGCATCATCATCGCCACCTTGCTGACACTGCTGTTTTTGCCGGCGCTGTATGTGGCCTGGTACAAAATCCGCGAGCCCAAGCACAGCTGAACATGGTCCCATCACACAAGCCTCGTAGCGGCTACGGGCTTGGTGTGGTGGGAAACGTCTCTAAATTCCCCGCGCGTGCCTTCCTGGTAACGAATTGTTTTACCCTCGCCCTTTCGTTCCCGTGAAGGCCTGCGCCATGACCCTTTGCCTACGCCGTGCCTGGCTGGCCTGTGTGCTCCTGCTCTCGCCCCTGGCCGTGGCCGGCACCGTGCTGGAAAACCCCCAGTGGCGCATCGAACTTGATGCGGCGACCCTGGCCATGCGCGTGACCCCGGCCGGCCGCGAGCCGGTGCAGGCCTCCAGCGGCGTGGCGGCCCATGCGGTCAGCCAGTTGCGACAGTCCACTCAGCACGCCAACTGGCAATGGGATAAAGGCGCCTACCGCCTGAGTGCCACCCTGGAGCAGCGCGACCTGGTCCTGACCATCACCGCCCGCGAGGCCGGCGAGTTGGAGATTATCCGCCAGCCTGCCAGCGCCATGGGCAAGGGCTTGATCTGGCCGCTCGCCGAGGGGCATTACATCCCCGCCGGCAATCGCCTCTGGCAAGACTTCCTGCTGGAGTATGGCGATATGAACAGCACCCAGGACCTCAGCCTGCCGTTATGGGGCGTCGATCACGAACGCTTCACCCTCAACTGGCTGCTGACCAACCCGTATCACAACCGCTTGCAGTGGCAGGCCGAGGGCTCGCGCCTGGGCTTGTCGCTACGCCATGAATTCACCGCCCTGGACCCCAGCGCACCGATGACCCTGCGCCTGAACCTGGGCGAGGCCGACATGCTGGCCGGTGCCAAACGCTACCGTCAGTGGCTGGTGGAGCAGGGGCTCTATGAGCCGCTGGCAGACAAACTGCAACGCCTGCCGGCCGGCGAAAAGCTGTTGGGGGCCAGCCATGTGTACCTGTGGGGCAATGACCTGCTGGGCCTTGGCGATGTGCGCGATTGGGCACAGTTGCGCACATTGCTGCGTTCGCCTGAGGGGTTGGGCGCGCAACTCAATGGCTTGCTGGACCCTGAAGCGGCGCAGGTGGTGCAAGCCCCCCAGCCGTTCCTGGATCGCTACCAGCAAGCCGTGCTGCTCAGAGGGCTCAACGCGGCACTTAACAAAAAGGCGCGCCAGGCTTGGCAAGCCAGGGCCGAGCCCGATATGCAAGCGCTCGTCGAAGGCTATGCTGCGGTCCGTCAGGCCTTGGCGGTGGCGTTTGCCAGCGCCTTGAGCGCAGCCCCTGAAACCTGGGGCAGCACATTGTCCGCCACAACCCTAAAGACGCTGGAGGACAGTGGCCTGCAACGCCTGCTGCTGACCCTGGGCGAAGGCTGGGAGGGTGGGCTGTGGCACCCCGAGGCCGTGCGCGCAGGCGTCGAGGCCGGGTATTTGATGGCCCCTTACGACTCCTATCAAACCGCCCTGGCAGACACCGAAAACCCCGACTGGATCACCGCCCACCTGGGTAGCCGTGCCTATCGCGACTGCTCGATCATGTTAAAGAACGGCCAGCTCAAGACCGGCTTCCAGAAGTCCGGGCACTACACCGACCCGCGCTGCGTGCGCCCGCTGCTGCAGGCACGGGTGACGGCGGTGCAGGCCAGGGCCGGGTTCAATGCCTGGTTTCTCGATGCCTACGCCACCGGCATGCTGTTTGACAGCTATCGCTCGGTACTGGGCATGACCCAGGCGCAGAACGCCGAAGGCAATATCGACGCGGCGCGCTGGATCGCCAGCCAGCTCCAGCTGCCGGTGGGTTCCGAAGACGGCAACGCCACCACCGCCCGTGGCGTGCTGTTCGCCCATGGCATGCAAACCCCGGTCATGGGCTGGGGCGACCGCGAGATGACCCAGGACAAGCAATCGCCGTACTACGTGGGGGCCTGGTACCCACCAGAGGAACCGGCAGTGTTCTTCAAGCGCGTGCCCCTCAAAGAGCCGCTGCGCACGGTGTACTTTGCCCCGGCGATGCGCCTGCCGTTGTATCAGGCGGTGTTCCATGGCGCGATCATCACCAGCCATCACTGGCTGTTCGACAGCCTGAAGCTGAGCAATGTGCAGGGGGAAAACGAGTTGACCCAACTGCTTTACAACGTGCCGCCGCTGTATCACCTGAGCGCCGCCACCTTGAAGCAGCGCTTGCCGATGATCCAGCGTCAGGATGGGTTTTTTCGCCCGTTGCATGAGCGTTTGGCGACCCAGGCGTTGACGGATTTTCGCTGGCTGAGTAGTGACCGGCTGGTGCAGCAGACCACGTTTGCCGATGGCACGCGGTTGGTGGCCAACTTTGCGCAGGAGCAGAGGGACGGGTATCCAGGGCGGAGTGTGACGGCGCTGGTGGTGGGGGCAGAGCCGGTGGTGTATCAGGTGGATCAGCAGCGCCCTTGAGGCCATCGCGGGCAAGTCGAATCGTCGCACCGCCGCTCCCACATTTGGAATGCATTCCCCTGTGGGAGCGGGGGCCCGCGATAGCGTCAGTTGCCTCACCGCCGATATTGAACAATCAAATCGACAACTTGCTGGAGAGTCGTGATGTGATCCCAATCATCCTGAGTCGCCTGCAATTTGAATTGCCATTTGATCTGCATGACAAAGCAGGTCAGATCTTCATCAATGATCTTAAAGTCGTGGATGAAGTCCGTTTGTTCCGTCACCTGGCTTCGGTCGATAAAGCCAATGATATCGACGAAAAGCTGGATCACTTTTTCACTGATCTCGGCTCTGGTCAGGTTACTTTCCATTTCTTGCCTCATAGGCACACTTACCAATACTAATTAGATCAAAAACAGCCAAACCCGCAGCAACGAAGGGAATGCCTCGCCCGAGAATGCCAAATACCCGGACGGTACCAAAAGTTGCTTTTGCCATGCTGGCCAATGTCGGCTGCCTGATCAGTGTACGAGGGAAAAAGCGCATTCCAATGAGGCTAGCCAGGTTTGTTGTTTTGCTGGAGCCCACGTGGACCCAGGTTCCCACAGCAATTTTGCTGATGGGTATGCCCGCTGCACCGGTTAGAACCGTTGCTACCGTCAAACCGTAGTGTTGCTGTGTGCACTTCCAGAGCTCGTCAAAAGTAGTGTTGGGTGCCGAAGAATCGGAATGAAGGGGCCTGAGTAACTTGTAACTCGCGCCATGCGTCCAGCTTGGTGCATTAGGCAAAACCATGACTGCCGGGCAGCTTGTCATCGTATTTCCCAGATGAAACGCCATGCTGGCAGTTGAGCCGAAATCTATGCCGTTTCGTTCCAGCTCAAGCTGGCTTCGCATGATTGCCGAATGAAGATCGCTTTCCTGCATGACGTAGTCCCTGTACGTAAATGACAGGCGAGATGTTAAGTCGCAGTAAAGGACGATAAGCGGGAAAGGGGTAAATCCAGAAAGCTCCGACGTGACAATAGGGCTAAGCCTACTGACTATTCAGAAGGCCGGTAAAAGCCTCGATACAGCACGGGTTTTTCAATGGCCAGCAAGACCGATCTCTTTCATTCGCGGGACGTTTCCTAGAGAATTCCACGGCCTTGTTTCCGTTGGATCAGGTCGATAATCTCGGCCGGTCTTCGAGCATTCGATGACCGGACGTGCAAGTCCGACGGCAAGTATGATCCACACATCAAACAGCTCAACGCTCGGTTTTTATGCTTGGCGTCTGCCCGTTATGGCAGCTGTGCGAGGGAGGCCTTCGGGTCTGCTGGGTTTCGCTTCTTGCCCCGGTCTTGCACACCTTCGTACAGTTGCCACCCTAATTCGCGTGCAAGCGGACGGTGGCAACTTCTTCCTTAGCAAGAGGTGTTCACCATGGTCAAAATCACCCCCGACCCGCCCCATTCCCACAAAGACTTCCTCAGCGACAATGCCCTCACCCGTCGCGCCATCGACTACTACCTGAAAGCCAGTGCGCCTGACGCCGCCCCTTACCTCATCAATGACAACCTCAGCTTTGAAGAGGCTCTGGCCCGCGCCGCCGATCTGCTGCATTGCGCGGTGACAACCGCCCAGGTAGGCCATGACGCCATGAGCGGGCATCAAAGGGCGGTGATGCACCTGGTAGAAATGGCCAAGGTGGTGGTGGATCAATCGTTGGATTGTTTACAACCGCGCTAGGCACCACAGAACCCATGTGGGAGCAGGCTTCAAATCAGGCACCGCCGGCCTTACGCCACACACTGGCCAACCAGGGCTGCTGCTCGCGCGGCAGCCCCGCCGGGCGATAGTAGTGCTCCAGCTCCACAAACCCCGCCGTGGTCAGCAGCGCCTGCCAGGCCGCAAGGTCGTGATACGAGCCATAACGCGGCCCATTCCAGCCCTCCTGGTTTTCCCCCCTGGGGTTGGAGCTGAACAACACCCCACCCGGTTTCAACGCCCCATGCAGCTGCTTGAGAATACGCGGCAGTTCCTGCTTGGGAATATGAAACAGCACCGCATTGGCAAAGATCCCATCGAAGCGCCCGGCCGGCAGGTCAAGCTTGAGGAAGTCCTGGTGCAGCACCTCGCAGCCGCTGTCCTGGCGCGCCATCTGCGCAAACCGCTCGGCGCCATCCAGGCCCACGGCGATATGCCCAAGCCGGGTAAAGGTCTGCAAGTCCCGCCCCGGCCCGCAGCCGAAATCCAGCACGGTAAACGGTGCCTGCGCCTGGATATGCCGCAGCAAGGCGTCGATGTTCTGGCTCACATCGTGGTCGCGGGTGCCTTCACGGAAGTCCTCGGCCACAGTGTTGTAGTGGCCGAGGGTGGTGGCGGTGATCTGGTCGAGGTCGTCGGGCTTGAGGGGCATGATGGGCAATACCGGGCGCTGAGATAGCCCGACTATACCTCACCTTTTATTCAGCACTCTCGCCAGGCGATCACCGCCCAGCTGGATCACGGCCACCAGTATCACCAGCAACACAATCACCGTCAGCATGATCTGGCTGTCGAAGCGCTGGTAGCCGTAGCGGTAGGCAATGTCCCCCAGGCCACCGGCGCCAATTGCCCCGGCCATGGCCGACGAGTTGATCATGGTCACCAGGGTAATGGTGAACCCGCCGACAATCCCCGGCAGCGCTTCCGGCAACAGCACATGCCAGACGATATGCCAGCGTCGGCAGCCCATGGCCTGGGCGGCTTCGATCAGGCCATGTTCGACTTCGCGCAGGCTGACCTCGGCGATCCGCGCAAAAAACGGCGTGGCGGCGATGGTCAGTGGCACCACGGCGGCCCAGACGCCGTAGGTGGTGCCGACGATCAGCCGGGTGAAGGGGATCAGCGCCACCATCAGAATCAGGAACGGGATGGAGCGGAACAGATTGACGAACGCCCCCAGCACCCGGTTCAACGCGGGGGCCTGGTAGATGCCGCCCTTGTCGCTGGTGACCAGCAACACCGCCAGCGGAATGCCCACCAGCAGCGCGATCAACGACGACACACCGACCATCAACAAGGTGTCGATGGCGCCCTGTAATAAACGATCAAACCACATAGCCCAGCACCTCGACCTGTTGTGCCCAGCGCGTGGCGCGGGTGCGTAATGTGTCGGCCTCCAGGGTGGAGCCGCTCACCGCCAGCAGCAACTGCCCCAGGGCGTGGCCCTGGATGCGCTCGACCCCGCCTTGCAGCAGGCGCACGCGCCCACCCAGGGCGCTGAACAGCGCGGCGAGGTCCGGCTCATCCGCGCTGGCGCCGGTAAATTGCAGGCGCAGCACCACGGCCGCCTGCGCCGACTGTGGCGTGGCCTGCAAACGTTTTTGCAGCTCATCGGGCAAGCCGTGTTGCAGGGGCGCCAGCAGGGTCTTGCTGACCTCATGCCGAGGGTTGCCAAACACTTCCCACACCGGGCCTTGCTCGACGATCCGCCCGTGTTCCAGCACCACCACGCGGTCGCAGATTTCGCGGATCACCGCCATCTCGTGGGTGATCAGCACGATGGTCAGGCCCAGGCGCTGGTTGATCTCGCGCAACAGGCCGAGGATCGACTGGGTGGTCTCCGGGTCCAGGGCCGAGGTGGCCTCGTCGCACAGCAGGATCTGCGGGTCGTGCACCAGCGAGCGGGCAATGCCCACCCGTTGCTTCTGCCCGCCGGACAACTGCGCCGGGTACGCCTGGTGCTTGTCCTGCAAGCCCACCAGTGCCAGCAGCTCACGCACTTTCTGTTCGCGCTGTGGCTTGGGCACGCCGGCGACTTTCAGCGGCAACTCGACGTTCTGCCACACGGTCTTGGCCGACATCAGGTTGAAGTGCTGGAAGATCATGCCGATGCGCCGCCGCAGGGCCACCAGGCGGTCTTCGTCGAAGTCGCCGATATCCACCTGGTCGATCAGCACCCGGCCGCTGCTGGGGTGCTCCAGGCGGTTGATGGTGCGGATCAGCGACGACTTGCCGGCGCCACTGCGGCCGATGATGCCGAACACTTCGCCGTGCTGGATCGCCAGGTCAATGCCTTGCAGCGCATGCACGGTGCCGCCGTAGGTTTTGCCCAGGTTGATAAAACGCACATGGGCATGGTTCAAGTCAGGGTGCAGCGCTGTCTGTTGCGCGTCCCTGGGTGGTGTGCCCAGGTCGCGCAGTTGGGCATTGGCGGCGCTCATATTCAGCCTTCCCAGCCGACTTGGTACAGGGTGCCCAGGGATTTATCCAGGGCCGCGCGTACCACCGGCGAATGCTGGTAGATCTCGACGAACTTGATCACCCGCGGGTCGCTCGTGCCTTTGGGCTGGGTCACGAACTGGATCACGTATTCCGGGTGGTCAAGGCCATCGAACAGCAGCGCCGACTCGGCATTGAAGGTCTTGGACAGGCGGATATAGGCCGGGTAACCCTGCACTAGGTCGGCATCGTCATAGGCGCGCACCAGTTGCACCGCTTCGACTTGCAGGATTTTGAGCTTTTTCGGGTTGGCGACGATGTCGTCTTCGGTGGCCTTGTAGCCTACGCCCGGCTTGAGGCTGATCAAACCGGCCTTGGCCAGCAGTTGCAGGCCGCGCCCGCTGTTGATCGGGTCGTTGGCGATGGCCACGCTGGCGCCCTGGGGCAGTTCATCGAAGCTTTTGAATTTTTTCGAGTACAGACCCACGTTGTTGATGATCCCCGGCTTGAACGGCACCAGGTCAAAACCGGCGGCGGCCTTGGCGTTTTCCAGGAACGGAATGTGCTGGAAGTAATTCACGTCGATATCGCCGGCGGCGAGGCTGACATTGGGCGCGATCCAGTCGGTGAACTCCACCAACTCGACCTTCAGGCCCTGTTTGCCGGCCTCTTCCACGGCGGCTTCCAGGGGAATGGCGAAGGCCGCCGTGGTGCCGACTTTGAGCGGCGCCTCGGCGGCAAACACCGCCGAGCTGAACAGGCCGAGGGCCAGGGCCAGTGCTTTGACTGGGTGGGACAGCAGTGTTTTGTTCATGGTCGATTTCCAGTCATAAGGTGTTGGGAAAAACAACGAAGATCCAATGTGGGAGCTGGCTTGCCTGCGATAGCGGTGTGTCAGTGGCAACTGCATCAACTGACACACCGCTATCGCAGGCAAGCCAGCTCCCACATTTTTTGGTTCAGTGGCGGTAGGTGGAGCCGGTGTGTTGTTCGGGTAAATGCGCTTCGCGGTGGAAGACCTTTTCTCGCAAGGTTCCGGCCTCATAAGCGGTCTTGTACGACCCCCGTCGCTGCAACTCCGGGATCACTAACTCAATGAAGTCCACATAGCTCTCCGGCGTAACAATGCGCGTCAGGTTGAAGCCATCCAGCCCGGTCTCGCTGATCCAGGATTCCAGCTCATCGGCCACCTGCGCAGGCGAACCCACCAGGGTGATATAGCGCCCGCCCAATGCGTGCTGCTCCAACAACTTGCGCCGGGTCCAGTCGTTGTTCTGCAAGGCTTTGGTGGCCGATTGGATGGCGTTGCTCTTCACGTACTGGATGGGTTCATCCAGCTCGTATTGCGAGAAGTCGAGGGCGGTGGAGGCGCTGAAATGTGCCACGCCGGCCTCGGCACTGGCGTAGCCCAGGTACTCGGCATGCTTGGCCCAGGCCAGTGCCTCGGTGGCGCCGACAATCACGTTGAGGCCCATGAACACCTTGATATCGTCCGGGTTGCGCCCGGCCGCGACCGCGCTGGCGCGCACCTTGTCCACTTGCACCCTGGTCGCGGCCTTGTTCTGCCCGCTGATAAACACGCACTCGGCATGGCGCCCGGCGAACAGCAGGCCGCGCTCGGAACTGCCGGCCTGGAACAACACCGGCGTGCGCTGCGGCGAGGGCTCGCACAGGTGATAACCCTCCACCTGGTAGAACTCGCCATGGTGCTCGACCTTGTGCACCTTGCCCGGCTGGGCATAGATCCGCTGTTGCGGGTCGTTGAGCACCGCGTCGTCTTCCCAGCTGCCTTCCCACAGTTTGTACAGCACCTGCAGGTACTCGTCGGCCTGGTCGTAGCGCCGGTCATGCTCGACCTGCTCGGTGAGGCCCATGGCCTTGGCGGCGCTGTCCAGATAGCCGGTGACGATGTTCCAGCCCACCCGGCCACGGCTCAGGTGATCGAGGGTGGACATGCGCCGGGCGAACAGATACGGCGGCTCGTAGGTGAGGTTGGCGGTCAGGCCGAAGCCGAGGTTTTTCGTTACGGCGGCCATGGCCGAGACCAGCAGCAGCGGGTCGTTGACTGGCAGTTGGATCGACTCCTTGAGCGGCACCTCGACCGAGCCTTGATAGACGTCGTACACGCCAACGATATCGGCGATAAACAAGCCGTCGAACAGCCCGCGCTCCAGCAGTTGCGCCAGTTCGGTCCAGTATTCGACGGTCTTGTACTGGGTCGAGGTATCCCGTGGATGGGTCCACAGGCCATGGTTGATATGCCCGATGCAGTTCATGTTGAAGGCATTGAGCAGGATCTTTTTCTTCGCCATCAAATGGTCCCCCGCAGCGGCGGGTTTTCATCGTTGAGGTAGTAGTTGCCTACCGCGTGGTACTTCCAGCGCACCGGGTCGTGCAGGGTGTGCACCCGGGCGTTGCGCCAGTGGCGGTCCAGGCCATGTTCGGCGAGGGTCGCCTGGCTGCCGGCCAGTTCAAACAGGGTGCTGCCGGCGGCCAGGGAAATTTCGGTGCTCAGGGCGCGTACTTCGGCCACGGCAATCGAGGCCGCGGCGACGGTTTGTGCGGTGCTGTCGGCCTGGGCGCGGTCGAGGTATTCGCCGGCGCGCTCCAGCAGGGCTTCGCTGGCGTGCAGGCGGATGCTCAGGTGGCCGAAGCTTTTCAGGGTCAGCGGGTCTTCGCTGGCCTTGTCATTGCCCGAGTCGATCCACGGCCGGGTCTTGGTGCGCACAAAATGCAGGGCATCTTCAAAGGCGGCGCGGGCGATGCCGGTGTCGATGGCCGCGTGCAGGATCTGCGCCAGCGGGCCCACGGTGGTCGGGCGCTCGAAGGCGCTCTGGAACGGGATCACGTCTTCGGCACCGACCCACACATGGTCGAACACCACCGAGCCGCTGCCGGTGGTGCGCTGGCCAAAGCCGCTCCAGTCGTCGATCACCGTCAGGCCCTGGCTGTCACGCGGCACAAAGGCTAGTTGCTGTACACCGTGTTCATCCACCACCGAGGTGGGAATGCGCTGGGCGTAGATCGCGCCGGTGGCGTAGAACTTGCGGCCGCTGATACGAAATCCGTCACCATCGCGCACAAGTTGTGTCACCCGGTCATGGGCGGTCTTGGTGCCCAGTTCCGCCAGGGCATTGCCAAAGCGCTGGCCGGCCAGCACCTCGGCGTACAGGCGTTGTTGCTGCGCCGGGCTGCCGTTAACGCGCAGTACTTCCAGTGCATAGAAATGGTTCTGCGGGATCTGCCCCAGGGAGGCATCGGCCTGGGCGATCAGGGCGATGACCTTGGCCAGGGTGACGTTGGATACGCCAGCGCCGCCGTAGGCCTTGGGCACGCTGATGCCCCACAGGCCGGAGCGGGAAAAGGCTTCCAGCTCGGCGAGCGGCAGGCGGCGTTCGCGGTCGCGCAGGGCGCTGTCGCGGCGAAAGTCTTCGGCCAGGTCGCTGGCGACAATCAGGGCTTGCTCGTCGCTGGTGATGACCGCGACGGGATGGGAAAGCGTCATGTTTTTCTCCAGAGGTCTGGTCGTCAGATCCAGGAATGCCGGGCCGGCAAGGTTCCATTGAGGTGCCAGGCGCCCACCGCGTGATATTTCCAGCGCACCGGGTCGTGCAGGGTGTGCACCCGGGCATTGCGCCAGTGGCGGTCGAGGTTGAATTCGGCGAGGGTGGCGCGGCTGCCGGCCAGCTCGAACAGCTTCTCGCTGACCAGCAGCGAGACTTCGGTGGTCAGCACCTTGGCTTGCGCCACGGCGATCGAGGCCCGGGCGGCGGAGTGTTCGGTGATGGGCGCGGCGTTGACCTGGTCCAGCACTTGGCCGGCCTTGCGCAGCAGGGCTTCGGCGGCATGCAGTTCGATTTTCAGCTTGCCGATGTCGGCGATCACATAGAGGTCGTCGCTGGCCCGCTCGACCTTGGCATCGATCCACGGCCGCGAGCGTTCACGCACAAAGCTGATGGTGTCGTCGAGGGCGCCACGGGCGATGCCGGCGTCGATGGCCGCCTGGATCAATTGCGAGACCGCGCCCTGGATGCCCGGGGTTTGCCCCAGGCGCCAGGTGGGCACCACCAGCTCGGCGTCCACTGGCACGTTGTTCAGCAGCACGGTGCCGCTGGCGGTGGTGCGTTGGCCAAAGCCCGACCAGTCATCGACGATGCGCAATCCCTGTGTGCCACGGCGCACAAACGCCATGACCTGACGGCCTTCGTCGTCCAGGGCCTTGACCGCGACCCAATGGGCAAACAGCGCGCCGGTGGAGTAGAACTTCTGGCCGTTGATGACAAAGCCGTCACCCTTGGCGCTGATCCGGGCCTTCAGGTCCAGGGTGTTTTTGGTGCCACGCTCCGGGCCGCCATTGCCGATGCGCCAGCCATCCAGGATGCTTTGGAACAGCTGTTTTTTCTGTGCCTCGCTGGCGGCGCCTTGCAGTGCATGCAGGATGCCGAAGTGGTTCTGCGGGATCTGCCCCAGGGCGGGGTCGGCAGCGCTGATAATCGCGAACACCTCGGCCAGGGTCACGAACGACACCTGCGGGCCACCGTACTCACGGGGGATGGAAATGCTACCCAGGCCGCTGCGGGTGAACTGTTCGACTTCGGCCCAGGGCAATTTGCGCTGGCGGTCACGCAGCCCGGCTTGCAGGCGGGCGGCCTGGGCAAGCGCGTGGGCGGCGGCGAGGGCTTGGCTGTCGTTGCGCAGCACCTGGGTGGGCAACAGCAGCGGGGCGATATCCAGATCGCTCTGGAGGGGCGATTGCGCCAAGTTAGACATCGGTGCGCCCCTGCGTGGCGACGCGTAATGCCCTGGCGTTGTACACCGGGGTAATGTTGACCATACCTACCTCACATCCGTGGAAAGCTTAAAATCAGGAATGTCCGGTGGTCCGGTGCATATACCCTAAGCGTGTTTATTTTTTAAATAAACTAACTTTTAGGAATATGCATAGAAGGCCTGTTACCCCGGCTCGCAGGGCGAGCCAGGGCGGCGTGGCTGGTACACCGACAAAGCGTCGGCCGCGCCTGGGGCTTTGGCCTGGGCGATGCTCACGATACGTCCGGGCGCCCAGCGCGAGTTGTTGCCCACGCGGTCGATCACGCAGTAGGTGACCTCCTGGCGCGCGTCGTCCCCCGCTTCGAGGATCAGCGTCGACGGCACCCAGACTTGCACGGGGCGTCCCACCTCGGTGGCCTGGATGGGGGGCAGGTCCAGGCGCGCATCGCCCCAGCGCAGGGTGATTGCATCACCCGTGGCCATGTTCAGGTAAGGCTCGATGGTCAACGGCACGCCCCGGCGGATCTGGCTGGGGTTGACGCCATGGCGGCGGATGGTTTCAGGCAGGCCGACGGGGGCCAGGTTCTGGTTTTCTTCGCCACACAGCACCGATGGCTGGCCGCCCGGGCAGGCGGTCTTGACCTGCACCCGGGTAATCATGGAGCGCGCCGGGCCGCGCCCCACTTGCATGACCCGGTAATGAATGCGTGCGGCGCCATTCTGCACAAAGCTTTCTGGCACCCGCAGGCTGCTGGGCTGGCCGATATCGGCGGCGCTCACGCGCTTGGAGGCGGCAAAGCAGTTGTTCCAGAACAGCTCGATCAAGTCGCCCTTGCCCATGTCTGGGTAGGGGGCGATCTCGACCTGTAGATGGGTGGCGGCCTGCGCATTGATTCCTTGTTTGAGGGCCTGGGGCACTGTCGGCGCGGCGAGCATGGCCAGGGGGGTAATGTGCGTCATAAATAATCTCCTTGATGCAGCCAGCAGCGATCGTTCCGAACCTCGGCGTGGGGTTCAAAAAGGAACGATTTCTTGAAAAGCCAGGATAGGATCCAATCCTCTGGGCCTTAGATAAGAGGGTTGGCCAGGGGGCGTCAATGGCGGCAAAAGGCTAAACGGCGGGTTTGGGATTATTCAGAAGGGTCTGACTGGAAGGGGGGTTAAAGGCGGGTTTGGGTGGTGTGTTTTTCGAGGTGAGTCGCGCCGATCCCTGTAGGAGCGAGCTTGCTCGCGAAGAACGCCCAGACGACACGGTTAATCTGATTCTGCGCGTTATCGTTGACGTTTTTCGCGAGCAAGCTCGCTCCTACAGTAGGTCAGGGTTGTTTTAGTGGGTGAGGAATTTGCTGAGGAACTGCCGGGTGCGTTCTTCCCTGGGGTTGGCAAACAACGCCTTGGCTTCGCCTTGCTCGACGATCACGCCCTTGTCGAAAAAGATCACCCGGTTGGCCACATCCCGGGCAAAGCTCATTTCGTGGGTGACGATGACCATGGTGCGGTTTTCTTCGGCCAGGCTGCGGATGGTTGCCAGTACTTCGCCCACCAGCTCCGGGTCGAGGGCCGAGGTCGGCTCATCGAACAGGATCACCTCCGGCTCCATCGCCAAGGCCCGGGCAATGGCCACCCGTTGCTGCTGGCCACCGGACAGGCGCCGGGGGTAGGCGTCTTCCTTGCCTGCCAGGCCGACCTTGGCCAGCAGGGCACGGCCGAGGCGGTCGGCGGCGTCGTGCGGCATCTTTTTGACCACCAGTGGGCCTTCGATGACGTTTTCCAGCGCGGTGCGATGGGGGAACAGGTTGAAGTTCTGGAACACAAAGCCCACATGCTGGCGCAGGCGCCGCACCAGGCCCTGTTGCTGGTTGAGCGGACGGCTGCCGTCGATCTCGATCTCACCGACCTTGATCCGGCCACTGGTGGGCTCTTCGAGGAAGTTCAGGCAGCGCAGGAAGGTGGTCTTGCCGGAACCGCTGGGGCCGATGATGGCGACGACTTCGCCTTCCTTGACCTCCAGGTCGATCCCGTTGAGCACCACCTGGCCCTTGAATTGTTTGGTCAGTTTTTCAACCACGATCATGCTTCAAGACTCCAGGTCATGCCGGTTGACCCGGTCTTCCAGGCGGTTCTGAAAATGCGCCAGGATGCTCGCCAGGACCCAGTAGATCAGGGCCGCAGACAGGTACATGGTGAAAATTTCAAAGGTGCGCGCCGACACCAGTTGGGCCTGGCGGAACAGCTCGGGCACCTGGATGGTGGCGGCCAGCGCCGTGTCTTTTACCAGGGAAATAAAGCTGTTGCCCAACGGCGGCAGGGCCGTGCGCATGGCCTGCGGCAGGATGGCCCGGCGCAGGGTCTGCGCGCGGGTCATGCCGATACTGGCGGCCGCTTCCCACTGGCCGCGCTCGATGGAGCCGATGGCCGCGCGCAGGATTTCACAGGCATAGGCGGCCATGTTCAGCGAGAAGCCGATCATCGCTGCCGGGATCGGATCCAGCTCGATGCCTACCTGCGGCAAGCCGTAGTAGATCAAAAACAGCTGCACCAGCAACGGCGTGCCACGAAAGAACGAGACATAGACCCGGGCCGTCCAGCTCAAAAGCTTGAAGCGCGACAGGCGCATCAAGGCCAGGCCAAAGCCCAGCAGCAAGCCGAAAAACATCCCGCCGAGGCTGAGGATCACCGTGTAGTACGCGCCCTTGAGCAGAAAGGGCGCGGAGTCGAGCGCGAGTTGGAAACCTGCTTCCATTATTGAGTGACGTCAGCGTTGAAGTATTTCTCGGACAGCTTCTTCAAGGTGCCGTCGGCGCGCAGTTTGTCCAGAGCCTGGTTCACCGCTTCAAGCAGCTCAGGCTCGCCTTTGCGCAGGGCAATCCCGGCTTCCTGGCGCGAGAAGGCTGCACCGGCAGCGGCGGTGTCCTTGGCTTTTTTCGCATATTCCAGGGCGGCCAGGCGGTCGATCAGAATCGCGTCGATGCGGCCGATGCGCAGGTCCTGGAACTTGGTGGGGTCGTCGTTATAGGTCTTGATAATGGCTTTGGGCTGGTTGTCCTTGAGCCATTGCTCGTAGTTGGTGCCCAGGCCCACCCCGACTTTCTTGCCGGCCAGGTCGTCGGCGGTCTTGATGGTGTCGACGTTTTTCGCCAGGGTCAGCGCCTGGATCCCGGAGACGGTGTAGGGCTTGGAGAAGTCGTATTTTTTCTGGCGCTCTTCGGAGATCGTCACCTGGTTGACCACCGCGTCGAGGCGCTTGGATTCCAGGGCGGCGAGGATGCCGTCCCACGGGGTGGCCTGCAGCTTGACCTTGACCCCCAGCTCCTTGGCCAGGGCTTCGGCCAGCTCGACCTCAAAGCCGCTGAGCTTGCCGCTTTCATCGACGAAGCTGAACGGTGGGTAGGTGCCTTCCAGGCCGATCTTGATCTCGCCGGCCTTCTTGATATTGCCCAGTTGCTCGCCGGCAACTGCCTGGCCCAGCAACCCGGCGCCAAGGGCCAGGCCCAATGTGCCAACCAGCAACGTACGACGCAGTACAGAAATAGTCATGACAAGCCCCTGTGTTTTTTATGGTGTGCGAAGCAGGTGACGCAGTGGTCGTATCCTGCCCTAAAAACGCGGTGTGTGGGAGCGCGACTATAGGGCGGCTTTTAAAGTGTTAAAAATAATATAAATTAATTTTTATATTCCATTTTTGAATATGAAGTAGAGATTCAATAGGGGAGTGGGCTTGCCCGCGATAGCCGTGTGTCAGGCGCCCGATTCATCACAGAACCACCGCAATCGCGGGCAAGCCCTAATGCCAGTCAGTTAAGCGGATTCTGCTTTCTGTAGGAGCGAGCTTGCTCGCGAAGGACGTCAACGATAACGCGTGTTTGCTAGGTAACCGCGGCGCTCTCAAGTTCTTCGCGAGCAAGCTCGCTCCTACAAAAAGGCTTAACTGACTGGCATTAGGGCAAGCCCGCTCCCACATTTAATCCGCATGCCTTCAGTCAGAATGCTGAGTCATAGGCAAACAACGCCGGCGCCCCGCCGGTGTGCAGGAAGATGATCGGGCCGTCCTCGAACGCCCCACGCCCGATACCATCGAGCAAGCCGGCCATGGCCTTGCCGGTGTAGACCGGGTCCAGCAACAGGCCTTCTTGGCTCGCCAGCAGCTTGATTGCCGCCAGGGTGCCGGCGTTGGGTTCGCCATAGCGCGGGGCGAAGTATTCGTCCCACAACACCACCTTGAACGCGTCGGGTAGCGCCACCCCCAGCAGCTGTGCGGTGCGCTCGGCTAGGCCTTGGACCTTGGGCCGTTGCGCTTCGTCGGTGCGTGACACGGTGACGCCAATCACCGGCAAGTCCGGCAGCACTTCGCTCAACGCCAGGGCCAGGCCGCTGTGGGTGCCGGCGCTGCCGGAGGCCAGGACCACCGCCGCGAACTGCAGGCCGCTGTCTTCGATCTGCCCGGCCAATTCCAGGCCGGCGCGCACGTAACCCAGGGCGCCGAGGGCGTTGGAACCGCCAATAGGCACCAGGTACGGCTTTTTGCCGTTGTTGCGCAGGCGTTCGGCCAGGGCGTGGAGTTGCTCGTCGGCGTTATCCAGGTTTTCGACCTGTTCGACCTTGGCGTCGAACAGCTCCACCAGCAGGCGATTGCCATTGCCCAGGTAGTTGGGGTCGTCGGTCCCTGTGGGGTTTTCCAGCAGGGCGACACATCCCAGGCCTAGCCTGGCCGCCAGGGCTGCGGTCTGGCGCACATGGTTGGACTGGATCGCACCGGCGGTGATCAGCGTGTCGGCGCCCTGGGCCAGGGCATCGGCGGCGAGGTATTCGAGTTTGCGCAGTTTGTTGCCGCCCATGGCCAGCGGCGTGGTGTCGTCGCGCTTGATGTAGATATCACGGCCCAGCCAGGTCGACAGTCGTTCGAGTTTTTCCAGGGCGGTGGCGCCACCCAGCAGGTCCAGACGATTAAAACGCTCGAGCTGTTGTTTGATCATGGTTACGCACAGGTAATAAGAGATGGGAAGGACTATAGGCAGGGCTTTTTGCCGGGGCAACCGCCAGATGCTTATGCCAAAGTGTTATTAGCATCGCACCATTGGTTCTTAAGGGCCGCCCGGTTGCATACCGTAAAGTGATGGCCATTACCTCAGGAGGGAATACCGTGAGTGATCGTTCCAGTCATTGGCAATTACAGACCATCGTCAGCCAGTTGCGTGGCGCCCGGGATCAGTGGCGTACCCGCAACGGCCGGGTCAGCGGCGAACAGGGCGGGCGCGAGCTACCTTCCCGTGATGCGATGGCGCAGATTCTTGAAGCGCTGTGCGGCGCGCTGTTCCCCATGCGCCTGGGGCCGGTGGATCTGCGCGAGGAAAGTGAGGACTTCTACGTCGGCCATACCCTGGATGTGGCGCTCAACGCCCTGCTCGCCCAGGCCCGCCTGGAGTTGCGCTATGCCGCACGCCAGGGCGGCCGGGCCGACAATGAAGTCAATGCACTGGCCATTCGCCTGATCCAGGACTTTGCCCTGGCCTTGCCGGCGCTGCGCAGCCTGTTGGACACCGATGTGCTGGCGGCCTATCACGGCGATCCGGCCGCACGCAGTGTGGATGAGGTGCTGCTGTGCTATCCGGGGATCCTTGCGGTGATCCACCATCGCCTGGCCCACCATTTGTATCGCGCCGGGCTGCCTCTGCTCGCGCGGATCAGCGCGGAAATCGCCCATTCGGCCACCGGTATCGACATTCACCCAGGCGCGCAGATCGGCCCGAGCTTCTTTATCGACCACGGCACGGGTGTGGTGATTGGCGAAACGGCGATCATTGGCGAGCGGGTGCGCATCTACCAGGCGGTGACCCTGGGCGCCAAGCGTTTCCCGGCGGATGAAGATGGGCAGTTGCAAAAGGGCCATCCACGCCACCCGATTGTCGAGGACGATGTGGTGATTTACGCCGGGGCGACGATCCTGGGGCGGATCACCATCGGTAAGGGCTCGACCATTGGCGGCAACGTGTGGCTGACGCGCAGCGTGCCGGCGGGGGCGAATATCACGCAGGCGAATTTGCAGCATGATGATGGGACGCAGAAATAGCGACGATCTAATGTGTGCGGGCTTGTGTGGGAGCGGGCTTGCCCGCGATAGCGGAGTGCCGGGTTAGAGATATTTGGCTGACCCACCGCCATCGCGGGCAAGCCCGCTCCCACAATTTGACTGTATTCCAAATTCAATCTGCAATCGCTGAACGTTTTGCCTTTCCCGCCCGTCATACCCTTCCTTGAGCTAGTGTAGGAATTACCTACCACTCAGCCCTGCGATTAGTCCCAGACCGCCTATCCATGTTTAACTTGAACGTTCGTTCAAGTTAAACCGGTGGTTCGCTGCCCGCTCACAACAGGAGGCTTACCTTTGCTGAGTCCGTTTTACACAGCCATATCCAACACCTTCGAGGTGCACCGTTCATGAGTGCATCATCTACCCCTTCAAGCGGCCTGGTGCGCATGAATGCGCCGGTGTTTTACTTCGCCGCCAGTTTCATCCTGCTGTTTGGCCTCACCGTCATCGCGGCCCCCGAACAGGCCGGCGCCTGGTTGCTGGCCGCGCAAAACTGGGCGGCCAATACGGTCGGCTGGTACTACATGCTGGCGATGACCCTGTATCTGGTCTTCGTGGTGGTCACCGCGTTGTCTGGCTACGGCAAGATCAAACTCGGTGCCGACCACGACGAGCCCGAATTCAGTTATCTGTCCTGGGCCGGCATGCTGTTTGCCGCCGGGATCAGCATCACGCTGTTTTTCTTCTGCGTCTCGGAACCCTTGACCCACCTGGTGCAACCGCCCCAGGGCGAGGCCTTGAATGCCGACGCGGCGCGCCAGGCCATGCAGGTGCTGTTCCTGCATTGGGGCCTGCATGGCTGGGGGGTGTTTGCGTTTGTCGGCATGGCCCTGGCGTACTTCGCCTACCGGCATAACCTGCCGCTGGCCTTGCGCTCGGCGCTGTACCCGCTGATCGGCAAGCGTATCAACGGCCCCATCGGCTATGCAGTGGATGGCTTTGGCATCATCGCCACGGTGTTCGGCCTGGGGGCCGACATGGGCTTTGGGGTGCTGCACCTCAACTCGGGCCTGGACTACCTGTTCGGCATCGCCCATACCCAATGGATCCAGGTCGGCCTGATTACCCTGATGATGGGCGCGGCGATCCTGGTTGCGGTGGCCGGTGTCGACAAGGGCGTGCGGGTTATGTCCGACATCAACATGCTGCTGGCCTGTGCGCTGCTGCTGTTTGTATTGTTCGCCGGGCCCACCCAGCATTTGCTCAACACCCTGATCCAGAACATCGGTGACTACCTCGGCGCGTTGCCGAGCAAGAGTTTTGATGTGTACGCCTACGATAAGCCCAGCGACTGGCTCGGCGGTTGGACGGTGTTCTACTGGGCCTGGTGGATCGCATGGTCGCCGTTCGTGGGCCTGTTCATCGCCCGGATCTCCCGTGGCCGCACCATCCGCGAATTCGTCTTCGGCGTGCTGCTGATCCCGCTGGGCTTCACCCTGGCGTGGATGTCGATCTTCGGCAACAGCGCGATTGACCAGGTGCTCAACCATGGCATGGTCGCCCTGGGCCAGTCGGCCATCGACGACCCGTCGATGAGCCTGTACCTGCTGCTGGAAACCTACCCGTGGAGCAAGACCGTGATCGCGGTCACGGTGTTTATCAGCTTTGTGTTCTTTGTCACCTCGGCCGACTCCGGCACCGTGGTGCTGTCGACCCTGTCGTCCAAGGGCGGCAATGCCGATGAAGACGGGCCGAAGTGGCTGCGGGTGTTCTGGGGCGCCATGACCGCGCTGGTGACCAGCGCCTTGCTGTTCGCCGGCAGCATCGACTCGCTCAAGTCGGCGGTGGTGCTGACCTCGCTGCCGTTCTCGTTGATCCTGTTGTTGATGATGTGGGGGCTGCACAAGGCGTTCTACCTCGAATCCCAGAAGCAGATCGCCCAACTGCACTCCCTGGCCCCGGTGTCGGCATCCCGCAGGGGCCGTGGCGGCTGGCGCCAGCGCTTGAGCCAGGCGGTGCATTTCCCTTCGCGGGACGAGGTCTACCGCTTCCTCGAAACCACGGTCCGCCCGGCCATTGAAGAAGTGACCGCCGTGTTTGTCGAGAAGGGCCTGAACGTGGTCACCCAGCCCGACCCGTCCAACGACAGCGTCAGCCTGGAAATCGGCCACGGCGAAGAGCATCCGTTTGTCTACCAGGTGCAGATGCGCGGCTACTTCACGCCATCCTTTGCCCGAGGCGGCATGGGCTCCAAAGAGATGAACAACCGTCGCTACTACCGCGCCGAAGTGCACTTGAGCGAGGGCAGCCAGGACTACGACCTGGTGGGCTACACCAAGGAGCAGATCATCAACGACATCCTTGACCAGTACGAGCGGCACTTGCAGTTCTTGCATCTGGTGCGCTGAGGCGCAGGGCTTGCTAGCCCTCATCCCAGGGGTTGATGATTTCAACCCCTGTCTCTGCGAAATCCTTGATGTTTCTTGTGGCAAGGCCGGCCTGCTGCGAGCGGCAAATAGCTGCGATCTGCGCATCGGCCAGGGCTACAGGCTTGCCTGACTGCTCTCTGGCGGTCACTAATTGCGCATATGCAGCCGCTGCATCCGCATCAAATGGCAGTATGTGGTCGGCAAAGTCCTCTTCAAACATTTCCAGTGCTTGAACGGTCAAGTGTTGTTTGCGCTTTCCTTCGGGCAGACGCGCAATACCGTGCAGGATTTCTGCCATGGTAATGGCGCTGATAAACAGGTCTTCATCGGCCTGTTGTTCGATCCAGCGAAGAACTGCGCCTGCCGGTGCGGGTCGCATCAATTCAGACAATACATTGGTGTCGAGCACGATCATTTATCGAACTCCACCGTCCTCACCGATGCGTCGCGCGTTGGCAGGTCCAACTCCACTCCGCCCGCTGGTGCGAAACGCTCCTGGATTCGGCGTCCCAGGCCACGACCGCTACTGATTTTCACCAGCGATTTGCGCAGGATCAGTCGAGCCTCCTCTTCCATGGAGTGGCCGTTATGCGCAGCTTCAATGCGTAGCAGTTCTTTGATGGAGTCATCCAGATTACGGATGGTCAGGCTGGCCATTAGGCATAACTCCTTATGCAATCAATGAAATCATTGAGAGCATAGCCCCTCCAGTTAATCTGGGGTTAGTCCGTTCATCAGCTGTTTAGAACGGCACATCACCCAAAATCGTTGCCCGATGCATCACCCGCCGCTGTGGCCGATAGTCGTCCACGGCGTAGTGCTGGGTCACGCGGTTGTCCCAGAAGGCCACGTCGTTGGTTTGCCAGCGCCAGCGGAGAGTGAATTCCGGGCGCGTGGCGTGGGCGAACAGCAGTTTGAGGATGACCTCGCTTTCGGCCGGTTCCAGCTCGTTGATCTTGCTGGTGAAGCCGTCACTGACAAACAGCGATTTGCGCCCGCTGACCGGGTGCGTGCGGATCACCGGGTGCGACAGCGGCGGGTTCTTTCTGCGGGCTTCTTCCCAGCGGGCCAGGTCTTGGGCGCTGTTGCCGTAACGTTCCACGGGGAATGAGCGGGTGAAGTCGTGGGTCGCCGTCAGGCCGGTCAGAAAGCTCTTCATCGGTTCCGATAACGCCTCAAAGGCCGCAATGCCGCTGGCCCACAAGGTGTCACCGCCAAAGGCCGGCAGCAGCTTGGCACTGAGCACGGCGCCCATGGCTGGAGTGGGCAGGAAGGTCACGTCGGTGTGCCAGATGGCGTTGTCGCGCACGTCGGTGACGGCGGTGTCGAGCACCAGCACTTCAGGTTGCTCGGGCACGTTGGGGTAGATCGGATGAATATGCAGGTCACCGAAACTCGCCGCGAAACGCGCTTGCTGCTGCGGGGTGATCGGCTGGTCGCGAAAGAACAGCACCGAATGCTGGAGCAACGCCTGCTCGATGGCGTCGCGCTGTTCGAGGTTCAGCGCCTGGGTGATATCGACGCCACTGATCTGGGCGCCCAGGGCGGTGCTTAAGGGGGTAACGGTCAGGCGGCTCATGGTGTTCTCTTCTTAGTGTGCCTGGCCATGCCACGGCACTAATTGACGCTGCAGGGCGCGCAGGCCCATTTCCATGGCGAAGGCGATCAGCGCGATCACCAGGATGCCCAGGATCACCACATCGGTGACCAGAAATTGCGCCGCCGACTGCACCATGAACCCTAGACCGCTGGTGGCGGCGATCAGTTCGGCGGCCACCAGGGTCGACCAACCGACACCCAGGCCGATGCGCACGCCGGTGAGGATATCGGGCAGGGCGCTGGGCAGAATCACATGGCGGATCAACTGCGCCCGCGTGGCGCCCAGGGACTGGGCTGCGCGCAATTTGGCCGGGTCGACCGTGCGCACCCCGGTAGCCGTGGCGATCGCTATCGGGGCGAAGATCGCCAGGTAAATCAGCAACACCTTGGACAACTCGCCGATGCCGCACCAGATCACGATCAGGGGCAGGTAAGCCAGTGGCGGGATCGGCCGGTAGAACTCGATCAGCGGGTCGAGAATGCCGCGGGCGATGCGGTTGGCGCCGATGGCAATGCCGATTGGTACGGCGGTCAGCACTGCAAAGCCCAAGCCCAGGCCGATACGCCCAAGGCTGGCGCCCAGGTGCTGCCAGAGGGTGGCGTCCATATAGCCGCTGGTCGCCAGCAGCCAGCCTTTTTGCAGTACAGCAGACGGCGGCGGCAGGAACAGCGGCTCGATCAGCCCGCTGGCGGTCACGGCCCACCACAGTACGAGCAGCGCAACCAGGGTCAGCAGGCTGATCCAGCGCGTGCTCAGGCTGCGGCGCAACGGCGGGGTGATTGGGTTGGCGGCGGTGGCCGGGATTTCATAGCTGCTCATGCGGACACCTGCCGTTGCGAGAACACTTTGCCCAGCACGTGTTCGCGGGTTTCGATAAAGCGTGGGTCGGACTTGATCGCGCGGGCCGACTCGCCGGCGGCGTAACGCTGGCCGAAATCCAGGCTCAGGCGCTCGACGATGTGCCCGGGGTTGGGCGCCAGCAGCATCAGGTCGGTGGCGAGGAAGACCGCTTCTTCGATGTCATGGGTGATCAGGAACACTGGCTTGGCCGTGCGCCGCCAGACTTGCAGCAGCAGCTCCTGCATCTGTTCGCGGGTGAAGGCATCGAGGGCGCCGAAGGGTTCGTCCATCAGCAACACCCGTGGGTCGGCCGCCAGGGCGCGGGCCAGGCCCACACGTTGTTTCTGCCCGCCAGACAGCTGCCAGATGCGCCGGCTGTCAAAGCCGGCCAGGTCCACCAGGGCGAGCATTTCCCGGGCGCGGACGTGCCGCTGGGCCTTGGGCACGCCGGCCAGTTCCAGGCCGAAGCTGACATTGGCCAGCACGTCTTGCCAGGGCAGTAAGGCATCGTCCTGGAACACCACGCCACGCTCGGCACTCGGGCCCTGGACGGGCACGCCATCGAGGGTGATGCGCCCGGCGCTGGGTTCGACGAAGCCGGCAATCAGGTTCAACAGCGAAGTCTTGCCACTGCCGGAAGGGCCGAGGGCCACCAGCAATTGCTGGGGCCCAAGGTTCAAGGAAATATCCGCCAGCACGGGCGTGGTTGCGCCTGGGTACTGTGCGCTGATGCGCTCCAGCTGTAGCAAGGCCATCGCGGTGAACTCCTGATCAGTGGGTGATGAACTGGGCGCTGACGTAAGGGCCGTAGTCCGGCAGCACCGCCTCGACCTTGCCTTGTTCCTTGAGGAATGCGGCGGTGTCGGTCACGGCCTTGGTGGTCGGGGCGCCCAGCAGGGTCACCTGGTCGGCGGCCAGCGGGTAGACATTGCCTTGCAGCAGCAGCGGAATATCGCTGGCCTTGGCGCCAGAGAGCTTCACCAGTTTGTCGACATTGCCTTTGTCGGCCAGCCAGGCTTGTGGGTCTTTACGGTATTGGGCGTAGGCATCGAGGGTGACTTTGGCAAAGGCACTGACAATTTCCGGGTGCTTCTCGGCAAAGTCCTTACGCACGATCCAGGCATCGAAGGTTGGCGCGCCGAATTTGGCCAACTCGCCGGAGGTGATCAGCACTTTGCCGTTTTCCTTGGCCACGCCCAGGGCCGGGTCCCAGACATAAGTGGCATCGATATCGCCACGTTTCCAGGCGGCAATGATGGCCGGCGGGGCGAGGTTGAGCACGGTGACTTTCGATGGATCAATGTTCCAGTGCTTGAGCGCGGTCAACAGGCTGTAGTGGCCGGTGGACACGAACGGTACGGCGATTTTCTTGCCGACCAGGTCCTGCGGGCTATTGATCCCGGAACCGTTGCGCGCCACCAGGGCTTCGGCACCGCCGATCTGGGTGGCGACGAGGAAGGTCTGCACCGGTACTTTGCGGGTGATGGCCGCCGTCAGCGGGCTGGAACCGAGGTAGCCGATCTGCACGTCGCCGGAGGCGATGGCGGCGATGATATCGGCGCCATTGTCGAATTTGCGCCAGTCGATAGTGGCGTTTGTGGCTTTTTCATAAGCGCCGTCGGCCTGGGCGACTTTGGCCGGGTCAACGGTGGTCTGGTAGGCGATGGTCACGTCGGCCGCCTGGGCAAACAGGCTGGCGCCGGCCAGGGACAGGGCCGCCAGGAGGCGTAAAGGGGAAGGGCGTCGCATGGAAAAGCTCCTCATCAGGCGGCCGAGGGTCGGCGTGTGATGAGACTAAATGATCTAAGAATCCTAAAATAAATAACATTTTAGAATTAGCTTATGAGGAGAAAAGTGGAAGCAGCCCTGCAGGGCAATGAAATTAATGTGGGAGCTGGCTTGCCTGCGATAGCGGTTTGGCAGCCGACATCGTATTTGGATGTGGCGGCCTTATCGCAGGCAAGCTCCCACAGGGGGGTTAGTTACTGATCGCCAGGATGCTCGCCTGGTACGACCCGACAAACACATCAAAGTCACCCACTTCGTTCTGCTCCAGCTCTGCCTGCTGGGCCAGCGAACTGCGGGCCAGTTCCTCAAAGCGCGCCTGCTCGTCTGCCGGCAACGGCTCGCTACGGAAGTGCTCGGCATGCACTTCGCTCTGACGCAGGGAGAACTGGGCAAAGCTCTGCTTGTGCTCGCGCATCGCCGCCAGCACCTGGGCCGACGGGGTCAGGGACGCATCCTGGACCTTTGCCAACTGGGCATCCAGCGCCTGGCTGTGTTCATTGAGGCCCTGGCTCTGGTCCAGCAGTGCGGCCAGCGGGGCGATTTTTTCCAGCAGTTCGGTGGCCCATGCCTTCATTTCCACGGCCTGGCCACAGCGCTGCAATTGCAGGCCCGGACGCCGGCCTTCCTTGACCACGCTGAGGAAGTTCGACGTGGCATTGCCGCACTCGTTGTTTTCAAACAACGGGCTGTCGTTCAGCGCGCAGTACAGCAGGAAGGCGTCGAGGAAGCGCGACTCCGGCAAGTCGATGCCCATCGGCAGGAACGGGTTGATATCCAGGCAGCGTACTTCGATGTACTGGATACCACGGGCCATCAGTGCCTGGATCGGCCGTTCGCCGGTGTAGGTCACGCGTTTGGGGCGGATATTGGAGTAGTACTCGTTTTCGATCTGCAGGATGTTGGTGTTGAGCTGGACCCACTCACCGTCCTTGTGGGTGCCGATTTCGACATAAGGCGCGTAGGGCGTTGCCACCGCTTCGCGCAGGCTGTCGGTGTAGCTGAGCAGGTCGTTGTAGCAAGGGGTCAGGCCGGCCTGGGCGTTGCTCTGGTAACCCAGGTCGCTCATGCGCAGGCTGGTGGCATACGGCAGGTACAGGGTGTCGGCATCGAACTGTTCCAGTTGATGGGAACGCCCGCGCAGGAAACCTGCATCCAGGGCCGGCGAGGCACCGAACAGGTACATCAGCAGCCAGCTGTAGCGGCGGAAGTTGCGGATCAGCGCGATATAGGCCGTGGACTGGTAGTCACGGTCGGTGCCCACGAAGCCTTCGGTTGCCTTGAGCAACGGCCACAGTTCTTCCGGCAGGGAAAAGTTGTAGTGGATGCCGGCGATGCACTGCATGGTCTTGCCGTAGCGCAGGGCCAGGCCCTTGCGATACACGTACTTGAGCTGTCCGATGTTGGAGGTGCCGTAGTAGGCAATCGGAATATCTTCCTCGGCCGGCAACGGGCACGGCATCGATGGACTCCACAGGTACTCGTTGCCGAGCTTGCTGTAGGCAAAACGATGAATCTTGTCGAGGCTGCGCAGGGTATCTGCCGGGTTGGGCAAGGCCGGCGTGATGAACTCCAGCAGCGACTCGGAATAGTCGGTGGTGATCGATTCATGGGTCAATGCGGCGCCCAGGGCCTCTGGATGCGGCGTTTGAGCCAGGCGGCCTTCGCCGGTGACACGCAGGCATTCACGCTCGATGCCGTGCAGGCAATGCTCAAGCAAAGAGAGGTGTTCGCGCTTGCCGAGCAGTGCCAGGCGGCAGTTGAGAAGTTCGCTCAAGTTGGATTCCTTCACGCGTCAGTCGCCCCAATATGGGGGTGGGCAAGACGGTCTACAAGGGTGAAGTTAAAACTGGCGTTTTCGCCTGGTTTTCGAGCCGGAATAACCTGCTCTGAAAGTGCCTACTTCATTCCCTGAATTTGGCTATTGCGCAGGAAGAAAATTCCGACGCTGTTTTTGCAGCGCCGAAATTAACCCAAATTGATGACTGGGAGCTATAGGACAGCGAAGGTGCCTTGTGCTTTTGCGACGAGTCTTTCGCCCTGATACACCTCGGCCTCGACCACCAGCGTGCGCCGGCCGGGGTGGATGACCCGGGCGGTGCACAGCACATCACCGTCGGACACCGCACGGATGTAATTGATTTTGCACTCGATGGTCGCGCTCTGCTGGTCGAAACCGTGGGTGCTGGAACAGGCCAGCCCCATGGCAATGTCCACCAGGCTGAAAATCGCCCCGCCATGGAGCTTGCCCGCGCGGTTGCGCAAGTGTGGCTCAAGGCTCAGGGCTACCTCGGCAACGCCCTGGTCCAGGCGTTGCAGGTGGCAGCCGAGCAGTTCGCTGAAAGCGCTGTGGGTCAAGCCGGCTGGCAGCTCCATCAGCGCTTTTTCAGTTGCTTGGCGTTGGCGAACAGCGAAGCCATGGCGTTATTGGCCGGGGCTGCGGTGGCGGTTTCCTTGCGCGGTGCAGTGTTTTCCGAACGGTTTTGCGACTGGCGCGGGGCTGAACCCGGGCGTGCGCCACGGGCCCCGTCGATTTTCTCGCCGGGGGTATCGCTCATGCGCATCGACAGGCCCACGCGTTTGCGCGGGATATCGACTTCCATGATCTTGACCTTGACCACGTCACCGGCCTTCACCGCTTCACGGGGATCTTTGATGAACTTCTCCGAAAGCGCGGAAATATGCACCAAACCGTCCTGATGCACGCCGATATCCACAAAAGCGCCGAAGTTGGTCACGTTGGTCACCACGCCTTCGAGGATCATGCCCAGTTGCAGGTCCTTGAGGTCTTCGACGCCTTCCTGGAACTCGGCGGTCTTGAACTCGGGACGTGGGTCGCGGCCGGGTTTTTCAAGCTCTTGCAGGATGTCGGTGATGGTTGGTACGCCGAAGGTTTCGTCGGTGTACTTCTTCGGGTCCAGGCGCTTGAGGAACCCGGCATCGCCGATCAGCGAGCGGATATCGCGGTCGGTTTCGGCGGCAATGCGTTGCACCAGTGGGTAGGCTTCCGGGTGGACCGCCGAGGCGTCCAGCGGGTTGTCACCGTTCATTACACGCAAGAAACCGGCGGCCTGCTCGAAGGTTTTTTCGCCAAGGCGTGCGACTTTTTTCAGCGCCGCACGGGTCTTGAACGCACCGTTTTCATCGCGATGGGTGACAATATTCTGCGCCAGGGTAGCGTTGAGGCCGGAAATCCGTGCGAGCAAGGCGACCGAGGCGGTGTTGACGTCGACGCCGACCTTGTTCACACAGTCTTCCACCACCGCATCCAGGCCGCGCGCCAGTTTCAGCTGCGACACATCGTGCTGGTACTGGCCGACGCCGATGGATTTAGGGTCGATCTTCACCAGCTCGGCCAGTGGGTCCTGCAGGCGGCGGGCGATGGACACTGCGCCACGGATCGATACATCGAGGTCCGGGAACTCCTTGGAGGCCAACTCCGACGCCGAGTACACCGAAGCGCCCGCTTCGGAGACCATGACCTTGGTCATTTTCATGCCTGGGTATTTTTTGATCAGCTCCAGGGCCAGCTTGTCGGTCTCGCGGCTGGCGGTGCCGTTGCCGATGGCGATCAGGTCTACCGCGTGCTTGGCGCACAGGGCGGCCAGGATGGCGATGGTCTGGTCCCACTTGTTGTGGGGCACGTGCGGATACACGGTGGCGTGGTCCAGCAGCTTGCCGGTGGCGTCGACCACGGCGACCTTGCAACCGGTGCGCAGGCCCGGGTCCAGGCCCAGGGTTGCACGCGGGCCGGCCGGTGCGGCCAGCAGCAGGTCGTGCAGGTTGTGGGCGAACACGTTGATCGCCTCGGTCTCGGCGCCGTCGCGCAACTCGCCCAGCAGGTCGGTTTCCAGGTGGGTGTAGAGCTTGACCTTCCAGGTCCAGCGCACGACTTCACCGAGCCATTTATCCGCAGGACGATTCTGATTCTGGATGCCGAATTGTTGACCGATCATGCCTTCGCACGGGTGCATGGTGCCCGGCAGTTCGTCGCCGACTTTCAGGGCGGAGCTGAGAATGCCTTCGTTGCGCCCGCGGAAAATGGCGAGGGCGCGGTGGGACGGCATGCTCTTGAGCGGTTCGTCGTGCTCGAAGTAATCGCGGAACTTGGCGCCTTCCTCCTCTTTGCCGGCGATCACGCGGGCGCTGAGGGTGGCTTCCTGTTTCAGGTAGTTACGCAATTTTTCCAGCAGGTTGGCGTCTTCGGCGAAGCGCTCCATGAGGATGTATTTGGCGCCTTCGAGGGCAGCCTTGACGTCGGCCACGCCTTTTTCGCCATCGACAAAGCGCGCTGCTTCGGTTTCCGGGGCCAGGGATGGGTCGTTGAACAGGCCGTCGGCCAGCTCGCCGAGGCCGGCTTCCAGGGCGATCTGGCCCTTGGTGCGGCGTTTCTGCTTGTACGGCAGGTACAGGTCTTCGAGGCGGGTCTTGGTGTCGGCGAGCTTGATATCGCGTTCGAGTTGCGGGGTCAGCTTGCCCTGCTCCTGGATGCTGGCGAGGATGCTGATGCGCCGTTCGTCGAGTTCTCGCAGGTAGCGCAGGCGCTCTTCCAGATGCCGCAGCTGGATATCATCGAGGCTGCCGGTCACTTCTTTACGGTAACGGGCGATGAAGGGCACCGTGGAGCCCTCATCCAGTAGAGCGACGGCCGCTTCGACCTGTTGTGGGCGTACACCGAGTTCCTCGGCGATGCGGCTGTTGATGCTGTCCATAAAACCACCTGAAATTCTTGAAAGCAGTGCGCAGGCCCGCAAAACAAGGCCCTGCGCAGCTGGTTGAGCGGCCCGACTGGCGCCGCTGCCTGGGTCAAGAGGCAGCCTATTGACCCTCGAAATCGAAATAATCACGACAAGCAGATGAAAAAAACACCAGGCCGGCCATGGCACTGCCCGGCACTGAGGCGCGGCATTATAACCAGCGTTCCGTCCTTGGGGGGATTGCGCCGGGAGCAGGCGCACTGGTGGTTGGAGAAAAATCTGCTAACAATGCGTACCGTGCGTATAACGGCAGCTAAGCCATAATGCGCGCCAGATAAGAGGAGCATCCAATGAGCAGCACTGCACAAACTGCTGAAGGCGAAAAAATTCTCATCGTTGATGACGATCCGGGGCTGAGCAGCCTGTTGGAGCGGTTCTTTACCTCCAAGGGCTACCGTGCCCGCGCGGTGCCGAACACCGAGCAGATGGACCGCCTGCTGGGGCGCGAGGTCTTCAACCTGGTCGTACTCGACCTGATGTTGCCGGGTGAAGACGGCCTTACGGCCTGCAAGCGTCTGCGCAGCACCAACAACCAGATCCCGATCATCATGCTGACCGCCAAGGGCGATGAGCTGAGCCGGATCAAGGGCCTGGAACTGGGCGCCGACGATTACCTGGCCAAGCCGTTCAACCCCGACGAGCTGATGGCCCGGGTCAAGGCTGTATTGCGTCGCCAGGCGGCTCCCGTACCGGGCGCGCCAGGCAGCGAAGACGAAAGCGTGACATTTGGTGACTACGAACTGTCGCTGGCCACCCGTGAGCTCAAGCGTGGCGAAGAAGTGCACATGCTCACCACCGGTGAGTTCGCGGTGCTCAAGGCGCTGGTGATGAACGCTCGTCAACCGCTGACCCGTGACAAGCTGATGAACCTGGCCCGTGGTCGCGAATGGGACGCCCTGGAGCGCTCCATCGATGTGCAGATCTCCCGTCTGCGCCGGATGATCGAGCCGGACCCGTCCAAACCGCGTTATATCCAGACAGTGTGGGGCGTGGGTTACGTGTTTGTGCCGGATGGTACGGCAACCAAGTAACCGATGATTTGCACATGCGGGTATTCTGGCGTTTGACCCCAAGGGGTCGGCCGGATGCCCGGCGTCTGCAATTCTGCGAGCGTGGCTCGCTCTTGCCAGGTGTCTAGCTGTCTTCTATGAAAACCCCGCTGTGGTTCCCCCAAAGTTTCTTCTCCCGCACCCTGTGGCTGGTGCTGATCGTCGTTCTGTTTTCCAAGGCGCTGACCCTCGTTTACCTGTTGATGAACGAAGACGTGCTGGTGGATCGGCAGTACAGCCATGGTGTTGCGCTGACATTGCGTGGCTACTGGGCTGTGGATCCCGAGAACCGCGAAAAAGTCGCCAAGGCGTCGACGTTGACCCGCGTCGATGGGGCTGGCGTGCCGGAAGGCGAGCAGCATTGGCCTTACAGTGAGATCTACCAGCGTCAGATGCAGGCTGAACTGGGTGAGGACACCGAGGTGCGCTTGCGCATGCATGTCTCACCAGCCCTCTGGGTGCGCGCGCCGAGCCTGGGCGATGCCTGGATCAAGGTTCCGTTGTATCCGCACCCGTTGCGGGGGCAGAAGATCTGGAACGTACTCGGTTGGTTCCTGGCCATCGGCCTGCTTTCCACCGCCTCGGCCTGGATCTTCGTGCGCCAGCTCAACCAGCCGCTCAAGCGCCTGGTGTTCGCCGCCAGGCAACTGGGGCAGGGGCGCAGCGTGCGCCTGCCGATCAGCGATACGCCCAGCGAGATGACCGAGGTCTACAGCGCGTTCAACCAGATGGCCGAGGATGTCGAACAGGCCGGTCGTGAACGCGAGCTGATGCTGGCCGGGGTCTCCCACGACCTGCGCACGCCGCTGACACGCTTGCGCCTGTCCCTGGAACTGATGGGTAACCACACCGACCTGACCGATGACATGGTCCGTGATATCGAGGACATGGATGCGATTCTCGACCAGTTCCTGGCGTTTATCCGCGATGGTCGCGATGAGGTGGTGGAAGAGGTGGACCTGACCGACCTGGTGCGCGAGGTCGTGGCGCCCTATAACCAGAATGGCGAGCAGGTGCGCATGCGCCTGGAGCCGATCCAGCCCTTTGCATTGCGCCGGGTCTCGATGAAGCGCCTGCTGAACAACCTGATCGGCAACGCCTTGCATCACGCGGGCACCGAGGTGGAAGTCGCCGCCTATGTGTCCGGTGACACCAACGCGCCTTACGTGGTGCTGAGTGTCATGGACCGTGGCGCCGGGATCGATCCGGCGGAACTGGAAGGCATTTTCAACCCGTTCACCCGTGGCGACCGTGCCCGTGGTGGCAAAGGCACCGGCCTGGGGCTGGCGATTGTGCGGCGGATTGCTTCGATGCATGGCGGCAATGTCGAACTGCGCAACCGTGCCGATGGCGGGCTGGAAGCGCGGGTGCGCTTGCCGTTGGGGCTGATGTTGCCAAGGGATGCGGTGTAAACCACTGCAAAACTCAAATGTGGGAGTTGGCTTGCCTGCGAAAAAATCTGACAGTGATGTTGAATGTTAGTCAGTCATCGCAGGCAAGCCAGCTCCCACTCGGGTTTGTGCTGCCTTAAAGAGAGTATTTCAGCCCTTGCCCTTGGTGCGGGTCATGTTTGGCCCGCTGTTCTTCTCCAGATGCTGAATGATGATCCCGGCCACGTCCTTGCCGGTGGTGGTCTCAATCCCTTCCAGGCCCGGTGACGAGTTCACTTCCATCACCAGTGGCCCGTGGTTCGAGCGCAGGATATCCACGCCCGCCACACTCAAGCCCATGACCTTGGCTGCACGCAGGGCGGTCATGCGCTCTTCCGGGGTGATCTTGATCAGGCTGGCGCTGCCACCACGGTGCAGGTTGGAGCGAAACTCCCCTGGCTTGGCCTGGCGTTTCATCGCCGCAATCACCTTGTCCCCCACCACGAAGCAACGGATATCGGCACCGCCGGCTTCCTTGATGTACTCCTGGACCATGATGTTCTGCTTGAGGCCCATGAACGCCTCGATCACCGACTCCGCCGCCGTGGCGGTTTCACACATCACTACGCCAATGCCCTGGGTACCTTCCAGCACCTTGATGACCAGCGGGGCGCCGTTGACCATTTCGATCAGGTCGGGAATGTCATCGGGGGAATGGGCAAAGCCGGTCACCGGCAAGCCGATCCCCCGGCGCGACAGCAATTGCAGGGAGCGCAGCTTGTCCCGGGAGCGGGCAATGGCCACCGACTCGTTGAGCGGAAACACTCCCATCATTTCAAACTGACGCAGTACCGCGCAGCCGTAGAACGTCACCGAGGCACCGATGCGCGGGATCACCGCGTCGAAGCCTTCCAGTGGTTTGCCCCGGTAGTGGATCTGCGGCTTATGACTGGCAATGTTCATATAGGCGCGCAACGTATCGATCACCACCATCTCATGGCCCCGTTCGGTGCCGGCCTCGACCAGACGACGGGTGGAATACAGACGCGGGTTACGCGACAGCACAGCGATCTTCATGCAACACCTGTGGCAGCAATAGTAGAGACCGGGAACACCGGCTTGTCTTGAACGTACTTGAGCCCCGGGTTGACCACTAATTGGCCGTCGATCAGGGCTTTGGAACCTAGCAACAGGCGGTAACGCATGGTTTTGCGGCAAGCCAGGGTGAACTCCACCCGCCATACCCGATCACCCAGGGCCAGGGTGGTGCTGATGACGTAGCGCACCTGCGCCTGGCCGTTGGAGCTTTTAATGGTTTTCATCGCCACCAGCGGCGCTTCGCAGCGCCGGTGACGCAGTTGCACCACGCTGCCCAGGTGCGCTGTGAAGCGCACCCATTTTTCACCGTCACGCTCAAAAGGCTCGATCTCGGTGGCATGCAGGCTGGAGGTACTGGCCCCGGTGTCGATCTTCGCGCGCAGGCCCGCCACGCCTAAATCAGGCAGTGCCACCCACTCACGCAGACCGACAACGGTCAAATGGTCAAATGTCTTCAATGTGAACAACCGGCAATCAGAAATATTTCGACGTCAGACGACACTAGCGTCCTACTGCTCATGGATTGTGACAACCCAGGAACGTTGACGAGCGCTTGGCGCCGAATTCGCGGTATTCACGCAGAATATTCACCAAATGGCGACAGATATCTTCACGCCATAAAAAACCACGGCTGAAGGGAAACTGCCTGACACCTGGCGTATCTTAGGTGAGCCTTGGCGTTTGTGCGTCGTAGGGGGGCGACTGTTAAGTTGCGACATTTTTCAGAGCGAGGAATTCCAGTGGCTCAAAAGCAGGAAGAGGACGAAAAAGTCCGGTTGGACAAGTGGCTGTGGGCCGCACGTTTCTACAAAACCCGGGCCTTGGCCAAGGCCGCCATCGAGAGTGGCAAGGTGCATTGCCGAGGCGAGCGCTGCAAGCCAGGCAAGGAGCCGCGCATTGGCGACGAGTTGCAGATTCGTGTCGGGTTTGATGAGAAAACGGTGGTAGTGGAGGCGCTTTCCATCGTTCGTCGCGGCGCTCCCGAAGCGCAGGCACTGTACAGCGAGACCCCGGCCAGTATCGCCAAGCGCGAAAATGCCGCGGCCATGCGCAAGGCCGGCGCATTGGGCATGAGCACCGATGGCAAGCCGAGCAAGAAGCAGCGCCGCGACCTGTTCAAGTTTCGCGGTAGCGGCAATGATGATTGAGAAGGGGCAGCAGGAGCCGGCCAGGCTCCTGCACCTGGGCTCAGGCGTTGCGGATCACGCTTAGGCGATTGATCACCGGTACCCGTTGCAACACTGTAAATACCGGTTGGGTCCTGTGTAGCAGCCAACCCGCAACCTTCGCCGCAAACGGCGTGCAGTAACCCCACCCCAGCGCCAACAGCGCCAGCAGTACGCCACCGATATAGTCGTCCTGCCCCCAGTGCGCACCCGCCACCAGGCGCGGCATCATGAACAGCAGCGCCAGGCCCCAGATCAGCACAACCTGGCCGATCCGCTTGGCAAACACGCTCATGAACATCCCCCAGATCAACAGCACTGAGGCGTGATCACCGGGGAAGCTCTGGCTGGAGCGGTCCTTCAATTCCCAGGTTCTTTCCAGGTCAGGGAAGTAGTCGCTCATATGGATCGCCCCGCTGATCACCATCGACGGGCTATTGTGTTGCCAGCCCATCTGCGCCGCGAGCTTGGAAAACAGCATGCGGATAAACAGCAGTAACAGCAGAATCGCGAGAAAACCGAAAAACGCCTGGCGCACTTCAAACGCCTTGAACACCCATTCGCCGCGGATCAGCAGCGTCAGCAGGATCACCCCGACCACGGCATCAAAGGGGCGCAGGCTGGCTACCGCCCACACATGCAGCCAGGCCGGGTTGCTGGCCAACGGGTCGTTGAGTAGATGGAACAGCCATTCGTCGAATATCACGCAAAGCATCTGGCCTGCGGGCCATAGCCAAAAACACAGCAGCCCCAGAGCGAGTAAATTGCACAGGGCCAATCGCCCGAGGTTCCACTTGGCTTGGAACAAACCCGGATTGTTCATAAACTGTTTCCTCTTCGCTCTGAAACTCTTCACCTGTCGGCATAAAAGCGCACCAAATTGGTGCTAAAGCGCATAATTTTAGAAACATTGTCATCATTTTGTCATCAATTCAGATACCCAGACCTATGACTGATCTACCGGATACCGACTTCACCCAACGTTTCCTCTTTGACGACAACGACGCCCGTGGCGAACTGGTTGCCCTTGAGCGCAGCTATGCCGAGGTCCTTGCCAAACACCCCTATCCAGAGCCTGTCGCGCAGTTGCTTGGCGAACTGATGGCCGCCGCGTCGTTGCTGGTGGGCACTATGAAGTTCGATGGCTTGCTGATTCTCCAGGCCCGCTCCGAAGGCCCGGTGCCCATGCTGATGATCGAGTGCTCCAGCGAGCGCGAAATCCGTGGCCTGGCCCGTTATGACGCAGACCAGATCCCGGCGGACGCGACCCTGGCCGACCTGATGCCCAACGGCGTGCTGGCGTTGACCATCGACCCGACCGTTGGCCAGCGTTACCAGGGCATTGTCGATCTGGACGGTGAAACCCTGTCTGACTGCTTCACCAACTATTTCGTCATGTCCCAGCAAGTGGGCACCCGCTTCTGGCTCAACGCGGACGGCAAGCGCGCCCGTGGCCTGCTGTTGCAACAGCTGCCGGCGGACCGGATCAAGGACGAGGATGAGCGCGAAGAAAGCTGGCGCGGCCTCACGGCCCTGGCCGGTACCCTGACCGCTGAAGAGCTGCTGGGCCTGGACAACGAAACCATCCTGCACCGCCTTTACCACGAAGAAGAAGTGCGCCTGTTCGATGCGCAATCGCTGCGTTTCCATTGCAGTTGCTCGCGCGAGCGTTCGGGCAATGCCCTGGTGAGCCTGGGCCTGGAAGATGCGCAGAATCTGGCGGTGGAGCACGGTGGCAGAATCGAGATCGACTGCCAGTTCTGCAACCAGCGCTACCTGTTCGACGCTGCCGATATCGCCCAATTGTTCGCTGGCGCTGGCGTTGACACCCCTTCGGGCACCCATCACTAAAACGTTTAAGCACAGGTAAATCACCTGACAAACGCCGGATTAGAGGTGTTCTGACGGGAGGGCCCTACTTTTTTTGGGCTTTTCTGGCATAATCCGGCCCACTTTTTTCGCGGTAGTAGTGCGCAACTTTCTACTACAAAACGTTTGGAGCACTCGGCCATAGGCCGACGGGGAACCTCATGACGCAAGCCAATAACGCCGTATACACCGATCTGAGTGTTGACGATCTGGTCAAAGAAGCCCTGCAACGCGGTGAAGGCGTGCTTGCCGATACTGGCGCGCTGGTTGTTGAAACCGGTCACCGTACCGGTCGTTCGCCGGTCGACCGTTTCATCGTTGAAGAGCCGTCTACCCAGGCCGCCATTGCCTGGGGCCCGATCAACCGCAAGTTCCCGGCCGACAAGTTCGATGCCCTGTGGGCTCGCGTCGAGGCTTTCAACAACGCGCAAGAGCATTTCGTTTCCCACGTGCATGTAGGTTCTGCCGAAGAACATTACCTGGCCGTGAAAATGACCACCCAGACTGCCTGGCAGAACCTGTTCGGTCGTTGCCTGTTCATCAACCCGGCCCAGTACAACCCGGCCGGGCGTGAAGAGTGGCAAGTGCTCAACGTGGCCAACTTTGAATGTGTGCCTGAGCGTGACGGCACCAATTCCGATGGTTGCGTGATCCTCAACTTCGCCCAGAAAAAAGTCCTGATCGCTGGCATGCGTTACGCCGGCGAGATGAAAAAAGCCATGTTCTCGGTGCAGAACTTCCTGCTGCCGGCCGCGGACGTGCTGCCAATGCACTGCGCTGCCAACATCGGTGAAGAAGGCGACGTGACCTTGTTCTTCGGTCTGTCCGGTACGGGCAAGACCACCCTGTCCGCTGACGAAAGCCGCTACCTGATCGGCGACGACGAACACGGTTGGGGCGAAGGCGTGGTGTTCAACATCGAAGGCGGTTGCTATGCCAAGTGCATCGACCTGTCCGAGAAGAACGAGCCGGTCATCTGGAAAGCCATCAAGCACGGCGCCGTCCTGGAAAACGTGGTGATCGACGATGCCAAGCACGCCGACTACACCAATGTCAGCCTGACCCAGAACAGCCGCGCCGCGTATCCACTGGAGCACGTTGCCAAGCGTTCCGAGAAGAACCTGGGCGGCGAGCCAAACGCCGTGATCTTCCTGACCTGCGACCTGACTGGCGTGCTGCCACCGGTGTCGATCCTCAACGAAGAACAGGCGGCCTACCACTTCCTGTCCGGCTACACCGCACTGGTGGGCTCGACTGAAATGGGTTCGGGCAGCGGCATCAAGTCGACCTTCTCCACTTGCTTCGGCGCGCCGTTCTTCCCGCGCCCGGCTGGCGAATACGCCGAGCTGCTGATCAAGCGCATCCGTGGCTTCGGCTCCAAGGTCTACCTGGTCAACACCGGCTGGACCGGCGGTGGCTACGGTGTCGGCAAGCGCTTCAACATCCCGACCACCCGCGCGGTGATCGCAGCGATCCAGAGCGGCGCGTTGATCGGTGCGCAAACCGAGCACCTGGACACCATCAACCTCGACGTGCCATTGGCCGTACCGGGCGTTGAGACCGGCCTGTTGAACCCACGTAACACCTGGGCTGACAAGGCTGCCTACGACGAAGCAGCCAAGGCCCTGGCCGGCCTGTTCGTCGAGAACTTCAAGAAGTTTGAAGTCAGCGACGCGATCAAGGCAGCGGGTCCGAAGTTGTAAGATTCGCTAGCTGTTAAAAAGCCGCCCCTCGTGGGCGGCTTTTTTGTGCGCGGGGAAATCTCGATGAGCGTAGAGCAGGGCGGCAAAAAGGCCCGGATTGGCGCAGGTCGGCATGTGGGAGCGAGCAAGCCCACATTAATGATTCAGTGTTCTTCAGCTCAGGTTTTCCAGTGTCTGCGTATCCCAGCTATGAGTCTTGATGGCCAGGTAGAGCATGCCGATAGTGAGCGGCATCTTTTCTCCCCGGCCTTTGGCGCGGTGCTTGAGGAACACATCGAACACCGGCGGGTTGAAGTAGCGATAGGCATCATAGTCACCCAGGTCGAGATCAAATGCCTGCTCCAGGGCCTCCATAAATTGCCTGGCTTCCGCGCCGTCGCAGCCGAGGTCGAAGTTGAGCGAGGTTTTAAGGCGGACGGTTTTGTGCTTGGGCAGGCCGATTTCTTCGTGCAGCAATTGCAGGAGCTGCTGCATCACGGGGTCTTCGGGGAAGTGGGGGGGCAGGTTCATGGTGGGGGCACGCAGGAGTGGGTGAGGGGGATGGTCGTGGTGATGGCGGTATTTGTTGCGGGTGAGAAACAGTGCCAAGCCTATCAAGAAGAGGGCGAGGGGGAGGAGTTGAATGCTGAGAATGATAGCCACGTAAGGTAGCCAGAATGTCAGGATCAAGCCGCTTACGATAAACGTGACAGCAAAACGCTTCCTGAGTGTGCAGTCGGTGATTTTGTAATGCAGTAATAGATAAAAGGCGAAGAAGATCGCCGTCTGTAGATAGAGTATTTGACTATGGCTCATCTGAGTACACATGCAATGAGAGGCTTGAGCGCTGGGGGCCAATTCCCCCGCTGACCCGAGCCTCTAGGCCGATGATGATGTCTGCACGCTGGAAGTTGCGGAGCTGGCGGGATATCAAATCGCTGGTGGCATTTTCGATCAGTGATTCTGCCTTGCTGGAAATGATCCCAATTGGGGCTGCAACCGCACCTGAAATAGCTTCTTTGATGACGTTATTGCGGCGGTTCAGGTTCTCTGCCTGTTTTCTGGTCAATGGTTTTGAAATGACCACTGTCATGAGGCACGGAAGAGCTTGGGCGAGCATTCGCTCGTACAGACTTTGTAGGCGCAGGCGAACCTCTGGCGCAAAGGCCTTTGCCTCTAGCAAGCAAAGGCTGGCAAGTGCTTGCTTGTTATCGGGCCGTACAGTGAAACGAATCACGCTGAACGTGACGCCGTAATGGCTGATGTACTGAGTCCTTTCCAGGTTCACGGTGTTTTTGCCGAGAAGGTTGCGAGAACGCTAGTTTCGGCCAGGCTTGGCTGATTCTGTAGAGGGCTGGATGGGCACTGGAGGCAATTTGGGAAGCGTATGGTGCTCGGCTTGGCGATTTCCTACGGAGGCTTCCGATGCTTGAGGTTTGACTGTGAGGCCCCCACGCAGCGGTGGGACAAAAGCATGTCACATTTTGTATAAAATTCCGGCAAAGCACCTGAATTCAGCGTATGTTTCACCGCAAAATCTTGTAGGGCGATTCCGTCCACTACTTAAAGGGAGTTAAGCATGGGTTTGCTTCGTGTCGCTTCGGCGATGTCATTGTGTGCAGTGGCGTTTTCTGTCCAGGCCGAGCAGTTGCCAATTGAAGTACTCAGTGCGGTGGTCAAGGACCAGAAAATCGCTGACGCTGAAGTCTTGCTGCAACGCAACGGCGCACAGAATGTGGTGGGGCGCACCAATGCCCAGGGCCAGGTCACCCTCACCAGCGAAGTTGCCGATGGCGCTGACAACCTGCTGATCATCAAGAAGCCCGGCTACTCCAACCTGGTGGTCAAGTGCCCGTGCAAAGGCATGACCTACGCCATCAGCCCGGTGATGGAAAACCTCGACGGCCTGCGTGTGGTGCTGACCTGGGGGCAATCGCCTTCGGATCTCGACTCCCACATGATCTTCCCCGGCAACAACATCTACTTCAACAGCAAGACCGGCACCGATGCCGAGCTGGATGTGGATGACACCGACAGCTACGGCCCGGAAACCATCACCCTGCAGAAAAAACACTACGGCGAAAGCTACGTGTACGCCGTGCATGACTTCTCCAACCGCACCAATACGGGCTCCACGGCACTGTCCGAGAGCCAGGCCAAGGTGTTTGTGTACATGGGCCAGTCCCTGGTCCGCACCTACTACGTGCCGGCCAACCGCACCGGTAACCTGTGGACCGTGTTCCGCATGACCGGCAGCGGCGACTTCCAGGACATCAATACCTTCACCGGCGTGCTGGTCGAGGCCAAGGATGTGCTCAACGAAGTCAAACCCCTGCTCAACGACAACGTTGCCGTGGATGCCGTGGTGGTCAGTTCTGCAGTCCAGGGTGATGCGAAAAAGCTGAACCTCAAAGGCGAAGCAGCCTACCAGGCCGGTAATCTGGACCAGGCGATCGACTACTTCCGTCAGGCGATCGAGCTGGATAATGCCTTCGGCAAAGCCTACGGCAACCTCGGCCTGGCCTATCAGAAAGCCGGCAACACCGCCGAGTCGATCTGGGCCAACCGCAAGGCGATTGCCCTGGCCAGCGGCCCGACAGCCGCCACCGTGCGCGCCGGTTCCTACTACAACATCGCGCGGATCTACGAAGCGGCCGGGCAGTTTGCCGATGCGCTGCGTCACTACCAGTTGGCCAAGGAACAGAAGGCCAACCCGGTGTATGACAAAGCCATTGAGCGTGTGCAAAACCGCTGATCGAGCGGTAGAAAAGGTCTGAAAATGTGGGAGCGGGCTTGCCCGCGATAGAGGTGTAACAGTCAACAGAGGTATCGACTGGGGCACCGCCATCGCGGGCAAGCCCTAATGCCAGTCAGTTAAGCGGATTCTGCTTTCTGTAGGAGCGAGCTTGCTCGCGAAGGACGTCAACGATAACGCGTGTTTGCTAGGTAAACGCGGCGCTCTCAAGTTCTTCGCGAGCAAGCTCGCTCCTACAAAAAGGCTTAACTGACTGGCATTAGGGCAAGCCCGCTCCCACATTTGTTTTGGGGTGTTCTGTAGATTGTCGGTTCAACCTCACAGCCTGTGTATCATCCTGTCTCTCTTTTCTTCGCGACCTTTCTCGATCCGCTGAAAATACCGGGCTATGTTTTAGGCCTGTTCAGCGGTCAATGGAGTGACAGCTTATGCACGACACCCTCCAGCAGGTCTTTGGTTATCCACAGTTTCGCCCTGGCCAGGAAGCGGCTGTCAGCGCCGTGCTGGCCGGTCGTTCGGCGGCGGCGATCTTTCCCACCGGTTCCGGTAAATCCCTCTGTTACCAGCTCTCTGCCGTGTTGCTGCCGCACCTGACACTGGTGGTATCGCCGCTGTTGGCGTTGATGCAGGACCAACTGGGCTTTTTGCAGCGCCATGGCATTTCGGCCGGCAGCATCGATTCGACGCAAAGCCGTGAGCAGGCCAATGACGTAATGGCCCGCGCCCGCTCTGGTGAGTTGAAGATCCTGATGATTTCCGTGGAGCGCCTGAAGAACGAGCGCTTTCGCAATTTTCTGCAAAGCGTTTCGATTTCGTTATTGGTGGTGGATGAGGCGCACTGTATTTCCGAGTGGGGCCATAACTTCCGCCCGGACTACCTCAAGCTCCCCGACTACCAGCGCCAGTTCAAGATCCCCCAGGTGCTGCTGTTGACTGCCACCGCGACGCCCAAGGTGATTGCAGACATGCAGGCCAAGTTCGCCATCGCCGCCACAGACGTGATCACCACTGGCTTCTATCGGCCCAACCTCAACCTGCTGGTGGAGCCCGTCAGCGGCGCAGACAAGCGCCGGCGCCTGGTGGAGTGGATGGGCGAGCGGGCCAACCAGCCAAGCATCGTCTATGTCACCTTGCAGAAGACCGCCGAGCAGATCGCCGAGCACCTGAATCGCCATGGCATCCCGGCCGAGGCCTATCACGCAGGTTTGCCCCATGATCTGCGTGAGGGCATCCAGCGCCGGTTCATGGGCGGCCAGTCTACGTGTATCGTCGCGACCATTGCCTTCGGCATGGGCATCGACAAGAGTGATATCCGCAACGTCGTGCATTTCGACCTGCCCAAATCCATCGAGAACTACAGCCAGGAAATCGGGCGGGCCGGTCGCGATGGTCAGCCTTCCGAGTGTCTGGTGCTGGCCAACCGCGACAGCCTCAATGTGCTGGAGAACTTCGTGTACGACGATACGCCGGAGCAGGAAGGCATCCGGCGGGTGCTGGAGGAACTGCTGGCGGCCCGGGAGGACGGGCAATGGGAGTTTCTGCTGCGCTCCTTGGCGGAGCTGAGCAATATCCGCGAGCTGCCGCTCAAGACCTTGCTGGTGCAACTGGAACTCAAGGGGGTGATTGCCCCGCGCTATGCGTTTTATGCCGAGTATCGCTTCAAGTACCTGGTGGAGCCGGAGGTGTTGCTGGCGCGTTTTTCCGGTGAGCGACAGCAGTTTGTCGCCGCAATCATCCAGGTGTGTAAGCGGGCCAGGAGTTGGGCTACCGTGGATTTCGACGCGCTTTATCAACAGCACCAGGCCGAGCGTGGCCGGGTGGTCAAGGCGCTGGACTATTTCCAGGAGTCGGGGCTGATTGAACTGGAGAGCAAGCAGATGACCGAGGTCTACAGCCTGCTCGATACCGGGTTTGAGCCCCAGGCCTTGAGCGCCGAGTTATACACAGGCTTCAAGCAGCACGAAGCCACGGAAGTGGCGCGCATCCATGGGATGCTGGCGTTGTTCGCCAGCGAGCGCTGCCTGGGGTTTCGGTTGGCCGAGTATTTTGGCGACGCAGAGGCGCCCCGTCAGTGCGGGCATTGCTCGGTGTGCCATGGCCAGGTCGCCCATCTGCCGTCGCCTCCTGGTCTGGCGCCACTTGTGGATAAAAACTTCCAGGGATTGTGCGCGGATTTTATCCACAGGCATCATCAGTACACTGGCAGCTTGCCTGGGGCTGAACGCCTGACGCGGTTTTTATGCGGGATCAGCGTGCCGTTGTTTACCAAGCTCAAGGCGCGGGGGATTCCAGGGTTTGCCGTGCTGGAAGGGTATCCGTATGCCGAGGTGCGGGATTGGGCGCAGGCCCATCTGAACGACCTGTAAATCCATTTCAACGAGACTTGTCCATGCCCGATTCAATGCCGCAGCGTGCCGATTACCGCCACTTCCAGCCGATCATTACGCGCTGGCACGACAATGACGTGTATGGGCATGTGAATAACGTCACCTATTACAGCTTCTTCGACACGGCGGTGAACACCTACCTGATTGAGCAGGGCGGGCTGGATATCCATGAGGGCGAAGTGGTGGGGTTTGTGGTGAGTTCGGCGTGCGACTATTTCGCCTCGATTGCCTTTCCCGACCATATCGATATCGGCCTGCGGGTGGGCAAGTTGGGCAACAGTTCAGTGCAGTACGAGTTGGCGGTGTTCAAGGCCGGCGAAGATGAGGCCTGTGCGGCGGGGCGGTTTGTGCATGTATTTGTGGACCGGGCGACGAACCAGCCGGTGACGATTCCGGGAATGTTGCGCGAGGCGTTGCAGCGGTTGGTGATCTGACCCCGAACTCGCAAACGCCACCCAAGCAAATGTGGGAGCGGGCTTGCTTGCGATGGTGGCCGGTCAGTCAATACATTGGGCGACTGGCACACTGTCATCGCGAGCAAGCCCGCTCCCACATGGGTTCTGCAGAGTTCTCTAAATCTTACCGGTGACGGTTGTGATGTTTGTTCTTGCGATGACCATAGGCATGGCCGCGACCAGGGTGGTCATCACGGTAGTACCGACGATCATCACGATCGCGCCCACGATAGCGACGGTCGTCGTCATCGCTCTTGTTGCCCATATAGTTACCCAGTGCGCCGCCTGCGCCACCGCCTGCTGCTGCGCCGATCAAGCTGCCGGTGCTACCGCCGACACTGCGCCCAACCACGTTGCCGCCCGCCGCGCCCAGTGCGCCGCCAATGGCCGCTTCGCCACGGCTGCGTTTGTCTGCGCCGACTGCGCTACCGCCGGCGCCGCCCAGGGCTGCACCAATGGCCGAGCCGGTATTGCCGCCGATCTGCTGGCCGACGACCGAACCTAGAACCCCGCCCAATGCGCCGCCTACACCGGCTTCGGTGGTGCCACCGGCCATGGCTGCGCCACTTACCAGGCCAAGGGACAACAAGAGAATCGAGGAAAACTTCATAGGGGAACCTCAAGAGGATGACGGCGCGCTCCTGAGGTTGTAGTGATATTCTTACAATCGAATTCCGACCAGTGGTGTGGGTTGTATACAATTAGCTAAGTTACTGTTTTTGTTAGGGAACTTAAGTCGTTTTTGCCGGTCTTTAGCTACTTCGCAACGGCCGCGATCTAACGCATCCAGTGACGCTCCGCGTCATCAAAAGCAGACGCAGAGCGTCCGGGGCGGCATTCCCACGCGGAGCGTGGGAACGATCAGGCAACGATCAGGCCGTTCGGGCCATGATCAAGCCATTCTCACTGGCCGCTTCCAGGCGAATCGCCACGAACTTGGAAGTCGGCGTATGGCTACCCTCCCCAGTGCTTTCCAATGGCACCAGCGGGTTGACCTCCGGGTAGTACGCCGCCGCCTGCCCCGCCGGAATATCGAACGCCAGCAAGGTAAAACCCTTGACCCGCCGTTCGCGGCCATCATCCCAGATCGATACGATATCGGCCTTCTGCCCCGGCTTGAAGCCCAGGCGGATGATGTCGGCTTCATTGACGAACAGCACGTCGCGCTGGCCCTTGACCCCACGATAACGATCATCCAGGCCGTAGATAGTGGTGTTGTACTGATCGTGGGAACGCATGGATTGCATGATCAGGTCGGGCAACTGGCCAGTGGCGCGGGTGCGTTCATGCACCAGGTCCTTGGGCAGGATGTTGGCGCGGAAGTTGGCGCGGCCTGACGGGGTATTCCAGCGGCGGGCGCCGGCGCTGTTGCCCAGGTAGAAACCGCCTGGGTGCTGCACACGCTCATTGAAATCCTTGAAACCGGGAATGGTGTCGGCGATCAAGTCGCGGATGCGACGGTAGTCGGCCACCAGCCAGTTCCAGTCCACCGGCTTGCTGCCCAGAGTGGCAGCGGCGATGCCGGCGAGAATCGCCGGTTCCGACTTCATCAGCGTCGACAGCGGCTGCAACTGGCCGTTGGAGCCGTGCACCATGCTGAACGAATCTTCCACCGTCACCGCTTGCGGGCCATCGGCCTGGATATCGATGTCGGTACGGCCCAGGCACGGCAGGATCAAGGCCTGTTTGCCGTGGGCCAGATGGCTGCGATTGAGCTTGGTGCTGATCTGCACCGTCAGGTCGCAATTGCTCAAGGCCTGGAAGGTGCGAGGGCTGTCGGGCGTGGCTTGGGCAAAGTTGCCCCCCAGGCCGATAAACACCTTGGCGCGGCCTTCGAGCATGGCGTGGATCGCCTCGACCACGTTATGCCCGTTGTCACGGGGCACCTTGAACTGGAAGCGGCGCTCCAGGGCATCGAGGAAGGCCGCGGGCGGCCGTTCGTTGATGCCCATGGTGCGGTCGCCCTGCACGTTGCTGTGGCCCCGCACCGGGCACAGGCCGGCACCGGGGCGGCCGATGTTGCCGCGCAGCAGCATCAGGTTGGCGATTTCCTGGATGGTCGGCACCGAATGCCGATGCTGGGTGATACCCATCGCCCAGCACATAATCACGTTCTTGCCTTTGGCGTACATGCGCGCCGCTTGCTCGATCTCCACCAGGCTCAGGCCGGACTGCTCGACGATTTCATCCCAGGAGGTGTCGTCGATCCTGGCCAGGTAATCGAGCACATTGATCGTGTGTTCATTGAGGAACTCGTGGTCGAACACGGCCTCCTTGCCTTCGGCCTGGGCCTCGCGCTCCCACAGCAGCAGAAACTTGGCCATGCCGCGCAGGATGGCCATGTCGCCCCCCAGCGCCGGGCGGAAATACGCGGTGTTGGTCGGCTTGTCGCCGTTGGTGAGCATTTCCAGCGGATGCTGCGGGTGTTGGAAACGCTCCAGGCCACGCTCTTTGAGCGGGTTGATACACACCACCTGGGCCCCGCGTTTCACCGCTTCGCGCAGTGGTTCGAGCATACGCGGGTGGTTGGTGCCGGGGTTCTGGCCCAGGACGAAAATCGCGTCGGCATGTTCAAAGTCATCAAAGGTCACGGTGCCCTTGCCGACCCCCACGCTTTGCGCCAGGGCCACGCCGCTGGCTTCGTGGCACATGTTTGAGCAGTCCGGGAAGTTGTTGGTGCCGTAGGCGCGCACGAACAGTTGATACAGGTACGCGGCCTCATTGCTGGCGCGGCCCGAGGTATAGAACTCGGCCATGTCCGGGCTTGGCAGGGCTTGCAGGTGTTTGCCGATCAGGTCGAAGGCCGATTCCCAGCTGATGGGCTTGTAGCGGTCGGTCTGGGCGTCATAGCTCATGGGCTCGGTCAGGCGGCCCTGGTATTCCAGCCAGTAGTCGCTTTGCTCCAGCAGCGCGCTGACGCTGTGTTTGGCGAAGAACGCCGCATCCACCCGGCGCTTGGTGGCTTCCCAGTTGACCGCCTTGGCGCCGTTCTCGCAGAACTTGACCATGCCGCTTTCCGGCGAGTCACCCCAGGCGCAACCCGGGCAGTCGAAGCCGCCGTTCTGGTTGGTCTTGAGCATCATGCGCAGGTTTTTCAGCGCGTTGTCGCTGGTCAGCCACGCCTGCGCCACGCTGATCAGCGCGCCCCAGCCGCCTGCCGGGCCTTTATAGGGCTTGTAGCGCGGGGTGGGGGTTTGGTCGGCTTGGTGATGATTGCTCATGGCTGGTACTCCATCGCAGGGCTGTAGACCCGCGGCGCGCTTTTTTGCGGCAGGTGGATGAGATTGAGGTTGTGCCGGCGCGCCCATTGCAGGGCCAGGCCGGTGGGTGACGACAGGCTGACCAGGGTCTGGATGCCCGCGCGCAGGATTTTCTGGATCAATTCCAGGCTGCAACGGCTGGTAACAATGGCCACGCCGCCGGCGGTCGGGATACGCTGGCGGACCAGGGCACCGATCAGTTTGTCCAGGGCGTTATGCCGGCCGATATCTTCGCGGCCCAGCAGCAGTTCGCCCTGGTTATCCATGAACACCGCCGCATGCACTGCGCCGCTGTATTGGCCCAGAGGCTGAAAGGCGCTGATGCGCTGGCGCAGGCCCTCCAACCAGGCAGCAGGCGGCAACGGTGCGCCAGGCAGCACCTGAAGGTCCGGCAGCGCCTGCTCCAGGGCTTGCACGCCACACAGGCCGCAGCCGCTGGTGCCGGCCAGTTGCCGGCGCTGCTGCTTGAGGTTCCAGAAGGCGCGGCTGGAGATTTGCACCTGGGCGTACTGGGCCGCGCCTGCGCCGCTCAGTTGCAGGTCATAGAGGTCGCTGATGTCGCTGATGATGCCGCTGCCCAGGCTGAAACCGACAATAAAGTCTTCAAGATCGGTGGGCGTTACCAGCATGACGGCCTGGTTGATGTCGTTATAGGCAATCGCCAACGCGACTTCCTCGGCCAGCGCGGTGCTGGCCAATTCCGTATGGTCGAGGTTGCAGTATTGATAACTCTGGCTGGCGGCAGGCGCGGGCGTTGTCAGGGCGGGCGCCGCGCATGCTGGGCGCTGGGCGTTCATCAAGTCTAGTCACCGGCGAAGTGTTCAGAGTGAAGACTAGGCGCGACAAAGGGTCGCGTCTAATCGTCAGTACTGATCTACCGATAGATGACGTCGATCAAGGCTTTACCAGCGATTACTGATAAAGCGCGAAACACGCCTCGGCCAACGCCGAGCGCGGCGCGCTGCGGCGCATGATCAGCCCCAGTTTGGCCAGGGTTTGCGCGTTTTCGATCGGTTGCAGGCGCAGGTGTTCGGTCAGGGCATCGAGGCCGCCGTCCAGGGGCATCACCGCACAACACAGGCCGCCGTGCACCGCTTGCAGCAACTGATGGACGGCATCGGTTTGCAGCAGGGGTTGCGGCGTCAGGCCCCGGCTGTGGAAGTTATGGTCGATGGACTGGCGAAAGTGCATGCCACTGGTGAGCATGCCCAGGGGCAGTTCGATCAGCGCCTCCCAGCTCAGGGGTTTTTCGCCGAAGCTGAAGAATCGTTGGTCGTACAGCAGGCCCATGCGGGTTTCGTCCAGGGCCAGGGAGTCAAAGCGCTCGGCGTCCAGGCGCTCAAGGTAGGACACGCCCAGGTCCAGGCGATTGCTCGCCAGTTGTTCGAGGATTTGCTCGGAGCTCAGGGCCGATAGCTCAAAGCGCAGGCTGGGGTGTTGCTTGTGCAGTTGTTGCATCAAGGCCAGCGGATCAAAGCTCGACAGCGGCACCACGCCCAGGCGCAACGTCCCCACCAGGTTACCCCGGCAGGCCGCCGCTTCGGCCTGCAGGCCGTCATAGGCTGCCAGTACCGTACGCGCCCAGGCCAGCACCCGCTCGCCGGGGGCGGTAAAGCCCTCGAAACGCTGGCCGCGATTGACCAGCGGCAGCTCCAGCTCTTCTTCCAGGCTGCGCAGGCGCATCGACAGGGTCGGCTGGGTAATGTGGCAGCGCGCGGCCGCCTGGCCGAAGTGACGGGTTTCGTCGAGGGCGATGAGGAATTTCAGCTGTTTGATGTCCACCTTCGCTCCAGGGCTCTTATTCCAATGGCGCAGGGATTCTAGCGCGTTTGCGTCATTGGTCGGACTGGAACCAAGGCCTGTAAGACTGGTCTAGTCTTTGGCATCTGGAAACCCAATCCCAAGGAGAGCGCACTATGAGTCTTTTTAGCTTTATCAAAGAAGCCGGCGAGAAAATCGTTGATCTGTTGACGCCGGGTAATGCAAACGCGAGCGAGCAGTTGAAGGAGCACGTTGCCAAGGTCGGCCTGGGGAATCCGAATGTACAGACCACCGTGGATGGCGACAAGGTGACGGTGACCGGTGAAGTCGCCAGCCAGGAAGAGAAAGAGAAGATTCTGTTGGCGCTGGGCAATATTGCCGGCGTGGCGACTGTGGATGACCAGATCACTGTGTCGGGCCCTGCTGTTGCAGCTGCCCGCTTTGTCGTGGTGAAAAAGGGTGACACCCTGAGCGCGATCTCTTTGGCGGTCTATGGCGATGCCAATCAGTACAACAAAATCTTTGAGGCCAACAAACCAATGCTCAAGGATGTGAACAAAATCTACCCAGGGCAGACTCTACGTATTCCAGAGTAATACCCCGGCCTAAATGTGGGAGCGGGCTTGCTCGCGATAGCGGTGCGTCAGTCAGCAAATCTAGCTCTGACCCACCGCTATCGCGGGCAAGCCCACTCCCACAGGTGTGTTGCATATAGTTTTAGAGCCCGCTGATCAATTCCCGGTAATCCCCGACCGCATCGAACTCCGCCGTATCCTTCGGCCCCTTGCGGCTGTCCGGCTGTTTGACCGCCAGCAAATGCCCCACGCCAAAATCCCGTGCACTGCGCAGAATCGGCAGCGTATCGTCGATAAACAGGCTGCGCGCCGGGTCAAAATCGATATCCGCCTGCAACGCATCCCAGAACTGCGGGTTTTCCTTGGCAAAACCATAGTCGTGGGAGCTGATCAGCCGCTCGAAATACGGCGCCAACTCGATGCGCTCCAGCTTCAGCGACAGCGAGTCGCGGTGGGCGTTGGTGATCAGGATCACGCGCTTGCCGGCCTGTTTGATGGCTGCCAGGAAGGTATCGGCGTCCGGGCGCAGGGCGATCAGGTGGGCGGTTTCCAGCTTGAGTTCGCGCACCGGGATCTTCAGTTCGGCGCTCCAGAAATCCAGGCAATACCATTGCAACTGGCCGGCATTACGCTCGAACAGCGGCTGCAACTCCATCTCGGCCATGGCCTGGCTCACCCCGTGCAGTTCGGCATAGCGCCGCGGCAGGTGTTCCATCCAGAAGTGGTTGTCGAAATGCAGGTCGAGCAAGGTGCCGTCCATGTCCAGCAGGACGGTATCGATAGCGGACCAGGGCAGTGGCGGCATGATGGGTTCTCAAGCAGGTAAGTAAATATATCCGACACAGACAATCGGAAAAGCCACGGTATAGTAACCCGATCACGCCAAGGAGCCCTTTATGCGCCAGAAACCCACCGTCCTCGCCCGCGAAATTGTCGCCAGTAGCCGTTTGTTCCGCGTGGAGGAAGTGCAATTGCGCTTTTCCAATGGCGTTGAGCGGACCTACGAGCGCCTGGTGGGCCGGGGTGCAGGGTATGGCGCGGTGATGATTGTGGCGATGATCGACGCTGACCACGCGTTGCTGGTGGAAGAATACTGCGGTGGCACGGATGAGTATGAACTGTCGTTGCCCAAGGGCCTGATCGAGCCGGGTGAAGACGTGCTGGCGGCGGCAGACCGTGAACTCAAGGAAGAGGCGGGCTATGGCGCACGGCAGTTGGAGCACCTGACCGAACTGTCCTTGTCCCCCGGCTATATGAGCCAGAAAATCCAGGTGGTGCTGGCCACCGAACTGTACGAAGAACGCCTGGAAGGCGACGAGCCCGAGCCGATGCGCGTGGACCGGGTCAACCTGCGCGAGCTGGCGCAACTGGCGCAGAACCCGCAGTTCAGTGAAGGCCGTGCCCTCGCCGCGCTGTACCTGGTGCGGGACCTGCTGACCCAGCGCGGAGCCTACCTGCCATGAGCGAATTGTTCCTCGGCCATGCCTATATTGCCCCGGTGATTGAACTGGCCCGCCAGGCCGGCGAGGTCATCCTGCCGTACTGGCGCGCCGATGTGGCCGTGACGGCCAAGGCGGATGATTCGCCGGTCACCGCCGCCGACCTGGCCGCCCACCACCTGATTCTCGCCGGCCTTACTGCGCTGGACCCAAGCATCCCGGTGCTGTCGGAAGAAGATGCCGATATCGACCAGAGCGTGCGTGCCGGTTGGCAACGCTGGTGGCTGGTGGACCCGCTGGACGGCACCAAGGAGTTTATCAGCGGCAGTGAAGAATTTACCGTCAACATCGCCTTGATCGAACAGGGGCGGGTGGTGTTTGGCGTGGTGTCGATGCCCACCAGTGGCCGCTGCTACTTCGGCGGCGCCGGCCTTGGGGCGTGGCGTTCCGACGTGAATGCCACGCCCCGACCGATCCAGGTGCGCCAGAAGCCGGCGGTGGGCGAGGCGTTCACCGTGGTTGCCAGCCGCCGCCATACCAGCCCCGAACAGGAACGCTTGCTCGACGGCTTGAGCCAAGGGCTGGGGGCGTTGAAGCTGGCCAATATCGGCAGTTCCTTGAAGTTCTGCCTGTTGGCCGAAGGCAGCGCCGATTGCTATCCGCGCCTGGCACCGACGTCGCAGTGGGACACCGCCGCCGCCCAGGGCGTGCTGGAGGGTGCTGGCGGCGAAGTGCTGGAGTTGAATGGCCAGCCGTTCAGCTACCCGGCGCGTGAGTCGCTGCTGAACCCGTTCTTCCTGGCCTTGCCGGCCAAGGCCGCCTGGCGCGAGCGCTTGCTGACTCTGGCCCGTTCTTGAAGGCAATGCAGATCAAATGTGGGAGCTGGCTTGCCTGCGATGGCGCGGTGTCAGGTTAGATATAGTTGACTGACCCACCGCCATCGCGGGCAAGCCCGCTCCCACACAAGCCCGCAACCCACATTGGTTGCCTAGCGGTGCAACACGTACTGCCCGGTAAACGCTACCGCCTGCTCTTCACTGCCCTCATTCACAATCCACGTCTGCAGGGCTAGCCGTGCCCGGCCATGGCGCTGGTAGGTCGCCAAGAATCGCTTCCACACCTTGTCTTCCGGCGCCTGGCAAATCGCCGTGGCGTCCTGGGTGACAGGCAGCGGATAGCTGATCTGCCCTTCCTGAATCACGATATGCCCGTCTTCAATCCCTTCCTCGCGCAGCTGTAGGTGCAGCCAGCCCCAGCCGGCCAAGACCGCGCCGCAATACAGGCTGCCGCCGAACATGGTGCTCTTGTGGTTGATATTGGCTTGCAACGGTAAGTGCAGGCGCAGTTGCCGGTCCTGCCAGTCGAGCACCTTGAGGCCCATCTCCCGGGTCAGGGGGATGTCATGGTGCAGAATGGATTCCAGGTAACGGCTATCGCGGCTCATGGCGGTCTCTTGGCGGGCGTGAAAGGTCATTCGTCATCGGTGTGGGCGTTGCCGCTGTCGGCAAAATTCAGCCCATGTTTGCGCAGCTTGTCATGCAGGGTTTTACGCGGCACCCCCAGGGCCTCGGCCAGGCTGCGCACCGAGCTGTGGGGGCGGCCGAGTTCGGCGGCGATCAAGGCTTTTTCAAAGTGTTCGACTTGCTCGCTCAAGCCCCCGGTGGACATCGGTACGCCGGGCGCTGGGCCGTCGGGTGTGCTGTCCAGGGCCAGCTCCAGGCCGAGGGCGAAGCGTTCGGCGACGTTTTGCAGCTCCCGTACGTTGCCTGGCCAATTATGGCGCAACAGCATTGCCCGTTGGCCGGGCTGCAGTTCATGCAGCGGCAGGCCGTGGCGGCTGCTGGCCTCGTCGGCGAAGTGCTGGAACAGCATCAAGGCATCTTCGCCACGCTCGCGCAGGGGCGGAATGCGCAGCGGCGCGACGTTCAGGCGGTAGTACAAGTCAGCCCGAAAGCGCCCCTGGTCGGCGGACTGGCGCAGGTCTTCCTTGGTTGCGGCGATGATGCGGATATCCAGGGGGATCTGCTGATTACCGCCTAGGCGCTCGACCACCCGCTCCTGCAACAGGCGCAGCAACTTGACCTGCACATCCAGGCTCATGCTCTCGATTTCATCGAGGAACAACGTGCCGCCGTTGGCAAATTCAAACTTGCCAATCCGCCGCTTCTGCGCACCGGTAAACGCTCCCGGCTCATGGCCGAACAGCTCGCTTTCGACCACGGACTCGGCCAGGGCGCCCGCGTTGATGGCGACAAACGGCCCGGTGCGGCGGTTCGACAGGTCGTGCAGGGCACGCGCCACCACTTCCTTGCCGGCGCCGGTTTCGCCGAGGATCAGCACGTCGGCGCGGGTTGCCGCCAGCGCGCCAATCTGCTCGCGCAGGCGCAGCATCGGTGCCGACTGGCCCACCAGGCGTGTGCTCAGTTGCTGGCGATCACTCAGGGCCAGGCGCAGGCTGCGGTTGTCCAGCACCAGTCGGCGCAGGTCCAGGGCGCGGCGTACGCTGTCGAGCAGGGCGTCGCTGGCGAAGGGTTTTTCGAGGAAGTCATAGGCGCCGGCGCGCATCGCCTGCACGGCCAGGGGCACATCGCCGTGGCCGGTGATCAGCAGCACCGGCAGCTCCGGGTCCTGGCCGTGGAGTTCGGTGAGCAGCTCCAGGCCGTCCATGCCGGGCATGCGGATGTCGCTGACCACCACTCCCGGCCAGTCCCGCGACAGGCGCGCCGTGAGGCCGGTGGCCTCGCCAAGGGGCAGGACTTTCAGCCCGGCCAGGTCCAGGGTCTGGCACAGTGCCTGACGCAGGTGTGGATCATCGTCGATCAACACCACCTGAATCTGGTTATCGATACTCATACACTGCGGTCCTCGGACGGTTGCAGACTGACGCCGGGTGCTCCGGCGCGCAGTTTCAAGGTTATCAGTGCGCCGCCTTCCTTGTGGTTGGCAAACAACAGTTCACCGCCAAAGGCGCGCATCAGGGTGTCACAGATGGCCAGGCCCAACCCCAGGCCCTGGGTGCGGGTCTTGGTGGTGTAGAAAGGCTCGCCGGCGCGACCCAGGGCTTCCATGCAGAACCCCGGCCCATTGTCGCGAATGTACAGGTTGACGCCCTGCTCGGTGGATTCGGCACTCAGCCACAATTTGCGCGGCGGGCCTTTTTCGGTCAGGGCGTCCAGGGCATTGGCCAACAGGTTGCCCAGTACCTGGCGCAGGCGGGTTTCGCCGGCCTCCACCCACAGGGAGGCTTCTGGCAAGTCGCGGATCAGTTCCACTTCCATGGCCCGCCGGCGCTTGGCCAGCAATGCCAGCGCGTCGTCCAGGGCCGGTTGCAGGGCCACGCTTTCCGGGGCATGCCGGTCGCGACGGGCAAAGGCGCGCAAGTGGGCGATGATCGAGGCCATGCGCCCGGTCAGTTCGCTGATCAGCTTGAGGTTGCCGCGGGCGTCGTCGGTGCGCTGGTGGTCGAGGAGAATCCCGGCGTTTTCTGCGTAACTGCGAATGGCCGCCAGGGGCTGGTTGAGCTCATGGCTGATGCTGGCCGACATGGTGCCCAGCGCCGACAGCTTGCCGGCCTGCACCAGGTCGTCCTGGGCGCGCACCAGTTCTTGCTGGGCATTTTCGCGCTCCAGCACTTCCTGGCGCAGGCGGCGGTTGAGGCCTTCGAGGTCGCTGGTCCGTTCGGCCACGCGCATTTCCAGCTCGCGCCGGGCCTTGGCTTCAAAGGCGATGCGTTCCAGGTAGTGGCGACGGCGCTGCATCATCAGGCCGAGCAGCAGCATCAGCACCAGCAAGGTGGCACCGCCGACCGCGACCACCGTACGCACGGGGCGGTCGATCAGAGTGCGCGGGGCAAGGATTTCTACATTCCAGCCGGTTTCAGCGATTTCGGTGGATTGGCGCAGCCAGGCGTTGGGGTTGAAGTTCAGGGGCTGCGGATCGCGGGTCGGGTAGGGCTGGATCGCGATAATCGCCTGGCGCTCGGCCTCGGTCAGGGGCCGGGTCGCGCGAAAACGCCATTGGGGGCGTGAGGTCAGGATCACCACGCCGTTGTGGTCGGTGACCAGCAGTTGCTCGGGGGTCTGGCCCCACAAGCTTTCGGTGTGGTCCAGGTCGACCTTGACCACCAGCACGCCAATCACATGCTCATCTTCGCGCACCGCAGCGGCGAAGAAGTACCCGCGCTTGGCCGAGGTGGTGCCCAGGCCGAAGAAGCGCCCCAGGCGCCCGGCCATCGCTTCACTGAAATAAGGCCGAAAGGAAAAATTGCGGCCGACGAAACTGTCCTGTTTGTCCCAGTTCGAGGCGGCCAGGGTCTTGCCGCGGGTGTCCATCAGGTACATCACTTCCACGCCTGCCTGGGCCGCCACCTGCTTGAGCAACTGGTTGGCGGCGACCAGGTTGGTGCTGACGTGAGGCGCTGCCAGGGCCGTGCGCAGGGCCGGCAGGTCGCCAAGGATCTGCGGCAGCACTTCGTAGCGGTGCAGGGTGCCCAGCAGGTTGGCGACGTACAGGTCGAGGGTCTGGCGGTTCTGCCCGGCCAGTTCGCTGCGATAGTAGCGCTCGGCCAGATGCTCCAGCGGCCACAGCAGCGGTGCCAGGCACAACGCCAGCAAGGCCAGGCTGCGCCAGCGGGGTCTTCGCGGAAGGGGTGGAGTCATGTAAGTCTGCGCCTGTGGGTACAGGCGCATTATGCCTAGTGCTGCTGTGCAAGACACTCGCGCAATGCTTCACGCCACTGCGGTTGGCCGACTTGCCATTGTTGTTGCAGGCGGCTGCAATCCAGGCGCGAGTTCAACGGGCGCTGGGCGGGCGTCGGGTAGTCGCTGGCGGGAATCCCTTCCAGTGTGGCGCAGGCCTTGCCTTCGGCCAGCAGTTGCTCGCCAATGGCCTGGGCAAAGCCGAACCACGAAGTCTCGCCCTGGGCCGTCAGGTGGTACACGCCCCAGTCCCCGGCCTGCCCAGCCTGCCAGCGCTCGATCAGGGCACGGGTGCTGTTGGCGATGGTCCCGGCCCAGGTCGGTGCGCCGATCTGGTCGGCGACGATGCGCATCTGCGGTTTTTCCTGGAGCAGGCGCTGCATGGTCAGCAGGAAATTCTTGCCGTGGCCCGAATACACCCAACTGGTCCGCAGGATCAGGTACTGACCACCCACCGCCGCAATGGCCTGTTCGCCCGCCAGTTTGCTCTGGCCGTAGACCCCCAACGGGTTGGGCTCATCGTCTTCGGTGTAGGGCGCAGGCTTGCTGCCGTCGAACACGTAGTCGGTGGAGTAGTGGATCAACGGGATGCCCAGGGTCTTGGCTTCCTCGGCCAGGATACCGGGCGCCGTGGCATTGATCGCGAAGGCCACATCGGGCTCGTTCTCGGCCTGGTCGACAGCGGTATGCGCCGCCGCATTGATGATCAGCCCCGGGCGATGGCTGCGTACCTGTTGGCGGATCTGCCCGGGGTTGGCCAGGTCGAGCTGGTCGCGACCGAGCACGACCAGTTCACCCAGGCCCTGGAGCCGCTGTTGCAGCTCGCGGGAAACCTGGCCGTGTTGGCCGGTGATGAGGATTTTCAACGGTGTACCGCTCACATTCATTGGGTTTCCCCTGCGAGGGAGAACAGGTATTGGCCATAGCCAGTCTTGCCGAAGTATTTGGCCCGCTCCAGCAGATGGTCGCGGTCGATCCAGCCGTTTTCGTAGGCGATTTCTTCGAGGCAAGCCACTTTCAAGCCCTGGCGGTGCTCGATGGTCTGAACATAGATCGAGGCTTCCAGGAGGCTGTCATGGGTGCCGGTATCGAGCCAGGCGAAGCCACGGCCGAAGCGCTCGACATGCAGGTCGCCACGCTTGAGGTAGGCATTGTTGACGTCGGTGATCTCCAGCTCGCCGCGTGGCGATGGCTGCACGGCCTTGGCAATCTTGACCACATCGTTGTCATAGAAGTACAGGCCGGTCACGGCGTAGCTGGACTTTGGTTTGGCGGGTTTCTCTTCGATGGAAAGGGCGCGGCCTTCACCGTCGAAATCAATCACGCCGAAGCGCTCCGGGTCTTTGACCCAGTAGCCGAACACCGTGGCGCCGGATGGACGCTTGGCGGCGGCGCGCAGTTGCTCGCTGAAATGCTGGCCGTGGAAGATGTTGTCGCCCAGGATCAGGCATACGGGGTCATTGCCGATGAACGCTTCGCCGATCAGGAAGGCCTGCGCCAAGCCATCGGGCGAGGGTTGCTCGGCATAGCTGATCTGCACGCCGAACTGGCTGCCGTCGCCCAGCAGGTTGCGATATTGCGGCAAGTCTACCGGCGTGGAGATCACGAGGATCTCCTTGATTCCGGCGAGCATCAGCACGGAAATCGGGTAGTAGATCATCGGTTTGTCGTACACCGGCAGCAACTGCTTGGAAACCCCCAGAGTAATGGGGTGCAGGCGCGTCCCGGAGCCGCCGGCCAGTACGATTCCCTTCATCATGCAATCAGGTCCTTCACTTCGGTGTTGCCGAGGCGTTCGCCCTGATAACTGCCGTCCTGGACCCGGCGGCACCATTCCAGGTTATCGAGATACCACTGCACGGTCTTGCGCAGGCCGGTCTCGAAGGTTTCTTCCGGGACCCAACCCAGCTCGCGCTCGATCTTGCTGGCGTCGATGGCGTAGCGCTGGTCGTGGCCTGGGCGATCCTTGACGAAGGTGATCAGGTCGGTGAACTGGGCAACCCCGGCCGGCCGCTGTGGCGCCAGCTCTTCGAGCAGTGCGCAGATGCCACGCACTACGTCGATGTTCTTCTGCTCGTTGTGCCCGCCGATGTTGTAGGTTTCGCCTACCACACCTTCGGTGACCACTTTGAGCAGCGCCCGGGCGTGGTCTTCGACAAACAACCAGTCGCGCACTTGCAGGCCATCGCCGTACACCGGCAGGGCCTTGCCCGCCAAGGCGTTGAGGATCACCAGCGGGATCAACTTCTCGGGAAAGTGGAACGGCCCGTAGTTGTTCGAGCAGTTGGTCAGCAGCACCGGCAAACCATAGGTACGCTGCCAGGCGCGGACCAGGTGGTCGGACGCGGCCTTGCTCGCAGAGTAAGGCGAGCTTGGCGCGTAAGGCGTGGTTTCGGTGAAGAGGTCATCCACACCATGCAGGTCGCCATACACTTCGTCGGTGGAAATGTGATGGAAGCGGAAGGCGCTCTTGGCCGGTTCTGCCAACTGTTGCCAATAGGCGCGAGTGGCTTCAAGCAGGCTGTAGGTGCCGACGATGTTGGTCTGGATAAAGTCCGACGGACCGTCGATGGAGCGGTCGACATGGGACTCGGCCGCCAGGTGCATGATGGCCTGGGGCTGGAAGCGCGCCAGCACTGTGCTGACCGTGGCCTGGTCGATGATATCGGCCTGGACGAACTCATAGCGGGTGTTGGTCGCGATGCTGGTCAGCGACTCAAGATTGCCGGCGTAGGTCAGTTTGTCGAGGTTGAGCACTTCATGTTCAGTGTTTTGAATCAAATGGCGGATCAGTGCGGAGCCGATAAAACCGGCGCCACCGGTAACAAGAATACGCATGTCGAGAGGCCTTTTCCTTAGACGGACATTGAGCGAATGGGGCATAGCTTGCGGGCTTGCGGTGGGCGGTGCAAGGGGCGGTGGTCAGATTGGCCCGGCTTGCGCGCTCAAAGAAGACAATCACAATGGGTTGGGGTTGCATCGGACCTATTAACAATGGCGATATAAGCACCGGACAAAAAAACCAGGGGCCGTCACATGTTGCTCGATACATTGATCCACCGCGCCAGTCTGCCGTGCCCGCAGGTCGGCCCGGAGCACGCCTTGCAGTTGCTTGAGCAGCATTACGGCCTCAGTGGCACGCTACAGTCCTTGGGCAGTCAGCAAGACCTCAATTACCGGGTCGACAGCGACCGTGGCCGCTTCGTCCTGAAAATCTGCCGTGGCGAGTACGCCGCCGTTGAGCTGCAGGCCCAGCACGCGGCCCTTGGGCACTTGCAGGCCCACGCTGCGGTCCGGGTGCCCAGGGTCATCAGCACCCTCAACGGCGAGCAACTGCTGAGCGTGACGGTGGCCGGGCAGGCCGTGCACCTGCGGTTGCTGGACTATATCGACGGCCAGCCGCTGACCCACCTGCCGCACCTGGACCGTGACGTGATCGCTGGTTTTGGCCACCTGTGCGGGCAGATGAGCCAGGCCTTGGCCGGTTTTGCGCATGGGGGCCTGGAGCGCACCCTGCAATGGGACCCGCGCCATGCCTTGGACCTGATCGGCCATTTACTGTCGACACTCGACACCCTGGCGCAGCGTGCGGCCCTGGAGCGGGTCGCGGTACAGGTCGAGCAACGCCTGCGGCCTTTGGTCGATCAGTTGCCCTGGCAGGCCGTGCATCTGGATATCACCGACGACAACGTGGTGTGGCAGCGCGACGCCGAGCAGCACTGGCAGGTGCAGGGGGTGATCGATTTCGGTGATCTGGTGCACACCTGGCGGGTTGCGGACTTGTCGGTGACCTGTGCGGCGTTATTGCACCACGTCGAGGGCGACCCGTTTGCGATCCTGCCGGCGATCCAGGCCTGTCACGCCCTGACCCCTTTGCAGCCACAGGAGTTGCAGGCGCTGTGGCCGCTGATCGTGGCCCGTGCGGCAGTATTGGTGCTGAGCAGTGAGCAGCAGCAGCGCCTGGACCCGGATAACACCTACCTGTTGAAGAATGCCAAGCATGAGTGGGAAATTTTCCAGGTTGCCCTCTCGGTGCCGTTTGAGTTGATGGAGGCGGCGATCCTGGCGTGCGTCGGTGCCAGCCTGGCGCCGCTGGCCAGCGAAGGCTTTGCCCCGCTGCTGCCGGGGTTGGTGGGGCGCGAGTTTGCGCTGATCGATCTGGGCGTACTCAGCCCGCATTTCGAGGCCGGCAACTGGGAAGCCCCCGGCATCGACCAACAGCTCTTGCAGCAAGCGGCCGCGGTGCATGGCCTGGCGGCCAGTCGTTATGGTCAATATCGCTTGTCCCGCACGCGCCCCGACTGCGCGGCCGAGCCCGATACCTTGGCGCTGCACGTCGAATTGCAGGCGCCCCGGGGCACGGTTGTACAAGCGCCGTTCGCCGGTACCCTGCGCAGCACTGCCGATGGCGGATTATGTGTGCACAGTGCGCAACTGAATGTACGGCTGTGGGGGCTGGAAACCGCGTTACCGCCCGGCGCAATGGTGCTTAAGGGCCAGGTCCTGGGTGAGGCTGGTGGCCTATTGACGGTGCAGTTGTGCCGGGCCGATCTTGAGCCGCCGCTGTTCTGCACACCGTCCCGCGCGGCGGCCTGGCAGGCGTTGTGCCCGTCACCGGCGACGCTGCTGGGCCTTGCCTGTGATGCCGAGCCGGAGCTGGATCCAGACACCTTGCTGGCCCGGCGCGATGCCAGCTTCGCCCGCTCGCAGAAATACTATTACGTTGACCCGCCGCGCATCGAGCGTGGCTGGCGCAACCATCTGATCGATATGCAGGGCCGTTCCTACCTGGACATGCTCAACAATGTCGCGGTGCTGGGCCACGGCCATCCGCGCATGGCCCAGGTGGCGGCGCGGCAGTGGTCGCTGCTCAACACCAACTCGCGTTTTCATTACGCTGCGATTGCCGAGTTTTCCGAGCGTCTGCTGGCCCTGGCGCCAGGTTCCATGGACCGCGTGTTCCTGGTCAACAGTGGCACCGAGGCCAACGACCTGGCGATCCGCCTGGCCTGGGCCTACAGTGGCGGGCGCGACATGCTCAGTGTGCTGGAGGCCTATCACGGCTGGTCGGTGGCGGCCGATGCGGTGTCCACCTCGATCGCCGACAACCCCCAGGCCTTGAGCAGCCGGCCGGACTGGGTGCACCCCGTGACCGCGCCCAATACCTATCGCGGTGAATTCCGTGGCCCGGACAGTGCGCCGGACTACGTGCGCAGCGTCGAGCACAACCTGGCGAAAATCGCCGCCAGCCAGCGCCAGTTGGCGGGTTTTATCTGTGAGCCGGTGTATGGCAATGCCGGCGGTATCTCCCTGCCGCCGGGCTATTTGCAGCAGGTGTATGCCCTGGTGCGCGCCCAGGGCGGGGTGTGTATCGCCGATGAAGTGCAGGTTGGCTACGGACGCATGGGCCATTTCTTCTGGGGCTTTGAAGAGCAGGGAGTGGTGCCGGACATCATCACCATGGCCAAGGGCATGGGTAACGGCCAGCCCCTGGGCGCAGTGATTACCCGCCGGGAAATCGCCGAAGCGCTGGAGGCCGAAGGGTATTTCTTCTCATCCTCGGGCGGCAGCCCGGTCAGTTGCCGGATTGGCATGGCGGTGCTGGACGTGATGGAGGAAGAAAAACTCTGGGAAAACGCCCAGGTGGTCGGCGGGCATTTCAAGGCGCGGCTGCAAGCGTTGATCGAGCGCCATCCGCTGGTGGGGGCGGTGCATGGCTCGGGCTTCTACCTGGGGTTGGAGCTGGTGCGGGATCGGCAGACCCTGGAGCCGGCCACACAAGAGACCGCGAGGTTGTGTGAGCGCCTGCGGGAGTTGGGGATTTTCATGCAGCCGACCGGGGACTATCTGAACATTCTCAAGATCAAGCCGCCGATGGTCACGTCTAAACGCAGCGTGGATTTCTTTGTCGACATGCTGTCGAAGGTGTTGGATGAAGGGCTGTAACCCCTTCGATATTTGAACTCGATTGTTATCGGGATAATTTTGCATTTTTTAGACGGTTGGATGCTTGCATGCTTTAAAAGCCGATTTTTATCCGCTATAAAGTCCTCCAGCATTCCCCTTTCTGTCATCGGCCCCGGTTTATCCTGGCCGCTGGCCACCGCCCAGGAGATGATTCATGAGCCGTATCGTTACCGTCGCCGCTACCCAGATGGCTTGTTCCTGGGACCTCGAAGCCAATATCGAGACCGCTGAAAAGCTGGTCCGTGAGGCCGCCGCCAAAGGCGCGCAGATCATCCTGATCCAGGAGTTGTTTGAAAGCCCGTATTTCTGCCAGAAGCCGAACCCGGACTATCTGCAACTGGCCACCTCGGTTGACGATAACGTGGCCATCAAGCACTTCCAGAAAATCGCCAAGGAACTGCAAGTGGTGCTGCCGATCAGCTTCTTTGAACTGGCCGGCCGTGCGCGTTTCAACAGCATCGCGATTATCGATGCCGACGGCTCCAACCTCGGGATTTATCGTAAAAGCCACATCCCGGATGGCCCTGGCTACCACGAAAAGTACTACTTCAACCCGGGCGATACCGGCTTCAAGGTGTGGAACACCCGCTACGCGAAAATCGGCGTGGGCATCTGCTGGGACCAGTGGTTCCCGGAATGCGCCCGCAGCATGGCGCTGCAAGGCGCGGAGATCCTGTTCTACCCGACCGCCATCGGCAGCGAGCCACACGACAAGACCATCTCGTCCCGTGATCACTGGCAGCGCGTGCAACAAGGCCATGCCGGCGCCAACCTGATGCCGCTGATCGCCAGCAACCGTATCGGCAACGAAGAGCAGGACGGCTACGACATTACCTTCTACGGCTCGTCGTTCATTGCCAACCAGTTCGGCGAGAAGGTCGAAGAACTTAACGAAACCGCAGAAGGCATCCTGGTGCACAGCTTCGACCTCGATGAGCTGGAGCACATCCGCAGCGCATGGGGCTCGTTCCGTGATCGTCGGCCGAACCTGTACGGCGCGCTCAAGACCCTCGACGGTTCCCTGGAGTCCTGATCGCCATGACCACTTTGCACAGCACGCCTCGCGCTGATGGCTTCTATATGCCCGCCGAGTGGGCCCCCCAGACCCAGACCTGGATGATCTGGCCCGAGCGCCCGGACAACTGGCGCCTGGGCGGCAAGCCGGCGCAGGCGGCCCATGTGGCGGTGGCCAAGGCCATTGCGCGTTTTGAGCCGGTGACGGTCGCGGTTTCCGCCGGCCAGTACGAAAACGCCCGGGCGCGCCTGGATGTGCCGAATATCCGGGTGGTGGAGATGTCCAGCGACGATGCGTGGGTGCGCGATAGCGGGCCGACCTTCGTCATCAACAATCAGGGCGAAGTGCGTGGCGTGAACTGGGATTTCAACGCCTGGGGCGGGTTTGACGGTGGCTTGTATGCACCGTGGAACCGCGACTCCCAGGTGGGCGGCAAAATCCTCGAGATCGAGCGCAGCCCGCGTTATCGCACCGAGGGTTTTGTGCTTGAAGGCGGTTCGATTCACGTCGATGGTGAAGGCACCCTGATCACCACCGAGGAATGCCTGCTCAACCGCAATCGCAACCCGCATCTGGATCGTGGGCAAATCGAAGCGGTACTCAGCGCCAACCTGGCTGTGGATAAGATCATCTGGTTGCCCGACGGCCTGTTCAACGACGAAACCGACGGCCATGTGGATAACTTCTGCTGCTACGTGCGCCCGGGCGAAGTGTTGCTGGCCTGGACGGACGACCCGCAAGATCCTAACTATGCACGCTGCCACGCAGCCATGGACGTGTTGCAAAACAGCACGGACGCCAAGGGCCGCGCGTTTACCGTGCATAAAATGCCGATCCCGGGGCCGTTGTACGCCACTGAGCAAGAATGTGCCGGTGTCGACCCGGTGGACGGTTCCCAGGAGCGTAATCCGACCGTGCGCTTGGCCGCCTCCTACGTCAACTTTCTGATCGTCAACGGCGGCATTATCGCGCCGAGTTTTGATGACCCGCTGGACAGTCGCGCCCAGGAAATCCTCCAGGGCCTGTTCCCGCAGCATGAAGTGGTGATGGTGCCGGGCCGTGAACTGTTACTGGGTGGCGGCAATATCCACTGCCTGACCCAACAACAGCCCGCGCCGCACAAAAACTGAGTGCACTTGTAACAGGCGATTTCGTTGCACAGCGACTGATCGCCGGCAACTGCTCCGGGTAAGAGCAGCAAGCCCATGGCCCGTCGGGGTCGTGGGCTTTTTTGTGTCTGCAAGCCTGTAAACCGGGGGCATTGGCACAGCTCTTGTATCGACGTTGGGACCGTGAGCGGGGTTTGTGACTGCGCAGTTCTGTCATAAACCTTGAGTAAGTTAGCCGCTCAAGCAGTAGGAGAGAGCGCTGAAATGAATGCCGATATCAACCTGGTCTATAAATGCACGCGCCATCCTTTGGTCGTGCGCGGTGACGCGATTCACACGCTGGCACTCTGGTTGAAGGCAAACGGCTCGCGACGGATCCGGCAGACTGACCCGCGACGTGTGATAAGGGAGCGTTACCCGGCGGGGTTGTTCAGCGAGGATGAAGTGCAGGCGCTATGCGAGTTGATCCAGGACTGATGGGCACTGATATCCAAATGTGGGAGCGGGCTTGCTCGCGATTGTGGTGTATCAGTCATATATGCATCAACTGACACACCGCCATCGCGGGCAAGCCCGCTCCCACATGAACCGCATGTGGGTTAGAAGTTGTACGTCCCCGTTACCACCAGGCTACGCGGGTCACCAAACTGGATCTGGTTGGCACTGGTTGCCGAGGCGTAGTACGTCTTGTCGCTGATGTTGTTCAGCGCCGCCTTTACATCCCATTCCTTGTGCCGGAAGCCGGCCAGGGCGTCCCAGCGGCCATAGCCCGGCAACACCACGGTATTGGCATTATCGGCATAACGGTCGCCCACCAGGGTCAAGCCGGTTTCGGCATACCAGCCCATTTCCGGTTTCCAGGTGACGAACAGGCTGGCGTTGCGCTTGGCCACGTCGCTGATGCGTTTGCCTTCAAAGCCATTGTTGTCTTTTACCACCTTGGCATCCTGCACGCCGACGCCGCCACGCACATACCAGTTGCCGATGACTTTGCCGGTGGCCGTCAACTCGATACCCCGGGAACGCTGGAGACCGCTGAGCAGGGTGATCAGCGGTTTTTCCGGGTCACGGGTGCGGCGGTTGTACAGCTCCAGTTCATACACGGCAAGGGTGGTGCTCAGGCGGTCGTCGAGCCAGTCGCTCTTGACCCCAATTTCCTTTTGCTTGGTCAGCTCGGGGCTCAGGTCGTTGGCATTGCCGGGGGCATTCGGGGTGATGCCGATCAGGCCGCCACCGGTGGGGGAGAACGTCTTGCTCCAGGACGCGTAGAACGAATGGTTCTCCACCGGCGTCCACACCACGCCGAGCCGTGGGCTGGTGTTGTGGCTGTCGACGTTTTGCCGGGTATTGATGATCTTATTGGTGGTGTCCACTTCAAAACGGTCGTAGCGCAAACCGGCGAGTACTTGCCACTGATCGTTCAGGCGCAGTTGGTCCTGCACATACAGGCCCTGGCTTTCGACTTCGGTGTGGTTGTTGCTGGAGATCCTCATCGGCCCGGTATGGCTCAGGTGCCGGTTGGGGTGGTTCAGATCGAGGCCGGGCACTGTTGCCGTTACCGCGCTGTACAGCTTTGGGTCACGGCGCTGGCTGCCCAGCTCCACGCCGGTCAGCAGGCGGTGTTCCAGGCCAAAGGTGCTGAAGCCACCTTCGAGCTCGACGTTATTGAAGACATTGCGGGTCGTCAGGTCTTGCTGCCAGCGCTGGCGCCCGACCTTGTTGGTCACCGGGTCGTAGCTGGTCTGGTAGGTATTGTCGAAGTCACTGTCGAGCTTGAACACGCCCAGGGTATGGCGCAGTTGCCAGCTGTCGTTAAGTTCATAGGCGAGCTTGGAGCGCAGCGATTGGGTGGTGTCGTCGATGTAGTCGCGAGGGTCGCCGTAGGTGGTATCGCGGCTCACATCGGCCGGGCGCCCGAGCACGCCAGGAATGCCACGGTCCGGGGTACGGTCATAGCGGCTGTATTCGTATTGCACCAGCCAGTTCAACTGCGGGGTCAGTTGCCAGCTGATCGACGGCGCGAACAGTTTACGGTTGCCGCTGACATTGTCGCGAAAACTGTCAGTGTCTTCGTTACCCATGTTCAGGCGCAGGCTGATGTTCTCGCTGGGGTCAGCGCTCAAGTCGGTGTACAGGCTGCGCAGCCCGTTCGTACCGCCCTGGGCTTCGATACTGGAAACGCGCCCGGCCTGGGGCAGTTTGCTGACACGGTTGACGATCCCGCCCTGGCCACCACGGCCGTACAACACGGCGGCGGGGCCCTTGAGTACGTCGATGCGCTCGATGTTGTGCAAGTCGCGCACGTATTGGCTGTCGTCACGGATGCCGTCGAGATAGAAGTCGCTGCTGGCTTCAAAGCCGCGGATACGCAAACTGTCAAAGCGTGTATCGGCGCCGCTGCTGACGTTGGGGATGCCGCTCAAGGCCTGGCCCAGGTCGTTGGTGCCGTAGGCGCGCAGGCTCTCGGTCTTTACCGAATCGATCGCCTGGGGCACATAGCGCACCGGTGTGGCGGTGCGCGTGGCGGTGTGGGTGTCTTTGATGCGCGGGTCGTCCTCGTCGGCTTCGGCGCTGATGGAGGTGGCGGGCAGGGTCGTCGCGGCACTGGCAAATCCGGCGCACAGCAATGCAGAAAGCCCAAGGGTCATGGGCGTCAGGCGAAGGGCAGGCATTAAGGGAGGGCATCCGTAAGAGGGAGAAAAATAACGCGCTAATGATAATGCTTGCTATTTGCGCGCGTGATTCATTCTTGTACTCTTGGGGCGGATAAATGTTTCAAAATGTGTTTTTTGTGGAATTTTACGCCACACTGGAAAATGCGTTACCCACCAGCGGCTTATTCACGGGATGAATTGGGCGAGCGTATAGTTTGCGTAAATAATGGCTAAATAATATCGCTTAGACTTTTTTTGCCTAAATACAGACGATTCACGAAATTGACATGCGGTTCAGGGCACGGATAGGATTCGCCCAACGCCTGTGGCTAACCGCCATGACTTCCCTATAAAAAGGCCCGCGGCACATTCGTTCGTCCGCGGGCCTTTTTTTATCCAGGGAAAGTCGATACAAAAAAAGCCAAATGGAGTCAGGTGTCACAGCGCGTACTCAACCAGTAATAAGGAATAAGAAAATGTTGAATAAACGGATGGGTCTGATTGCTCTGGGGATTTTGAGCGCTACTCAGGCAATGGCAAACGACCAGGAGCAATCCAAAGGCTTCGTGGAAGATAGCCACTTGAACATCGCGGCGCGTAATGCGTATATCAGCCGCGATTACAAAAATGGCAAGCAAGACAAAGCTGAATGGGGTCAGGGCTTCATCGGTAAACTCGAGTCTGGCTTCACCCAAGGCACCGTTGGTGTAGGTGTGGACGTGATCGGTCAGTACGCCATCCGTTTGGATGGTGGCCAAGGTCGCGCTGGCGCTGGTGGTATCGACTTCTTCAAGCAAGGCAACGGCACTGTTGATGCCAATGGCAAGCCAAACCCTGGCCCGGCACCACATGACCTGGCCAAAGGCGGCGCTGCCGTGAAGTTTCGAGTGTCCAACACCGTGCTCAAGTACGGTGATCAGTTCCCTGCCGTACCTGTACTGCAGTACGACAACTCCCGTCTGTTGTCGGAAACCTACACCGGTACTTCGATCGTTTCCAAAGAGATCGCTGGCCTGCAACTTGATGCTGGTCACTTTACCAAGGAAGCTCGCAAGAGCATGGAAGGCACCGACAGCGGTCGCCTGAAGAGCATCGACTACATCGGTGGTAGCTACAAATTCACCGAAAGCCTGTCGGCCGCGCTGTACGCTTCCGACATGCAAGATGTACTGAAGAAGCAATACATCAACGTCAACTATGTGTTGGCCCTGCCACAAGAGCAGTCGCTGACTTTTGACTTCAACGGCTACAAAACCAAGCTGGACAAGAGCTTCGCTCTGGAAAACCAGAAAAACGAAGACGCCCGTGACAACAAGATCTGGAGCCTGGGCGCTACGTGGGCCGTTGGCGCGCATAGCTTCACCGTTGCTCACCAGCGCAGCACCGGTGACACCGGCTACCTGTACGGCGGCTACCGCAACGCTGGCGGCATTGGCGACGGCGGCAACACCATCCTGTTGGCCAACTCCTACTGGTCTGACTTCAACGGTAAAGACGAACGCTCCTGGCAGGTTGGCTATGGTCTGGACTTTAGTGCCTTCGGCGTACCAGGCCTGACCTACAACGTCGCTTACGTGCGCGGTACCAACATTGACGACGGTACCAACCGTGGCGATGGCTCCGAGCGTGAAATCTTCAACCAGTTCAAATACGTCGTACAAGCTGGTCCAGCCAAGGACCTGAGCCTGCGCGCTCGGGCGTCCTGGTTGCGGGTTTCCAACAACGCCAGTGAATACAACGTTGGTGGTAACGAAATCCGTCTGTTCGCCGACTACCCGATCAACGTGTTCTAAGATCGTACGTCGTGCCTGATACCAGGCCATAAAAAACCCCGACGTGTCGGGGTTTTTTTATAGCGGCGAAACGTCAAGCCTAGGCTTTGACCTGCGCCAACTTTTGGCAGTTGGCCTTGCGCGCCGGGTACTGCCCACACTTGCGCAGCACGCTTTGCACCTGCTGGGCATTCTGCAATTGCTGGTTGGCCAGCAGCTTCTCGGTGATAAACAACTCTTCCGAACCCAGGTGGCGCTCGGCTGTGTCGATCATTGCCAGCGCAGCCTTGCCGTCGCCGCGCTTGAGGTAGTAGCTGATCATCAAGTCATAGGTCGAAGGCCCGGCCAGGGACCAGTCCTTGATCGCCTGCAACTCCTTGAGCGCCTCGGCGTTCTTGCCCTGGGCCAGGCGCACGGCGTAGGCGGTGCGGCGGATGTTCGGCTGGTCCTTGACCGGTGAGCGCAAGGCCCGCCGGATAAACGCATCGGCCTCGGGCACCTTGTTTTTGGCCAGGGCCGCAGTGGCGGCATAGGCGTCCTTGTAACCCTGCATGGCCTTGGCCACTGGCGCGGCGTCACGCACCTTTGGCCAACTCGTGGTGTTGACCCGGGCGCGGCGCTCCTTGCGGTACTCGCGTTGCAGGTATTGGCGCAGCTCGGTGTCACGGTCAAGGGCGGACATGTGGGAGCGGTTGAAGTAATCGGTGGTGGCGGTGATGGTATTGGTCAGGCCGTTCTTGACCAGCACGTCCAGCTCCTTGGTAAAGCGGTCGAGGTTGAACTGCTGCAACGAGTCTTGCATCGCGTTCTTGCGGGCGGTGAGAAAGCCCGTCAGCAGCGGCTTTTGTTTACCCTGGAAATCATTCAGCCGTTCCAGGCTATGGGTGGCTGCACGGGGAGCGTAGCCGGCCCGGATCATCAGGTCGGTGCCGAGTAGATCTGCCTGATCTTCCTGGCTGCGGCCCCACGCAGTGCTCCAGACGTTGTCGGAAAAACTGTTGGCCAGCGAGGTATACAGCACAGTATTGCCGATGGTTTTTTGCGTGCCGGCCGGGTCTTTGCTGAACAGTTTCATGGTGCCCGAACTGCGGTCCACCCCGGTGTTGGCCGCCACGGTTGCCAGGGCCACGGTAGAGGCCACCGTGGTAAACATTTCCTTCTGCTGCTGGAAAGCGGCGGCGCGATCATGGTGATGCAGCAGCACATGGCTCATTTCATGGCCGAGCATGGCGGCGATTTCATCTTCGCTACCGACGTTTTCCAGCATGCCCAGGGGCACGAAGATATTGCCGTACGGGTCCGCCGATGGCCCGAAGCTGTAGCTGTCGGTGATCTTCACCTGCAACAGCGGCAACTGCCCCGGCCAGCCCTTGGACAGGCGCGTGACGATGCCCTGCAAGTACACCTGCAGCATCGGGATATCCACCAGGTTCTGCTGGCGTGCCTCGGCGGCAGGCACGGTGCGGCCGTCGTAACTCAGGCGCTGCTGGCCCGCGCGCTGCGGGTCGAGCTTGTAGTACTGGCGCACGTCGGCGTCATTTACATAGTGGCCCTGGACCTGCGACTGGGTTGATGGCCCCACCAGGTTCAGAAACGCCTGGTCTGCACCTTTCAGGGTGGCGCAACCACTGAGCAATGCACTGGCCAGCAATAGATATCCCTTCACCGCGATACTCCTTTATTGGCTGCAGCCGGCGCCGTAGCCGAGCGTGGATTTGTTGTGCGTGTCGCTGGCCAGGCTCTGGGGCATTTGCTGGCACGGTAGCTCCATGACGTTGAGTGGCGGCTCGATGCGCAGGTCTCCAACATCCAGCCAGATTTTCTGGCCGGCCAGTTCCACCTGCACCAGATCCAACGCCTTGTTGAGCTGCAACACCGCAATGGGCTGCTTGGGTGTGTCCTTGCGGGCGATTTCCCGCTGCAGCTTGCCTTGCTCGTCCACCACCTCCACGGGGTCGGCCAGGAACGCCTTGATGACGTGGGTTTCGGCCAGTACCGCCTGGCTGTAGAGCGCGACGAGCAACACGATGAAAATTCTGGTCATCCTTGGTTTCCTTGAGTGAGACGACATGGCGGCACCCTTTAGCGGCCACGGTCGAAGAAGGCTTCGATCCGTTCGCTGAACAGCGCCAATGACAGCAAAACAATACCCAGCACGTTGACCAGGGTGATGTGGTTCAGATACAGCACCCCACACACCGTCAGCAGCATCAGCATGACCAACCCCCACGACGGGTAGGGCGAAGTGAAGAAGCGGACCTCTTGCTGCCGCCAGCGTGTCCAGGCAGGCAAGCCCGCCAGGCGCCGGGCATGCAGGGCCTTGAGCACGATAATCAGCGCCAGCAGCCCAAGCTCCAGCACGTCCACCCAATGCAGGTTCCATCCGGGGAAATTGGCCGGCTCGCGGTCGTAATCCATACCCTTGTTGATCAGGTTGTCCAGGGCCATGGCATGCAGGTAAACCCCGGGGATCAGCCCATGCACGGGCGACTGCACCAGGTCGCCGGTGGAGGTGATACTGGCCCCGACCATCACCAGCCGGTCGCGCAACAAACCGGCCACCAGCGCTTGATCCTCCGGCGCGCTGACCTCCAGGTCGCTGGCCGACAGGGTCAGGCTATACGGGCAACGGGCCTGGGCGGAGTCGTCGAGTTTCCAGAACACCGCCTGGAAAAACTGCGCCACCCAATCCAGCACAAAATTGCGCGGGGGTGCGCAATGCCGGATATCCGCAATCTGCGCCTGCCCGGGTGCCAGCTTCAGGCCCCACTGCACGGCGATCGGCTGCAACTGCGCAGCCGCTTCGGCATCCCGGGGCAGGTCTGCACACGGCCGGTCCTTGCAGAACTGGCGGTACAGCGCCAGGGCCGGGGTCTCCATCAGCCCCAACGCGGTCGGCATCGCCAGGGGGTACTTGTCATCCACCCCCGACCACATCACCAGCCCCGGCTGGCTGAACGCGGCAAATTGCTCGAGGGTATTGGCCTGCCCATTCTCGCCCCGCGTCACCCCGGTATTGGCCAACAGTAAGGGAATACCCCGGCGTTGATAGCGCTCGAACACATTCGCCAACACCTGACTGCCCCGCGTCGGGTCGCCCTGGGAGTGATCGTGGCTGTACAACAAATCCACAAACACCGCCTTGGGCTTGTAGGCCAGCAAGCGCTTGAACAACTTGCTCTGCTCGCTATATGGCATTGGCCACGAGGTGTTATTGCGCATCAGGTAGGCGTCATCGACCAACACCACGGCAATGTGTTGCTGACCGGTGCTGGGGTACTTGCTGGAGAACATCCGGTTGAGCCACTGGGCGGATGCCTTGTCACTGGAGCTGGCCAGGCCGAAGGGGTCGAGCACTGCCAGCAAGACGATAAAAAACGCGAGCAAATAACGGCGGCGATTAAACAGCGGCGGGTTCTTCGACATCCATGTCTCGATAAAAAACGGCGGGTGCTGTTGGGGGCAGGGTTTCCCGCAGCGAATGCATGGGGTTTTAAAGGACGGGGAGGGGGGTGTCAATTAGAAATATGGCTAAGTGCCATCTTATGCTCGCCGCCCTTGGCATCAAGCGGGAGATGACGTCCTCGCTGGGCGCGATTTCACCGTACTCGCGCAGCAGCAGGTTCCTTCGTCAGCAGGCGGGTATCAGTTTTGTGGCGTGGCCCCAGCAGGCGTGCCTGTTGGCAGTGGTGGTCAGGTTGGGGAGTCGGTGACGCGGGGGGGCGATTGATTTGGGGTATAGCCGTGATCCTGCTCATCCCTGTATTTATCGCTGCTCAAGCTTTGACTTGCAAGGGAAAAGGGGACGGATTTATTTTCACGTAATATGCAGGCCGTGAGTACCTCGGGTGGTAAATAGCCAGGTGAGGACGCCGAGGACGTACACGGCAGAGTGGAAAAGGCGGGTACGCTCACCCCCCCAGAAACAACAAAGCCCCCACATTTCTGTGGAGGCTTCGTTTTGTATGGTGCGGCACCAAGAGTCGAATCGCATTGCTATTGAGTTAAAAATCAATGGTTTAAGGTAATAACCTTTGAGGCGCTACCTCTATTTATACCCTGATCGTGGATCAAATAATGGAGGGTGTTCGTTATTGATATGAGCGACTATTCGTGATCTGAAAGAGGAATGAGCTAAAAATTCTTAAATTTCGCGTATGGCATATTGACAGCGTCAATGCCGTTTGGGATATTCGACCCGTTCTTTACGCGTACAAGCTCGGTCTCGGTACCGATGCTTAGTCGGGCGATTAGCCAGACTCTAGAAAATTGCTTGGATTTATTCCGCAGAGAATATCTGCGGCCCTCCAATCGCGGGCTCATTACGGTCCACAGATATTCTCTGCGGCTGTTTCTTGGTAAAGAACCTCTTCTAAATGACAGATCCTCGACTTGCTGCTCTATCATCGATAAAAATAGAGTCATCAAGAGTCGAGTACTGTAAGTCTCACATCGTTCTTCTGTGTGGTGGCCGGTCGCCTGAAAAGGGGCATCCGGACGATCCCACCCCTTCGGTACAGTCGCTACGTCACGCGCTTGAGACAGACCTCAATAATAGAATTGAGTTCTTCAAGCCTGAGGATGTCACTAATTGGCAAGTTGACGCTATCTTTAGAAATCTGATTGATCTCGAGGTGGAGTTGGCTGCAATGTGCTCTCTGGTGGTTATCATACTAGAGAGTCCCGGAGCAATAGCTGAGCTTGGTGCGTTTTCTCAGTTGAAGGAGTTCAACGACAAAATTGTTGCTGTTTGCTCGGAAGGTCACTTTCAGAATGACTCATTCATAAAATTAGGTATTTTTCGACATATCTCAAACGATAAGCGAACTGCAGTAAAAAGTTATCCATTTGAAGTCGGATTTCCACTTACTATAACTGCTGAGATCATAGAGGATGTTGTGGTTGATGTTCAGCGCGAGTTGGACGAACTACCGAAATCGCAGCTTCTTAAAGTATCCAATAGCTCCCATGTTTTTGTTCTCTTGTATGAGCTTATAAAGCTATTTGTTGCCGTTAAAGAGAGCGAGCTATTGGATTATCTTTCCAGGCTAGGAGTTGACGCTGGCAGGGATCAACTAAGGGGCAAGCTTTTTTTGCTTCAGCGATTCAGGCTCATTAGTCTTGAGATTTATAGTGATTCCCAATTTTACGTCGCTAGAAACTCTGAGTTCCACAGGGTTAATTTTTCTGCGAGCTCTTCTGTGCCGATAGATAAGCTACGTATTTCTACAGAGTGTAAAGAGTTCTATAATACTTCGGGAAAAGATAATCACCGGCTTAGAGTTATTCGTCGGCTGTTTGGGGGTGGGAAGTGATCGCCCATAAAACGCTTGAGAAAATGTTGGCTGATTTGTCATTGTCAAGCGAACAGTTAGTACGTGTGGTTTCGAGGGCTCCTTATTCTTATAAAACTTATAGTATTCCAAAAAAGAATGGCGGGTTGCGAATAATCTCTCAACCTGCCAGGGAAACAAAGTATGTTCAACATTGGTTGATTCATAACGTTTTTCATCTATTGCCAATTCATGAGGCCGCGTCGGCATATGTAAAAGGTGCAAGCATTAAAAAGAATGCCGAGGCACACAGAACAAACGAGTACATGGTTAAGCTGGATTTTAAAGACTTCTTCCCGTCTATTAAAATTGATGACCTGATAGCGCACTTTCAGAAAAGCTTGCCTTTTCTTGATTTGCTAGAAATTCGATATATTGCAAGACTGTCATGTATTAATAGAGGGAATGGCGGTGCTCTGAGTATCGGCTCTCCAGCTTCACCAATACTATCGAACTCCATCATGTATGAGTTTGATAGTGTAGTAGCTGATTGGGCATCTCAAAACAAATTTGTTTATACTCGCTATGCTGACGATTTAACATTTTCCACGGCTTTACCTTACGCTTCTGAGTCAGTCGTGCCTGTAATAAAAGATTTGTTGTCTAGTTTGAAATACCCACGCTTAAGCTTGAATGTTGATAAGACGATACATTTGTCTAAGCGAGGGAGCCGCAGGATTACCGGATTAGTAATCACAAACGATGATAAAGTTTCTCTTGGTCGTGATAGAAAGCGAGAAATTAGCGCTCTTGTCCATAAGTATGGTCTGGGACTGCTTGAACAAAAAGACGTGTTTAGGCTTCAGGGATTGCTCGGTTTCGCTGCTGATGTAGAACCGTTGTTTTTATCGCGTTTAGGTAAGAAATATGGGATGAAAACCATATTGAATCTTCTGAGGAAGCGTCAGTGAGACCCGCGGGCATTATTATTCAATCTCCGTGAAAGCGTTCATGGTCTTTCTACTTTGGCGGCGGCTGATATTTTTACGGAGTAACCTCGCTGGGAAAGACTATCATATGCCCTAACAAGGTTTACTTTACTGAAGAAGGGCAGATTGCTTTTCACGTTTGCGGCATCGTCGCCCAATATCAGAAAAACCACTTCATATTCTGCGCTTCGAAAGTTGTCGAGTGGAATGATTTCGCGTGCAGCGTTACTGAAAGTACTCAATACCTTTCTGGCTGATTTTCTAAATTCTCGGTCTCCGAGCAATATCTCTGCGGCGACGCTCCCTTGTGCGAAAAGATGGCTTAGTCCAGCAGATCCCCCTTTGCGATGTTTGACGTGTATGAATTGCTTCTCAGTTGAAAGAAGATCGCACAGTTCAACTGAACTAGTCGATTTGTTGCTTTTGATCAGTCTCTTGTCTAATAGGTGATATCCGTGCATCTGAGAGGCCCTAATATTGTAATCACCTTCAGCCTCTATTTTTGCTTTCTCACCTTCTTGCCACACGTAGACCCCTGGAAATTGAAGTTCAGAAACACCTATATTCGCTAAGCTAGAATTGATTCTCCCTATGAATGAGTTGTCAATTTCATACCAGGTTCCTCCAAATATTATGTTGGTTTTGTTCGCGTTTATTATTTCATAGTAGATGCATTTGTATATTGAGTGATCAAATTCGTTTTCATGTATATCGAAAACATACAAATGATCTCTTTTGACTGACTCGATAGATAATTTTGTATTGTCAATCGTAGATAGATATTTTTCCGATGATACAGTTGGTGATCGATCACTTTTGGCTCGGGTAAAGCTGAAGCCGGTTATCGAGTCCCATTTCTCTATTTCTGGTAGTGTTATAACTATACTCGGATCACGGTCTTTAATTGCTTCAAGCAGAACCCGGTCTAACTGGTCTATGTGTGATTTTTCCTTGATTCTTCTGACGTTGTCTACCCATAGAAAGTCTGTTTTATAATCATCTTTTAGGTAATGGGTTTTTAAATTCTCAGTTATGGTTGGTAAATCGCTGATCTCCATTTCAATACCAAATGAAAACATTGCGTCACCGCCAGAGATATTTTTGAAATCTATACCTGGTTTAGGTGTTCCAGTCACAGCTCTCAATATATCTCTAGATATATCAATGCCAAACACACTAATTTCTGAGTCGCGTGCGGCCTGTGATCTTTTTTGAACCGGTTGGTCTTCTAATGTATGAATATCTACGCTTCTTAAACTTTCGTGATTAAGAGTATTTAAGGCGGTTTTTAGCCCGAAGTCTTGGGCAAAGTTTGCAAGATTTACTAGGTGTCGGCCATAACCAAAAGTTATGGCGAATATGTCGGTATCTGTTTTTATGAATAATACCGCAGAGCTTGATTTGTTTCCGATCTGTATTACGTTGGTTCCGGTAATTGTGTCAACCAATTCGCCCCAATTCGGCCTTTTTTCAACTGTGCGCTTTACATATAAAACTCCTTCTAAGCCAAAATCTGCATCGAGTTCATATGGGACTACGTCCTTATCCAAAACTAGTAGATCCGAGAAACCGTTGATAACGGTATCTGGTTTCATCATGAACACATTTAAGTGACGATATTTCATTCCTGGTATTCTCCCTTCCCTAGGTGATATCTCGTGCATGGCATAACGCTACTCCACCCCTCTGGATATTGCTATAGTTGAAAGAGCTTAGCAATTTTTTTGGAAGGCTGAGTTTTCCAGTGTGGCGAATGTCCATGGTCGTCGAGAGCTGGCTCATTAATGATAGTTGTTCGCGTCTGATGGCGCGGGATTTTTCGATTGGTCACGCCGCAGTGTTCGGCATTACGTATTAAGGAAAAAAGATGAATAAGCCAGACGTTGCACTAATCTATGAAGAGGGCATGCCAAGTGAATTGTATATTGATTTCGAGAAGGCATTGCACAACCCAAATATCCGTATAGCGATTGAGTCTAGGCCCCCTAGTGGACCTCAAGCATGTCTTGAGTGGTTTATTTTTCCAATTGTCGCGGCTTACATAGCAAAACCTTACTTTAAGGCACTTTTTGGGGAGATGGGTAAGGACCATTACTTGCTTCTGAAGGAAAAACTTTCCGAAACAGCAGGCAAGGTGATGTCGCAACCTAAAATAGAGCCAGTCCTCTTAGGATCAGCAGGTAAGCTGAGTACGGAAAATCCATACTCCCTCGCTTTCTCCATATATGCGGAAGCAAATGATGGCAAAAAATTCAAACTACTTCTCCCAAAGAAATCGTCAGTAGAAAACGACTACAACGAAATAGTTAATGTTTTTTTGGATTTCCTATCAGAGTATCATGCAGGAATAAAGCAGCTTGACGAAATTGGTTTTGGCTCTAATGCCAATCCGCCGAGTGGACTTATATTTGTTCGCGTTGATCCAATCACTAAGAGCATCGAATGGCTAGATCACAGACGCAATGGATAATGTAGGGAAGGAGAGCCCGCATAAAAAGATCGGACATCGTCAAAGATGCCTCCGAACTTCCGACGGGCGAGTTTATTCTTGCGAATACTATGACAAGGATTGGAGCTTTTAAAGGTTTTGGCAACCTACTATGGCCTTGATTTTTTTAAAATATGCGCACAAATTTTTTATGTTTTTTATCGGAGTAGTTCGATATGTTTGAGATATTTAACTCTTTAATCGGCCAAGTTGGTGGCGCGGCAATCGTCATTACCGGACTTTCGGCTTGGCTGGGGAGTATTTGGAAGGATCGCATCAGCTTGAGAGAGAAGGCGACTTTTGAAGTTCTTATAGAAAAACTTAAATCAGAGCACTCTCGCCAGACACAGAATCTGGAAAGCGCATTGCAAACCGAGCGTCACCTAGTTCAATTGGGGCATGCAAATCTGATCGAAAAAAGAGCTGTATTTATCGACGAAAGCTACAAGCTTCTCGTTGATCTGCACGAAGCGATATATGAAACTATTCGACCCGATTATTTTGGGAGACAACGACCTTCAATCACGCAGGCATATGAATCGGCATTGCCAAAATTCGATGCCTTCGTTGAGGTTTATGAGAAAAATAAAATTTATTTTTCTAAGGCAACGTCAGAAAGAATTTCAGACTTCTATGTTTCGGCTGCTCAGACATTGGATCAGGCTAGAGTAGCCATGCGGTCAGGGGAGGCGCTGGGGCACGGTGAGACGCCTCACCTTCAAAAATTGTTCGAGAAAGTGAATTACGAAATGCATGAGACTCGGACGGCCGTCGAACAGGAATTCAGACAACTAATGCACGTGCAATGAGTAATATCTATTTTTATAGAGGGGTTTTAATGTTTGGCTTAGACTTATGTCAGTCTTTTTACAACTCTACGGATTGAAAACTTCCAGCCAGAAATGTCAGGGTGTGACCGTTGGTCAGTCGGCCACTTTTGGCCGATTGCTGACCTTCGCCTAACGCTTGAACTGCCAGGATTTCCCTATACGAAGAGTTAGCAAATGGATGGTCAGGAGATAGTAATAGCGCGTCGATTCAGCGTGCTGATTCAGGTGGTGATTTAGAAACCAGTCGAGATGCTTTTGCTGCCAGGTCCATGGATTGTCACGGTGCCAGCGATTAGACATCGCCGCTTGAATGGCCTTTGCTTGGCGTAGGTGACGCTCGCGTGTGGCATGCGACCCGGTCAGTACGCTTGCCAGGAACAGCTCCATATCGAATGGCTTGCTCAAGCTCGTCCCCCGATATACGCCGATACTACGTCGATACGGCCGTGCCCGAGTTCATAGCTGATTTGGTCTCGGGCCGCCTGATCGAGGCGTCGGTCGAGCTGGTAGCAACTGCCACCGTTGATGGGCGCAGGATGCTGGGTGATTTGCTCATAGCGTTCGCACGCATAGGCTGCCCGCAGTTCGTGGAAGCCTTTTAGGTTGTGCGCATGAAGGGTGTCCCGGGCTGGACGGACGATTCGCTTTTGGAAATCGAGGTAGCTTTCGTTCGGTGCAAGCAGGTTGCGGCTGCCGTCGGGCGAGACCTGATCGGCAAACTTCAGCGCGTCACGAATATGATCATCTACCGTAATCCAACGAGGAGCTGATACGCCCGAGCGGCCACCTTTGGTGCCGTCCTGAATGTTGATCTTACCGAATTGCTTGGCTTCACGTTTTAGACGGGATAGGTCCGCCAAAATGGCCTCACGTAAGCGCATGCCGGTGGCTCGCGCTAACTGAGCGATGGCCGCGGCGCGTGGCTTCTGGTGTTCGTAAAGTACGTCGACGATCCGCTGCACGTGTTCGCGGTCTTGGCCTTGTGGAACTGTCGTGCGGATGGTGGTGCGCTGCATTTCCAACGCCTTGCTCGGACTCGGCACCTTCACATACTGATCACCGCGAAGTGCCGCCATGGTTCGGTTGACGCTGGACAATCGGTTTTGTGCGGTGGCGATAGCGAGGTCGCCGCGCTCGACTAAGTGACGTAGATGCGCCGCGTAATCCGACAAGATCTGGCGATCTATCTGCCGTGCATCGTTGAGTCTTGGTCCATCATCTGAGCGACACCAGCGCACAAACGCCTGCCAGCGATCACTGTGCGCCTTGACCGTGCCGTAATGCCCGCCGCCAAACAGATCGCGCAACGCCTGTGGCCCGGCATAACTCAGTTGCCGTCCATATCCAAAATTCCGCCCATCCCGTCTACCTACCAATGCCATGATCAAACTCCTGTCGAAGCCAAATCTTTGAAACTTTCCCCACGTCATCCCGCCACGAATGTTGAGTGTTATCAGGGATCAAGGCCCCTGCGACCTGTGAGGGTTGTCCACTAACGCGGGACTGGCGGCTCTTTACGACCGGGAGCTTGGGCATCTCATGACCTGGCCTCCTGAGCACCTCTGAAGAAGTGGGCGGGTGGAGGCTGCACTGGCTGACGAGACCAATGCCGCGAGATCCTGAGTCGGGTGAAGGCAGCGAAGTGATGACCGGGGCGTGCCTGACTGTCAGTCAGGTGCAGTCCATTCCGTGGGCTGCGGCACCATCATCTGCATCGCTGTTGCTGGTGATTTCGGTGTTTGTCACGCCGATTGTCACGAGGGGGAATGCCGCAAAGCCTTGTACGAGTTGGGCTGCAGCAGCGGTAGGAGCGCCCGTCTCTTTCCGGAAGAAAGAGACGGGCGCAGGTTGGCGCAGTGAAATGGCCAAGCGGATAGGTTGCTGCAGGGCAGCTATGCAAGGGGATGAGTTGCCGCAGTGGGCACACTGGTAAAAGTAGGCATCCATCACATCGCTGTGACCGTGCGAGCCGCCGGACGCTAATCGCACTTTGGGGGAACCACCACCGTGTGGCGTAGCCTTAAAGGTTCTGGCTACCTGGGTTGCTGTCGACGACAGCGATTTGCCCGATCTTTTCTACGCCTGTGGATAATTCGGGTCAAGACTCCAATTTTCGGGAGTTCTGCGGCTGTGGATGAAATTATCCACCGGTGGAAATCAGTGGTTTTCCACAGACAGTTGTGTGGGCTTTAGATTTTTTAAGTGAGGCCCATCCAAGCAGGGCGGCTTTGCAGCCCTGTTTGGATGGACCCGCGTGGACAAGCGGATCGCTGAGATATGAAGACCGAGCGCTTACTCAGTTGCGCCACGTTTTGCTTTTAGGCGAGTGACGTTCGCTCCTGTCTGGTTCGCGAATTCGTGTGGAGTGACATGCTCCTGCCCATTGGCCTCCAGGTACCGGCTCCACCAGTTCATGATCAGCCTGCGCTCCTCAATAAACTCGGCCTTGTGGATGTAAGCGGCACGGACGTTGTTGCGCTCCTTGTGGCTCATCTGCCGTTCAATGGCTGTCTCCGACCACAATCCTGACTCGATCAGTGCGCTGCAGGCCATCGAACGAAACCCATGCCCGCAGATATCGGTTTTGGTGTCGTATCCCATCGTCCGAAGCGCGTTGTTCACGGTATTTTCGGACATGGGCTTCCAGGGTTTGGCATCCCCTGCGAAGACCAATGCGAATTTGCCTGTGAGTGCATGGATTTTTTCGAGTAGCGCCACTGCTTGCGGCGATAAGGGTACTAAATGGATATCCCCAGCCATCTTCGTACCCCTTGTTGAAAAGGGTACTCCCTCCAACGCGGGTCGAGTGTCCGGTATCTCCCAGGTGCCGCGCTTGAGGTCGAACTCGCTCCAGCGTGCGAAACGCAGTTCGCTGGATCGTACAAACACATGCAGTGACAGCATCACCGTCAGACGGGTAAGTGCCCGGCCTTTATAGGTGTCGATCCGCTCCTGCAGTTCCGGCAGTCGCGATAAGGGTAGAGCGGGGCGATGGATCACCCGCGGGGCCTTGATCGAGCCTTCGAGGTCGTAAGCAGGGTTTATGGTGATAAGCCGGAGGCGCTTTGCCTCGCGCATGATGCTCTGCAGGTAGTTTTGTACCCTTAAAGCAACGTCGATCGTTCCGCGCTTCTTGATCGCTTCCAAGGGCTGCATAAGGTCATGGGTGTCGAGATCAACAATGGCGCTTGCGCCGATCAGCGGGAATACGTGGGTTTTGAGGCGGCTCATCACTGTCTTGGAATGGCCTGGTGCCCACTTGGCCGACATTTCCGTGTGCCAGTCCAGCGCAACGCTTTCAAAGGTTCTGCCTTTGATCACGGCTTCCGCCTTGGCTTGGTGCTTGGTCTCTATGGGATCAATGCCATCCGCCAGCATTCGCTTGACCTCCAAGCGCTTGCGACGCGCATCGGCGAGGCCAATGACGGGGTAGTTGCCGAACGAGGTCAGTCCTTCCCGTCCGTCGGGTTTGACGTAACGGAGCCGCCAGCCTTTACGGCCATTAGGTTGGACTAGGAGGTAGAGGCCATCGCCGTCGAAAAGCTTGTAGGCGCGGTCTGTAGGTTTTGCCAAGCGGCAAGCTGCGTCGGAGAGCGGAGCTGTGGTGCGCGACATAAGGGTACTCCCTTTTATCGAAGTGACCTGTATCCCAAACTCTACCCTTAAAACGGTTGGAATCCACCAGTTTCTGACGGAAACCGATGGAACGCCAAAACGAAAAAACCCGCCAGAAGGCGGGTTTTTCGGGGGTTCTAGAGATTTTGAAAGCCTTCTCTGGAACCTTGTATGGTGCCGGCACCAGGAGTCGAACCCGGGACCTACTGATTACAAGAACCATGCTCACAGCATGTAAATCAATAGGTTACGCCATTCTCTGGTACGTGATGGGCTCGCGGAAAGCCAGAAACCATGCAGTCTCTGGCCGTGTTGGTACGCGGGAATCAGTCGGCGGAAGGGGATACGCGGGGAAGGCTGAAGTCGTAGATATCGAGCATGGCTTCGTCGCGGTGGCCGCTGGCGTCTTGCTTCTGCTTGCGGTCGCCAGGTGTGTCGGTGATACCGCGACGCTTGAGGTCGTGCAACGCGAAGCGCTGCTCCTCGCTCAGGACGCCCTCCTTGATCGCTCTGGTGATGAAGCGCTGCCAGGTGCTGTCCAGACTGCTCTTCTGCAGCTGCCCGCCGTGTGCCGCCACGATAATGAAGCGACGCTCTGCTGCGGCTGGAATAGGGTAGGACTGACTGACCCAAACGCGGCGCCTGTACGCTTTGGCTCCTTCCCAGGCAGCCCTGAGCCGAGGCGTCCAGCACACCACGTTGTCACGGCTGCCCTTGCGCCTGTTCGTCTGGACTCCGTCTTCCAGCTCATTCGCATCGGTGAGGGTGACTGTCTCGATGCCGCGCAGGCGGCACAGGTAGGCCAGCTCCATCACGTAGCCCAGGTAGGCCGGGCATGCCCCCGGCTGCCCTCGCGTGAGCTGCCCCATTGCGTGCGCCCTTGTGATCAGTTCCCCCATGACCTTTGGGTTCGGCAGGCGGCGCTGCTTGCGCTCGGCCGGCGCTTCGATGCCCAGTGCAACATTGATTTCCAGGTAGCCGCGGTTGCGGCCCCACTGCATGACTCGTCTCAAGTATCGAAGGACATGCGCTGCCTTGGACGGCGTCCCCTCGTCGGCGATCTGGTCGACCAGGCGTTGCACTAGAGCAGAGGTAAACTTGCGCACTGAAAGTTCGCCGAGTGGCTTCTGCAGTTTGGTCGGGATAGCCAGCAGCACGTCGCGGGAGTACTCATAATCGTCGCGGGTTTTCTTTGCGAGCCTCTTGCATTGAGCGCTTGCGTGAAACTCCTTGCACAGGTGATAGAGGCTTTCCCGGTCGACCCCCTTTCTTTCCTCCATGATCCGGTGCAGGTCACTGAGGGTGGCGGTGCGGCCGGCAATGTTCATGCGCTTGCGGTTGCCGCCTTCGTCTCGCCAGGAGGTGTACCAGGTGCCCTCCCAACGATGATCAAAAAAAACGGCCGCCGGAATGGCGGCCTGGTCAATGTGCGGGGGGATGTTGGGATTGTGCTTCCTGGATCGCCTCATAGAATCTCGACGCCGTATTGTTCCTGGTTACCGGCTTTCAGGCCGCCGGCCTGGTTGATCAGCTCCACGGTGGTCCAGGGACCGGTGCGGCCCCGGAAAATGCGGATGCCCTGCTCGTGCAGGGTCCGCTCCACGTCTGCCCGTCGGGCATATCCGGTAATGCGCTTGAGGTCGTCGAATGTCAGCACACGGGAGACTTCGCTCATGGCTGGGCCTCCAGTGTACTGCCGACGGCCTGTGGCCACCGCCGAGAATCGTAGCTCCGGCCTTCTCGCCGCACGTCGTTACCCATGCTCCCTCCCTAGCCATTCGTGGCGGCGACGCCACTGGTTGCGCATTTCCTCGATCAGCCGGGTGACGGCCTGCTCGCCGCGCTTCTTGAGGTGGGTTTCTTTCAGCTCGGCCACCTTCTCCGGCGTGGTGTTCCCACGCCGGAGCCAGTACCTAGCCTCGCATTCCAGCATGTGCTGGCGTTCGTCCTGGTCAGCCATGGTAGATGGCCACCCCATGCGAAAGCTCCACCACAGTCATCCGGTCGGCTCTGGCCAGGAGGGCCAAGGCGTTGTGGACAGCACGCCAATCGCTCGGCGTACTGCTGGTGTGGATGATTGGCCGCTCAGGCTTGGTAAAGCGCAGGTGTCCGCCGTTGGTGTAAAGGACTGACCAGCCGTTGCCCTGGGCGTACTGGAGCAGCGGCAGCAGGCGTTTAAAGCGACCACAGCGGCGGCCGCCCTGGACCATCAGACGGCGGCTCATGGCGCATTCCTCGCGCCGCAGTTGGGGCAATCCTCGAAGCGTTGGCGGTCACTGAGGAAGCGGCCGCAGCCGTCGCAGTTGAGTCGGTCGCTGTAGCGCTGGGAGCGCGGGCGCTTAAGCTTGGGCAGCTTGAGGCCGACCGAGCGCAGTGCTTGCTTGTGGTCGAGCATGGAGGCCAGCACAACCGGCCGGCTGTGCTGGTCGATGTAGCCTTTCGGCCATGGCAAATAGCCGCGCCCGGTGAAGCCCGCCGCATGCTCCAGGCTCCAGGTGCTGGCGTCCGTCAGGTTGGACGTGGGGCCAATGCCCAGCGCCATCCAGATCAGGCAGTTGCCGTCCCATGCCTGTTTGTAGGCGACGTAGATGCGGTCGTCCGCCGGCGCAGCGGCCAGCGCCTGTTCCGCTGGCACGTCCAGGTACTGATGATCGACGCCGACCTGTGCCCGGGTGCGGACGTACTCCACCGGCCAGGGTAGGTCGGTTTCGCGGCACTCGTACTGCTTGACTGCGGACTCGCGTTTGAACTGCTCGGCCTCGTCCAGGTTCGAGGTGTAGCCGCCGCCCTCGCGCCAGAACATCGCCCGGCTGCCGACGTTGCTGCGGCTGTCCTGCAGGTAGAAGAGGTCAGACATTGGCCACCTCCATGTCGGCGCAGAAAGCTCGCCACTTGGCGGCGTCTTCATGCAGAGAAACTTCAGCCTCTAGCCGCGCCTTCTCTCGAAGAGCCCGGTTCATCCGCCACTCGCATGGTTCAACCAGATACTGGACGACGCGCTCGTCATCGCCGCACTGGTTCAGGCAGTCGCACGGTTCAGCCATGGGCCACCTCCTGATAGTCGATATCGAAGAAGCCCAGTTGGCCCTTGTATGGGAGAAACGGCAGGGGCTTGGCGTCGGCCAGCCCGAAGCCGAACTTGCCGAAGAACCAGGGCGACAGGCAGTCGTCGCAGCAGCCGGTGACTGTGGCCTGGCCGACGATGCCGCCGCGCTCCAGGTCGTTGAAGTGCGGGATGGTGATGCCCTGGTCGAGGGCGAAGAAGTAGGCGTCGTTGTATTCGGCGCTGGTCATGCCCTTGGCGGCGTGGATCAGCACCGTTCCGCGGAAGCGGGTCAGCCAGCTACGGTTTTCGATGTCCTTGTGACCGTTGACGATCAGCCAGGCCCAAGGCTGACGGATGCTCAGTGCTTTCATGCTGCACCTCCGAAGCGGGCCTTGGCCTCGATGCAGGTTTCGGTGCGTGTGTGGCAGATGCCGCAGTTTGTGCAGTGCGCACTGTCGCTGGTGTTGGTGGCCAGCTCGCCGGGGTGTGTGAAGCGTGAGCAGCCGTAGCCGAGTCCGTCACGTTGCTGCTCCTGGATCATGCTGGGGGCCAACCCGATCTTGCGTGCCAGCGACTCGGCCGCCTGGATCGGGCCGGTGGTGCAGCTTGCGGTTGCCTTGTGGCCATTGGCTTTGGCGATATAGGTGCCGGTGCTCTGGCGGACGCTGATGGTGATGGGCGAGGTGTTATCAGTTTGCATGGCGGCTGCCTCCCTGGGCTTTCTTGGCGGCGATGTTGTCCATGTAGCTGGCCCACTCTTCGCGCTTGAGTTGTTGGCGGGTGCGGCTGCAGGCGGCGTGCTTGCGGGTGGATCGAGCCTTGCCGCAGATGTCGCAGATGCTGGGCAGGTCCAGGCGGTGGCTGGCCATGGCTGGGCGCTCACGCATGGGGCACCTCCTTGGTCGAGAACTCGACGAGCCATTGGCGGGCACCGCCCTCCGGCACCTCGCCGTTACGGTCGCCGTTATTGGTGTCGTACAGGGTGTGGCTGATGAACACGTCGACGGCCCCCAGCGTGTGGAACCACTTGGCCACGGCGGTGGAATCGTTGAAATTGGCGTCCCAGATATAGAGTGCGGCCGTCCAGCAGTTGTCGCTGCGCCACATAGCCGCACACTCGCCCAACGAGCCGGCAGTCGGACACCTACCACCAGTCATTTGCTCTTGAATCTGCTCGCAAGTGATCGGTGCTGGGTCTCGCTTGGCGTCAGTCGGCGCATGCTGCGCATTAGGCTGAGGGACCACCAGCATCGGCCAGTCCTCGGGCTGCTGGAGTAATTCCTCGATCAGCTTGAGCTGCTCCTGGGCGCCGGTGACGTAGGCCGGGTCGAAGCCGTTGGGCACGCGCGGGCGACAGCCGGCCAGCCAGATGACTTTTTGGCAGGCGTCGAGCTCGCGGTGGATCTTCTGCAGTTGTTCAACTGACACAAGACGCAGGTCGGCGGCTGCCGTGGTAGCCTTATCGGCGCTGACTTCTTGGGGGTTCACTTGCATGGTGCTTCTCCTTGGGGTTGGTCGGTCTCGGAGGGTTGCCGCCCTCCGGGGCCATCTTTTATGCCGCCACGTAACCGGCGGCGGTCTTACTCAGCAGGCCGGCTTCGGCTGCCTTCTGCATCAGCCTGGTGGCTCTGTCGCTGCCTATCCGCAGACCCTTGGCGACCTGACGTACTGCCACCTTCGTTCCTCTTTCCGTACTGGCTATGAGCTGCAGCAAATCGGTCGGCAGCCCTTCGCTGGCTGTTGGTACCTGCTCCGTTTTCTGGCGTTCCTGTTGCTGTTCCTCGGTCCGTTCCTGTTCCGCTGCTACTGGTACCGGGGCGCGTTCTTGCGCGGGTGCTGGACGTAGGGCGGAAAGGATCAGGGCCGGCACAATCTCCAGCGCAGTGGCGAAGCCGAGGCAGAGCAGGGTGGCCAGTTCAAGCGGCAGGCCAGCGGCCTTGGCTGGTAGGGCCAGTAGGGCAGTGAGCTCTTGCGACGCCTGGTCCCGACGCACCTGAGCGCGCTCCCGTTCTGCGTCGATGCGTGCCATGGCGGCTGTCTCCAGCTCCAGGGCCCGGGTGACCATGCCTCGCTCGCGCAGTGCGTTGGCCTGCTGGTGGACGGCGGCCGTATCGCTGTCGAGCTGCCCGATGCGGGCGGCGTCTGCGTCGCGCTGCTCCACCAGGTCTATCTGGCGTTGTTCCTGGTGGGCCTGGTGCTCGGCGCGGCTGTTGATGATCGAGGACATGAGCCGGTCGTAAGTGGCCCAGCCGGAGACGGCGCCCAGGGCCAGCGCGCAGGCCATCATCAGCAGCGCGCAAAGGGTTCGACGAACGACCAGCAGGCCGAGGGCCAGCGGCCAGGCGACATACTTGAACAGGTCCAGGACAACCGCGGCCGAGGCGAACAGAACGGCGAGCAGGGTGTTGTCGATCAGCGCTGCGATGGCCAGAGCCACCGACGTGGCGGTCACCCCCGCCAGTGCGGCGACCATGGCGAGTAGCGGCCAGCGGTGGTGTTGTTGAAAGTGGTGCATGGTGCTTCTCCTTGGGGATAGGCCCTACCAAGTTGCCGCTCGGCGGGGCCCTCTTGTTTCGAGGCTTAGCCCCAGGCGCGTTTCAGGTGCGACCAAATTTCGTCGCCGTTCTCGATGTACTGGTGCACTTCCTGCTCCGGCCGCCGGTCCAGGCGGAGTACGGCGAGGCAGTCGTCCCAGAGGGCACTGTCGAGCCCGCGCAGATCGGTAAGCGAAAAGGGGAATGCGCTGCCGTTGTAGAGGCCCAGCAAGAAGCGTCCGACGATGCGGCTCTGCCCGGTGCAGCGTTGGGCTACTGGCAGCAGTCGCTGGAGGGCTTCAACGCCGGCGATGCGGACGTATGGGCGTTCTGCCTCTTCCACCGCTAAGCGGTTCAGGTCATCCCGGATACGGTCTTGTGCGGTGCTCATGCGCGCTCTCCCAACTTGGCCACGCGGGCGGCCTCGTATTCGCTTGGCAGAATCTCCACAGCGCCGGTGATCCAGCCGGCCGTTGGTTTGCCGGCTGCGACGTTGGCTTCGTGCTGGGCCTGGTTGATATCGAAACCGAGGCAGAAATAGGCCATTTCCTGGTGCTCAAACTTGATACCTCCGCCGAGCATCAGGTTGCCGGTGTTCACATTCAGCCTGTCCCAGTAGCCATGGGTGTTCAGGCGAGGCGGGCAGTGTTCCTTCCATAACTCGCGCAGGCGCTCGTGCTCGGCTCGAATAGCTGCACGCTGCTCCTTGGTGATGCCCTTGGGTGGTACTGCCTGTTGGCGGAGGCTGCGGTAGCCGTAGTCGTCAGGACGGCACCAGTGGACGTCCAGATCGCGGCTGGCGGACAGCTTCACGCCGCCGGCGAAGAGCGAAGTGATGTCGCGCATCGGGGCGATAGCACCGCCGAACAGCTCGCCCAGCTTGGCCAACTGCTCATTCAGCAGGTCTTTCGCCTGGTAGAACTCCCGGACGATGGCCACCACCTCTGGGGCTTCGGACTTGTAGAAGTAGTTCGACATGGTTGTCCCCTCAGTTAGCCACGACGGCGTGGATGGTCAGGTTGCCCGGCAGGCGGCGCTGCAGACCCTGCAAAAGCGCAATCTGTTCTTCGCTGCATTCGTCGATGCAGATGACATTGGCGCCTTGGCCCGCGAGCCACCTTACCGAGTGCGCCAATGCGTCCGGCGTGCAGTGGCGGCCTACCAGAATCTCTTGCTCGCTTTGCCCGTCGGCCTTGGCGATCTGGCGCAGGCGGATGGTCTTGCCGGTGGCGGGTGCGCCGCGTTCTACGTTCAGTTGCATGGTGCTTCTCCTTGGGTTGGTTGCCCGGACGTTGCCGCGTCCGGGCGTTGGGGTTAGTGCAGGGCCACGGCCAGCAGGGACGGGGCGTAGTAGCCGGCCAGCGCGAGGGCCAGCAAGGTCAGGCCGCTAATGACCAGGGTGAGCAGCGTGTCGCCGCGGTTGCTGTAGAAGTGGTCGTTGTCGTCTTGCATGGTGCTTCTCCTTGGGGTTGATGCCGGCGTTGCCGCGCCGGCGGGGTTATACGAGCTGGAACAGCCAGCAGCGAACCGTCCTTGCCGCGCCGTGGGTGTCGACGGCGATGACTGAGTTGATCGGTTTGTTGGTTTCCAGGAACTTGGGTGACTTGCTGGTCTTGAGCACGCGCTTTAGCTCGCTCAGGTTCGGCAGTTGCTGGCGCTTGTTGGCCGCCGTCTCGACGAACTCGTTGAGGTTGACGGCGAAGAAGGCCGACTTGCGGGAGTGGTTCAGCTTGCCGCCGGGCTCGGCCAGAGGGCCGTTGAGGAACTCGACCATGTCCCAGAACTCACGCACGAGTGGGTGGTCGGCGTTGATGGCCTCCTGACGTTCCTGGGCCATGCGTTCCACCTCGGCATGCACCAGGGCGGCACGTTCGTCGCTAAGCGGTACGACCAGCTGCAGGGCGTCCACCAGGCTGCGCAGTTGTGCGTGGTTCTTGGCGATACGCACAGTGCGGATGCCCGGCAGCGCCAGGAGCTGCTGCTCGTAGCTGGAGGTGCGCTCGTCCAGCAGCTTGAGGACCTTAGCCTCGGGCTGCAGCGCCTTGATGATGAAGCCGCTGAGCTGCTCCACCGGCATGCGTTCCAGGCGCTCGGCGAAGAGCTTGGTTTCCGGTGTCTGGTGCTCGCGGGTCAGATGCACATGGCCCAGGCGCTGGAGGATCGGCTCGGAGGCGTTGACGGCGTTGTTCTGCGCGATCAGCAGAGCGCCACGGAACGGTGGTTCGCGGGTGTCGTTACCGTTGTTCTTCACACCGGTGGACCGCACGCTGCGGCCGTTGTAGGCGGTCTTGAGCTCGTCCCAGTCGAAGTGCTTCACCGGGGCGCCTTCCTTCTGTTCGCGCTCGGACTCGATCAGCACGACCGGCAGGTTGCCGACCTGGGCGAAGTTCCGCGCGCGGCTGGCTGGGGTGGCCTTGGACGGGTCGAAGCCCTCGTATTCGATGCGGCCGGTGAGTTTCCAGAGCAGCTCCACCAGCGTGGTCTTGCCGGAGCCGGCTTCGCCGATCAGCTCCAGAAACAGGTAGGACTTGTGCAACTGGCGGATTTGCTCGGCATACAGGGCGCCCAACCACCAGGTAAGCACGATCACGCCGCGCACGCCAAAGCACCGCCAGAACAGCTCGAACCACTCTTCGTCGTAGTCGGCCAGGTCGGCGTTGATGTGCAGGATAGGGGACAGGCTCTGCGATTTGATGCTCAGGGACCCTACGTCGAAGAAGTCCTCTACGTTGAGCTTGTGCACCTTGCCGCCGGCGATGGCCAGGTCGTTGAACACGTAGACACCGTGTTCGCGGGTGTAGCCGATCCAGTCGATGGTGTTGACGGTCTTGAGGTTGTCGAGCTGGAAGCCGAGCATGCGCTCCAACTGCTGCGGAGTGCCGGTGAACATAGCCCCGTTGCACTCGTTGAGCAGGCGTTTTTTGAACTCTGGTGCGGCAGTTATCTGCGAAGCGGTGAAGGTTGTCTTGATTGCTCGGGTGTCTGGTCGATCCACGCGGAAGTAGTACCAGGCCTCTTGGGTCACGTCGTTGCGCATGTAGTACAGCGCCTGGAAAGCGCAATTAGCGATGCGCACCACGGAGGTACTTTGACGCAGGGCCTTGTCCCGACGTTGCTTGTCGCTGAGCAACTGATCTTCCTGGCGATCAGAGCCTTCCAGCTCGCGGGCGGCGCGCTCGTACTTCTCCAGGTCCAGGTGGAACCAATACAGGCGGGAGCGGTACGTAAAGTGGAATTCCTTGCGCTCGTCCCACTCGTACATGAGCAGGCCCTTTTCCTCGGCCGAGTCGGCCAGCAGCAGGGCGCCTTGGTGGCGGGCCTCGTCGAGGTCTTGCTCGATGCGCTTGGCGCGCTCGTCGTCGCCCTCGATGAAGGCCCAGCGCTGATGCAGGTCATTCCAGTCGGCCTTCTTGGCGCCGCGCTGCGGGATAACAGCGGCGTCGCACTTGAAGCCCAGGGCGCGGGCCTCCTTGGCCCAGCGGCGCATGTTGGCCTTAGCCACCGGCTCGTTGTCCAGCGCCCAGACCAGGTGCGGCAGGCGCTTGTCCGCTTCCTGGCAGGCCTTCTTGAGGGCGCGGATTGATTCCTCGGGGAAAGGGGCACTGCTCATCATAGAGACGGCGGGGATGCCCTGGTGCAGCAGGGCGATGGCGTCGAAGATGCCCTCAACAATGAATAGCTCGTCGACGTCGACCAGGGTGAGCGAAGGCGGGCACCACCAAACGCCCTTGTAGCTCTCGCCCGGTTTGAAACGGGCTTTCTGTTTGCCGAAGCGCTCGGGGCGGTCGATCAGCCTTTCCCAATAGCCGCCCTTGTCCAGGGCGAAGCGCACGGTGGCGCTGCCGGCGCCGATGTCGCGGCTCCAGTAGTTTTCCTGGGTGAACCAGCCGTCAATGAGCTCAAGGCGGAAGCCCCGGGCAAACTGAAGGTAGGCGCGTGCGGTGGCGGTTGGTTCATCGGCGGTGGCCGGCGCCTGCTCGCTCCAGTCGTTGAACAGGTCGCTATAAAGGTCCTTGACATGGACACGGTGGTTGCACGCTTCTGGCCGGCCGCAGATCAGCATCCAGGGCGAGTCGTGGAAGGTGTATAGGGTGTTTTTTCCGCACTTGTGCGATGGGCATTTGCCTTTGCGCATGTAGTTGGTGCCAGCCATATGCTTGAGGCCGAAGTCGGACTCGATACGGCGGAGCACCTCGCCCCTGAGTTTCTCTTGCATCGTCATGGAACTGCCTTAATGGTTGGCGGCAAGGGCGGCTTGCAGCGCGCCGATGGTGCGTTTGTGGCCGGCGAGGGCCGGGTAGTCGTCGAGGATGCGGTTGCTGCGCAGGCCAGCCGGCACGGTGCGGTAGCGGTCGTCATACCAGTGCTCGGTCATGCTCCGGCGCAGCTCGGCGCGCAGGCTGCTGAGCAGCGCTTCAGCCCAGGGTTTGGGCAGGTCCAGCTGGATCGCAACGGCGTTTTGCATGGCGCGTCCTCGGATTACGGATGCAACTTCCCCAAACCCACGGGAGTGGGGCAGGGTGTTTGTGGGTTAGCGTGGGGCCGGGTTGGCCAGGTCTTGCAGGAAGCTATGCAGCCTGTTTGAGCTCGGCACCTGAACGATCTTGTTGGCGCGGCGGTCGTGGAAAACGCAAAAGTCCGGGCCGCTGGCCATGTCTATGCCGATCCAGCGGCGGCCCTTGGGCAAACGCTCGGTCATGGCCAGGTGGACGAGGCGGTCGGCCATGAACACGGGCACGTCCCACACGTCGACCAGGTGGTTGACGGCGCGGTCGAACAGACTGTCGTCGTGCAGGTGTTCCTGCTGGTGGCGCTCGATGAAGGCAGCGGCGTTGCGCTGCATGCCGGTGCGGTAGTCGTTTAGTTGCGTGGCTGTGGGCTGGGCGAGTTCCATGGCTTAGGCCTCCAGGATCGCGAGCATGTCGAGTTGGTTGGTTTTCTCAGCGCTGTCACGGATGGCTTGCATGCGCTTTACCGAGGGGGCAACCGGGAGACGAACCCGGGGGCGGTCCAGGCCCGAGGTGGTTAGTTCGTACTCCCACGACAGGGAGCCGCCATAGGTGGCGCCGCATCCCAGGTTGGTGCACTCGCCATACATGGTCTTGAAGATGGGTGTTTGCTCTTCCGAATTGCGGATACGCATCCGGCTGCCGCATGCCGGGCACAGACATTTGTAACCGCCGCCGTGATTGGTGCTCATGAACTCTCCCCGCCGCGAGTGCGGCATTGGCCGAAGCCGAAAAATGCGACGCTTCGTGCGCCTACTACTGTTCCTGATTGCCCGGGATTTTCCGGTGCAACGTGATAACGGCCCCCACCTCGGCATGCCTGGCGGCAATGTGCGCACGGTGGGCAGCGATGATGTCGGCGAGCTCGGCCTCTTCTAGGCGGCCATCGGCCAATGCCTTGGCAATGATCTGGTCGACCCGGCCCTCGGCTACGTCGGTGACCAGGGAGCGCTGGTAGAGGTCCAGGTTGTCGAGCGGGGTGTCCTCCGGCATGGGGACGAAAACGCCGCCGTAGAGGCCTGACAGGTAGTCGGGTAGGAAGCTGGTGCCGGCGACGCGCTCTAACTGGCGGACCTGCTCGTCGGTCAGCGGCCGGTGGCCGGTGTTCTCGTACAGCTTGTTATCGAACTGTTTGAGGTCCAGCCCCAAGTGGGCGGCAGCGCACTCACGGCCACCAGGAAAGGCGGCGACGGCGGACATTACGGCCTTGCGGCGGCTATCAAGAATCGGGCGTTTCATGTTCTCGTTTCCCCCCTGAGCCGGCCGCACTACTGTGCGACCGTGCCCTCCTTGATGCCGAGCAGGACGGCGGCGCGATGAGACTCTCCGCGCAGACACTTCTTCTGGCCATTGAGCACGGCGTAGACGGTGGAGGGGGACAGGCTGTTTTCCTCAGCCCATTCCTTGGCACTGAGTCCCTGCTTGCTGATCAGGGTCCGTGCCTTTTCTAGCGCTTGCTCGGTGGGGTATCCGTTCGGCATAGTCTCGTTTCGTGTGATTTCGTGTGATGACGGGCGAAGTATTTCCCTCAATTGTGGGAATGTCAACTGCCAATGGAGACGTTTGTGGGAATTGGGGAACGCCTGAAAGAAGAGCGCGAGCGGCTAGGCCTGAGCCAAACTGATTTCGCGGCGCTGGCTGGCGCCTCAAAAAACTCTCAGTACAACTACGAGAAAGGCGAGCGGAGCCCTGATGCGGCGTATCTGGCAGCCGTAGCAGGTGTTGGCCTAGACGTCCTTTATGTCGTCACCGGTGAGCGCGTCCCGAAATCCGCTGGCAGCATCAGCGCCCGGGAAGCCGCGTTGCTGGGTCACTTTCGGCAACTGCCCGAGGGCGAGCAGGCCAACCTGGTGCGGACGGCATCCGCGCTGGCCGCGACCCTCGATTACTAGCGAGGCGCTGCGATGCCCCTGCACTTGGATGAAGACCCCGACTTCGGCGCTCGCCTGCAGGAAGAGCGCGAGCGCATTGGGTTAGAGGTTCACGAGCTCGGCCACCTGGCCGGCAAGCCCGTCAATATCCAGAAGCGCTACGAGAAGGGTACCTCCACCATCCCTATCCGCTATCTGCAGGCTATCGCCCTGCGCACGGACATTTCCGTCCAGTACATACTGACCGGCAAGCGCGGAGGCGCTGCCTTTGATTCCCTACCGCTCAAGGAGTGACGCAATGACCCTAACTGCCTGTAAAGACTGCTCAGCGCAGATTTCCACCGATGCTAAGGCATGCCCCCAGTGCGGCGCGCACAACTCGGCTGCCTTCAAGGGCGCGCGGATCGGCGGGCTGATCTACCTGGGGTTGTTCGCCCTGGCCTTCTGGTGGATATGGGGCTTGATGACCCCCTCGACGAAGGGCCAGGCGGTGACCGAGGCGGACTTCGGCGCGGCCTGGCCGCTGACGGTGCCGGCGGCTGAGTTGCTGTGCGAAGGCTCACCGCCGGCAGCACTGGCGAAGGTGGACGGCAAGCTGTACGCGCTGAACGGCAGCGCTCGCACAGCTGCTGCAGAGAAAGGCTGGCTGGATGGCGCGGCGCTGACCAAACCTAACCCAGAAGTCCCAGGAATCCCGATGGATGTCAGCCCTCTGGTGGAGCGCGCCCAGGCGTTGTGCAAGCGCTGAGTGGTACGCCTCGACCTGGAGCCCGGCCCTAGCGTCGGGCTTTTTTGTGACCTTATGTAGCCAAAGGTCCTATCCGTGCGAGCGGCGGCATACCTGTCGTTATGGTCAATGTTCATTGCCATTAACGGAGTATGCCGATGAGTTGCGAGGTAGCTGTTGCGGATGCGGTACAAGAGATTGACGTAGCGTCGGCGCCTGAGCTTGACGCTCTGATGCCAGATGAGTGGATGATGATTCGGCTCTACCGTGGCCTTGGTGAACACGACCAAGCCTGGGTGAGGCGGGTGCTCTCGGCGTTAGCCGCGCGATCAGTACCCGATTGATTCAAGAAGGCCCCTTTACGGGGTCTTTTGTTTTTCCTGCATCCGCTTCCACTCTCGATCTAGGGCACGCTTGGCAGCTGCTTTGCTCTGGTAAAGGTGGGTGAGCCGGCGGGGCTTGGTTTGGTCGCCCTCGGTGACCTTATGCTGCTGGCCGGTCTTCTCGTCGCGGTACCAGGTTACGAGGCCGGTGTAGTCGCTGTCGTCGTCGGCCAGGCTGGCCAGGTCGTCGCCCTCTGGTAGTTGCGACTCCAGCTCCATGGATGTCGTGAGGCTGTCGGGCGTGAAGCTGTGGCGCAGGTTACCGCCGAGCCAGATGATGGCAGCGATTTCGGCCTTGATACCGGTGAGGCTGTAGGTCTGGTCTGGGATCAGCTCTGGTCGGCCCCTGGCCAGGGTATAGCTGAGCGTGGCGGTACCGCGCTGCAGGCGGTTCCACTCGGCGCGGGCGGCCTGCAGGGCGCTGGCCTGGTCGGTGAAGCTGTGGCGCAGCTCCTTGATGTTCTCGCCGCCACCGGTGATAGCTTCTTTTTTCTCGGCGCTGTTGACCTCGTAGTAGTAGGCCTTGACGCCGGTATAGGCGTCGCGGTCGGCCTGCAGGAAGCGGTGCTGATCGCCGTCTGCCCTGGTGAGGGTGACGTGGGGCAGGGCAAGGCCGCTGGCGGTGGTGGCCTTGCCGGTGGGCAGGAACAGCAGGCGGTCGGCCTTCACGGTGGCGATGGCGTCATGCTCTCGGCCGAGGCGGCTGAGCAGGTTGGCGTCTGACTCATTGGCCTGGTCCAGGTGCAGCAACTCGATGCCGGCGAGCACAGCGCTGACCACGGGGGTAAGGCCCTGAGCGGTGGCGATGGCGCCGATGACCGTGCCCAGGGTAGTGGCGTCGAAGCTGCGCTCTTTCTTGGCCTTGAGGCCGCCGCGTAGGTCCGCGCTGCGGGCGCGGATGCTGAGTATGTCCGGTGCGCCGCTGTGCTCGGTTTCGTCCACGGTGAAGCTGCCCTTGTCGATAAGGCCGGTGTCATCCCAGCCCAGCCAGAGGCGCACGGTGGCGCCCCGAGGAGGGATGGCGAGCAGGCCGTCGTGGTCGCTGAGGGTGATGTCGAGCTGATCGGCCTCCAGACCGCGGTTGTCGGTAAGTTCGATGCTGACCAGGCGTGGCTGCTGCCCGCCGAGCAACAGGGCGGTGATGTCGTTGCCGTTGACCACCACCTTGCAGATGGGCCGCGGGTAGGCGGTGAGCTCGCGGTACTTCTGGGTAGCTTGGCCGAGCAGCTCGCCGGCCTGGTTCAGCAGGCTCACAGCAGGCCCCCGAGGGCACCGCGCAGGATGCCGCCGACTGAGCCGATGAGACTGCCGAGCATGTCGATGCGCCCGTCGTCGATGCGCTTGAGGCTGATGGTGAACTCGTAGCGGCGCGGTGTGCCGTCCTCGAAAAAGACCTGCTGAGTCTCGCTGATCGAGGTGATAACCCAAGTGCCGTAGATGCGGCCGGTGCCGCCGATTAGGGGCCAGGCCTTGCCGGTGTCGGCCATCTTGCGCAGCACGTCAAGGCTGAGGGGCGAGCCGACCAGGCCGGGCAGCAGGGTGCCGGGTAGCGTGATGGTGTCCTCGCCGCGGCCCAGGAACTGGCTGGCAGGGTTGGTACCGATGCGGCTGGTGGAGGAGTGGCGCCATTCGGTGGTGCGCTGGAGCTCCTGGTAGGCGAGCGTGGGCAGTCCGAAAACGAACATGCCGAGGGTCATCATCATGGTGTGTTACTCCTGGTCGCCCAGGCGCGAGCGGATGCGGGCGGCTTTGGCGCGCTCGCGTTCGTCCAGCAGCTGGTTGAGCATGTTGCGCAGCCCGTCAGTGTCGGTGCCCGGGGTGGCGCTGATTTTGATTTCGATGGTGTCGCCCTGGACAACGATGCCGCTGCCCGCGTTGGCCGACAGCGGAGGGCGGTTGTCCATGGCGATGGCGCCGCCGGCAGCCCCGAAGCCAATGGCGCCGGTTGCGGCCATTTGCTTACCCATGTTGTTAACGGCAGTCAGCGGTCCTTGCTGGTTGTTTGTCAGCCCCTGCTCGAGTCCGGCCATGGTGTAGCCGCCCAACTCGGCGAATACGCGCGACGGCGAGTGGATGCCGAGCTTCTCCTTGAACCAGGTAATGCTGCTGTCGGCGGCGCCTGTGATGGCATCTTTCACGGCGGCCAGGCCATTGGTGATGCCTTGCACCATGCCCTGCATGAGCATGGTGCCGAACTCGCTGAATTTGCCGGGCATCTCGACGCCGAAGTAGTTCATCACGCCGGCGAAAGCGCGATAGAACAGGCCCAGCGGGGAGAAGTTGAGGATCAGCGCGGCGATGCCGGCGAAGCCGCCGTTGAAGCCTTCCTTCACCTCTGCCCACAGGCCCAGGAAATAGGCCTTGATGGGGTCCCAATATTTGTAGATCAGGTAGGCGGCGGTGGCGATGGCCATCACGGCTAGGCCGATGGGATTCATCATCAGCGCGCGGCCGAGCAAGAGCACGGTCTTGCCGGCCCACAGCAGGGCGCTACCAAGGCCTTTCAGGGCGGTGACGGCGCCGAGGCTCTTAATGCCGAAGAAGGTGAGTGCGTAGCGGGCCATGGCGAAGGGGCCGAGGAAGCTGGCCATCATCAAAGTTACGCCGCCGCCGATGGCCAGCAGCATGGCCAGGCCTCCCGCGGTCTTGACGAGGGCGGCCGTGAGGCCGGGGTTTTCCTTGACCCAGTTCTTGACGCTGACGGCGAGCTCGCCGAAACCGTTGATGAGTTCCTTGAGCTCGGGCGCGATGGTCGCGCCGATCTCGCTCATGGCGTTGGTCCAGCTGCCTTCTGCTGCCTCAATGGTGTTGGTGAGGGTGCCGAGCTGCTCTTTTACGCGAGTCTGCAGGTCGGCTTGGTCGCGCATCTTGTCGGCGACTTCCTGGTAGCCGGCCAGCCCCTTGTTCATCAGGGTGTTGACCACCTGTAGTGTCTCGGAGTCGTCGCCAAACAGCTCCTTCATCACGCTTGTGCGTTGCACACTGGTGAGCTTCTTAAGTTTTTCCAATTGGGCGAAGAGCTGGTCCATGCCGCCGAACTCGCCCTTGCCGTTGGTGAAGTCGAGGTTGAAGCCGGCCTTCATTTCGGCGAGGGCGGCATTGGCTTTGGTGAAGCGCTTCTCGTCCACTCCGGACTGGAACACTTTGCGTATGGCGTTGCCTGCGGACTCTCCGGCCATGCCGGTCTGATCCATCATCACCAGCAGCGGTGCCAGGGTGTTGGCCGCCTCGAGGCCTTCCTTCTTGATGATGCCCATGACCGGGCTGAGCTTGGTGAAGCCCTGGAGCATGTTGTTGTCGTCGACGCCCAGGTAGAAGGCCCGCTGGATGGTGTCCATCAGGCCCATCATGTCCTTTTCGCTGGTTCGGGTGGCGTCCTGCATCTTGGCCGCGAACTCGGCGGCCTCGGCCACAGGTTTCTGCAGCTGGACGCCCAGGTAGGCTGCTGCCTCGCCGGTACCGCCCAGGATCGATTGGGCGCTGATGCCCTGACGGCGCAGCATGGTCATCATGTCCTGGAAGTCGGCGGTGCTACCTGGCAGGCGGTCGCCCAGGCCGGTGGCCAAGTCGCTGATCTTCTGGAAGTCGGCCGGGACCTGGCCAGTGCTATCCATCATGGCCACCTTGAGTTGGGTGGCGGCGTTCTCGGCCGGTGCGAATGCGTCCACGATGCCCTTGAGAGGCCTGGAGATAGCGTAGGCAGTACCGAGCCCCGCGGCGCCGCCGGCGGCCATGCTGCCGGCAAGCTGCTGTGACTTGTCATACTGGGCGCGGGCGTTGGCGAGGCGTTTGGATTGGGCAGCCAAGCGCTGCATGCGCTGGGTCTGCTCGCTGATCTGCTGATTGGTACTGGCGATGCGGTCGCGGAGCTCGCGCTCGCCCTGCACGAGATTGCGCGTGCTGATCCCAGCGGCGCTGAGCTTGTTGCGCAACCCCTGCAGCTCGGCCTGCTGTCCCTGGTGCTGTTTCTTGAGATTGGAGGCGGCGCGGATTGCGGCTTGCATGTCCGCCGTCATCTGCTTGGTCGGCGCGCCGGTGGCGGCCATCTGGCGGCCGAGTTCCTTCACTCGATCACGCGCGCCCTGGAGTGCGGTTTCGGTGTTGGCGCTGATGGCGCGCAGGCGCTGCCAGCTGCTGACATCATTCTGCGTTGCCTGCAGTTGCTTGAGCTGGTCGCGGGACTCCTTGAGTGCACGACCGAGGCCGACGCTTCCTTGCATCACTGCACGGATGGGGCGGGTGGCGCGGTCGATAGCCTGGAGGATCACCTCCATTCTCAGATCATTGGCCATCGCTCTTCTCCCAGCGGCTTCTGGCCCGCTCGCGCCATTCCATCAGTTCTGACAGGGGCAACGGGTCCAAGTCCGCCGGCCCCCAGTGAAAGACCATGGCCAGGTCGGCCATGGCGTCCTCTACGCGACGAGGACAGCTTCCTTCGCCGACTTCTGCAGCAAAAAACTTGCAACAGCCAGCCCGCACTGGAACAGGTCCGCCGGGTCCATGCGGCCGACCTCGATGTCGGTGAGGCTGGGCGTGCTGATGCGCGGGAGTACCTTGCGCAGGGCGAGCACATCCATCTGTGCTAGGTCGGACAGAGTCACGCCGCGCAGTTCGCCGCTCATGGGCTTGCGCAGTGTTACCTGCTCGATCTTCTGATCGCCGCGGATGATCGGGGTGTCGAGGTCGATGACTTCCTCGTTGGGGTTCTTGGTTGGGGCCGGTGCAGCCGCTGCAGCGGTGGTGCTGTCGTCGTGCTTGGCTTCTGGGGTCTGCATGAGGTGGTGCTCCTTGGTTCAGGGGGAATGCCGGCATTGGCGCCGGCGACTAGCGGATTAGAGGCCGATGTTCTTGCGGTGCGCGGCAAGCAGGTCTTCGCCGTCGACGATGAACACGAGGTTCAGGAGGTCGATTTCGATGATGACCTCGCTGTCGACGGTGAGCCTGTAGTAGGTGCAGGTGGTGTTGATCTGGTGCTCGGTGTCTTCGCCCGGGGTGGACTCACCGAAGTCGATCTCTTCATGCCGGCCGCGCACGAAGATTTCCACGGAGCTAGTGCGGCCGTCGTCTTCGCGCTGGACCGAGCCGGCGAAGCGCAGAGCAACGCCATCGGCACGAACCGCGCCGAACTGGCGCAGGGCGAGCAGGTCCCAGCCGCCTAGGGTCCACGCGAGGACGATGCCGTCGTCGCCGAAGCCGAGGTCAACCTTGACCGGGCCGTCCATGCCTCCGCCGCGATAGGCCTCCATCTTGCGGGCCAGCTTGGGCAGAGTGACGGTCTTGGCGATGCCGCCGTAGACGTTACCGTCGTTGAACAGGTTGAAGTGCTTGAGCTTCTTGGCTAGGGCCATGGTATGGCGCTCCTACAGCGCAGCCGGGGCCGCGCGGGTGAATGGGATCAGGCCTTGACGCTCTCGGCGAAGGTCATGAGGTAGCGGTCGGTGATGCGCTGGCGGAACAGCAGGTTTTCCAGCGGCGGGACCGGGGTGTAGTCGTAGTCGAGGAACAGCTTGCCGGCCTTGAGAGTGGTGGCGTCGTTGGCAGCCGGGTCGAACCAGCACTGTCCGTCGATGAGGTAGCCGCCGGTTCTCAGCTCGCGGAACTTGGCGTTCACGCCTTCAATGATGTCTTTGACCAGGCTGGCGTGCATGGGCTTGTCCACAGCCCAGAAGTGGGCCTCGGCCATGGTGTCGGCCAGCACCTGGGCGGTGCGGGTGTAGTTCTCGAAAGCGAACAGCGGGTCGGCGCTGGTGGTTCGGTTGCCCCAGAAGCGGAAGCCTTCGCGACGGATCAGGGTGGTGACCTCGGCTGCGTTGAGCAGGCCGGCGTCGGTGGCGGGGTTCTGCAGGTCCCAGAAGATGTCCTTGGACAGACCCGACACACCGTTGACCGGCACGTTGGACAGGGTTTTGTGCCAGCCGACTTGCTCGTCTATCTTGGCGCGCAGGCCCAGGGCGCGAGCGACGGCCGAGGCCGGGGTATTGGTACTGGTGGCGGTGTCCCAGTTGACGAAGTCCGGCCAGATGAGCATGAGCTCGCGGGAGCCGAAGCCGTCACGATAGGCGATGGCTTCGGAGACGTTCTCGCAGTCCCAGGCGCTGGCGTAGGAGAAGGCACGCATCTGCTCGGCAATGGCCGCCAGTTCGGTTGTGACGGCGAGGTTGTCCAGGCCCGGCACACCCAGGATGCGAGGACGCACGCCGAGCTGCACTTCGGCCGCCAGCAGGGCCTTGAGGCCGGTGTACTGACCCTGGGCTGTGACGCCGCCGATGATCTTGGTGGTTTGGTTCGCTTCCTTGGCGGCATCGTCAGCGCCTTCGCCGTCGGCCACGCGCACCACGACGGTGACGGGGCTGGCCTGATCAGCGATGGCGTCCAGGCTACGGGCCAGGGTGCCCAACTCGCCGGCTTTGCCGGAGGCGGTGAGCACGTCTGTGAGCAGAACCGGGGTGTTGAGTGGGAAGGTAGCCGCATCGGCGTCGCTGCCGGTGCAGACCATGCCCACCACGGCGGTGGCAATAGTGCGAATGGGACGTACGCCCCCGTTGATTTCGAGGACGCGAACGCCGTGATGGTAGTCGGTTGCCATTGGGCAGCTCCTGGTGGGCGTGATGCCGTTTCAGTGAGCCTTGAGAGTGACGCGCGCGCGCAAGCGGGGCGAGCAGCGGGCGGTGTAACGGGGCGCGCTACAGCACGCGCAAGGAAAAGCCCTGGCTTGGGGGTCTTGTTTCAGATGGGGGAGATCAGCGGGCGTTGTTGCCGATGCCGGCGACAGTCGTGCAAAAAAGGCCGATGACTGCGGTGGAGATGGTGCGAATGGGGCGGGTGCCGTCGTTGAGTTCGATGACCCGCACGCCGTGGAGATAGTCTGAACCGGCCATGGGTGGTTGCCTGCGCTGTGAAGGAATGAAAGTGCACAGGCTGCCGCGCGCGCGCCGATTGGGCGAGCGCGCGGGCTTGTAGTCGCAACGCTTACAAGTTCTTGGCAGCGACCCAATCTGGTATTACTGGCCGGAATTGTCTGTCTGGAAAATGTTCCGCGAGGGGCCAGACTCGCAGGTCCAAGCGATAACGCTGCAACTGCTGGTACTGTTCAGTTGTGAGCGTTGTAGCCTGTTGAAGCTCTAACTCGTCACGATGGCGCACAACCAAACCGTCGGTATTTGCCAGCGCTGAGTCGCGCCAAATTCGCTCGCGTCGCTCAAGCTCTACGTCACTGGGTGGCGGTGGATCAACAGCAACAGGCTCTCCCTTTGAATTGGCCTGAATGACTTTACCTTGGGACTGTGCGACTAGGAGCGCCAGGTACTTGTCTTGGGGCAAGTCCCGCAGTTCGGCTTTAGGGGGCAGCGAGCATTTAGGGTTCGGCACTTCAATTAGAGGCGGAACCGCGTCAGGGTCGGGGATGCTAATCAGTGGAGCCTCTGCGCCTTCTTCATCATCGTCACCAGGAGCCCAATCGGGATCAGCAACCTTGATTTCTGGTTGTTTCCACTTGGGATCAGCTACCTGGATAGTCCGGGGACCGTGAACCTCATCGGTATAGAACCCGACGCTTTTTGAGTGAAAATACGCGCTCATCTTAATAACCCTCCGCTTCTACGATAAGTGTCAGCCCGTACTGCGGATTTAACCCCCATTCATCTACGCGCAAATTGCATCCTGTACGGGTCAGGTCGGCATACGCACATGAGACGGTTGCCGGCGAGCCATTGGTATGAAGAAACGAAAGTTTCACTGAGTCAGCTTGCTCTGCAAAGGCAACAGGCCAAGTTACCGCACCCGCCCATGCCGTCGAGACATCACCGATATAGATGGAAACCCGCTGACGTAGCAGGCCGGTATCGGCGCATTTCCACCAGCCTGGAATACCTTTTTGGCAGGTGTTTTTCGGCAGGGTGGTTTGGGTGATGAAGTAAACCGGCTGTTCATCAAAAGCCCTCCTGAAGTACGGAAGGTTGATGTCGCCGCCCCATAATCCAGCCACGCTAATCGCATCGCGGGTCAGCTTTTGATTGAACTTTACATCTGACTGAGATACGGAGTAGACGTCGTAGATCCCATGCCCAACAGCGGTAGGCGGAAGCCCATCCAGATCGGAAAATGCGTGACGATGCACTCGGCGAGCAAGCTGCAAAAGAGCGCCGGTCGAAGTCTGCAGGAAGTAAGGAAGGTCCGGGTTATCCGAAATCAACCCTGCGTGAGATATCCAATCGCTGACAACTCGCTGCGATAAACGGACATCTGTTTGCCCAATGGTGTAGGTATTGGACTTGTCTGCCTTCGTGTCAGGATTGAAGTTCGACGTCAGCCATAACGCACCGAGGTCAGTAACATCAACAGCGGCTTTTAACCCCTCCGCAGCCCAGGAAAGAGCAATGCGGTTTTCCGAACCGGCTGCAACAAAACCGGCTCGTGTTTCGGTCTTTGTAAAAACATCGCGGAGGTTATAGCCATCTCGTGTTGTTGGCTTGTCACTCAAGCTATCGAAGGTGTGACCATGAGATGACAATGACAGGTTGATGATATGACCCACAGAGCCATCAGGTTTCTTGAACCTGAAATATGGCGCGCCTGGGTCTCCATTCACCACACCTGCCGCCAGTATGCTGTCTGCGGCAACCCGCTGATCGAGCAGGCTATCGGTCTGGTCTTTGGTGTAAGCGTTTTTAATGCCGAATCCGTCGAGCGTGGTTGGATTGCTTCCCGACACTACAATGCCCCGAGCATTGATCGTAACCCGATGATAAGTACCAGGCGCTTTATCCGCCGGCAGCACTTCACCAATCGAGCGGTCCACATAATCCCGAGTTGCTAGGACTACTGATGGATCAATCTTCAACTGAATGTTGGCCGTGCTACTGGTGAGGATGTGCATCCGCACTACTTGGTTGCGGCCGGAGTTCTGGGCGAGCAATGGTTTGTAGCTCGGCGCACAGTTGGCTACTGCGGAGAACACGCCGGCTTCGTCCTCCAGGGCCAGCTCACGAATCCACCAGCCACCGACGTCCGGCGGCAAGACCAACTCAGCGATCAGCACGTTCGGATCAGTGGGCGAGGCGTAGAGCTGGTTGAGGGGCGCCCTGTGAACTTGGTGTACCAGTTGAGTCTGGCCGGGGGCCGGCACGGGGTCCGCCCCGTTGGCGTCACCTAGGAGCATGTGGGTTAGCTTCCACGGCACGCCGAGCGCGTCGCAGTTGGTTTTCTTGGCGGCGCCCTGGGTGGTCAGGAAGCCTCCGAACTGGGTGTTTACGTCGACCATGGGTACACGTCCATTTCGTCATTGATTGAGTCGGTCACCCCCACGTAGGCGCGGACGGCGACTTCGATGTCGCTGTTCTGCCATGGGTAAACATCGAGTTCATCGCCATCGACAACGGCGACTCCTATGTAGGCGGTGAGTTTGCTTTCGAGGCTGATAGCCAGCTCGATGAGGTGGCGACTGAGCGGCTTGGCGTCGTCGATCAGCCAGGACAGTTCCTGGTACATGGCCTCGGTGATGCCGGTTTCGAGCACGCCTATCAGCAGTCGGAAGGTGCCAGGCACGCCCAGCGGGAGTTCCTCCCACCACTCGCGCACCTCGATCAGGTAGCCCAGCGGTTCGACCACGCGGCGCAGTGCGCCGATGGTTCCCTTGCGGGAGTGGATGAAGTAGGCGGCTTTGATAGCGTTGCGCTTCGCGCTCTCGGGCCAGGACTGGGACCAGCGGTCGACCGAGAAGGCCCAAGCCAAGTAAGGCAGCAGCTCGAGGGGGCAGGCGTCTGGATTCCAGAGATCGCGCAACGGCACAGGCACGCGCTCGATCTGCGCCAAGGCCTGGGCGGAGAGGCGCTCCAGCTCGGTGGCGTTGCCAGGTAGCAGGCACGCGACCATTACTCGGCCACCGTGACGCTGTAGGCGGTGCAGTAAGGCGCCTGGGTGAGGCTAGCGACGACGTCAGACCAGCCGGGCAGCTCAACGCGCTTGACGCCCTCGATGTGTAGGGCGGCATCCAGGGCGGAGCGGTTGACCTCCTGACCAAGGCGGCGGCGAGAGTTGACCAAGGCAGCAAGGCGGGCCTCGGCGGAGGCGCGGACCGGCTCGGACTCGGGGCCGGAGCTGTTTAGGTAGAGCACGGCCTCCACGGTGTAGGGCAGTACCTGTGCGCTCTGCACGGTGAGGCGGTCGGCTACTGGACGGCGGTCCTCGTCGCTGAGGTAGGCGGCGACCACGGTGAGCAGATCGGCCGCCGCGGTGCCGTGGCCCAAGGCGCTCTGTACGGTGACGACGACCTCGGCCGGGGCCGGGCTGATCGCCGAAGCATCGGCGACGCGACCGTCTGCGCTGCGGGCATGGAATATGTAGGCGTTGCGGGGGCCGGCGGTGCTAAGACCTTCCATGGCCATCTGGATGCGCTCGCGCAGGCTCTCATAGTCCTCCAGAACAGCCGCCACCGGGGGCACCGCGGACGGGTTCGCCGGGGTGATGACCAGGCGCGCGACGTTGAAGCGGGCGCCGATCTGCTCCAGGTCCGCGCCCTGGGCGAAGGGCAGCAGCACGGCAAGGGCCGCTTCGTTGACGCGCTGGCGGAGCAGCGTTTCGCGATAGGCGCTCTCCTGGAGCAGCTTGGTGAGCGGCTCGGATTCCAGAGCGAGGGTGGCGGCCACCTCGGCTTGCTGATCGGCCGGCCACAGGCTGACGGCGTATGCCTTGCGCTCGGCGAGGATCGCCTCGTAGTCGATCTGCTCGACTACGACGGGCGCTGGCAGTCGACTGAGGTCGATAGGGGTAAAGGTGGTGGTCATGTGGAGGCCCCCAGGCTCAGCGGTACGCGCAAGCTGAGCGCTTCATTGGTGTCGGTTACGGTCCCCTCGATGTCCAGCACGGCGCCGCCCGGAACGTCGGTGGGTGTGAGTTGCACGCGGCTGAGGCGGATGCGCGGCTCCCAGCGCATGAGGGCCATAGTGATGGCGGCATAGGCCTGCAGGCGGGTTGCGCTGTTGAGCGGCCAGTCCATGAGGTCGGCCATCGGACTGCCGTACTCCCGGCGCATGACGCGGCTGCCGAGCGGCGTGGTGACGATGTCGGCGATGGATTGAGCCAAGTGCTGGCGGTCGCGGAGGGTGCGCCCGGTCTTGACGCTCATGCCGATCATGGGGTTGGCCCTTCCGAAACGGCGGTGCCTGTGGTGATGCCCTTGGTGCGGTGTTTGCGCAGGCTGATGTCGGCGGCGATGACGTCCTCGCTGACGTTGACGGTGCCGGTGACGTGCTGGTTACCGGTCTGGGTGTAGTCACCGGTGTGGTTGATAGGGCCTTCGATGTTGATGCCGCCGGTGCTGACCAGGTCAGTCACGCCGCCTTCTGGCAGGGTGGCGCGGAGCACATGCGCAACAAAGTCGTACTCGACAACAGCGCCGTCTGGATAGGTACGGCGATGCAGGCCCTCGCGGTCGCCGTTCGCCGGGTTGGCATCACTGAAGAGGCCGACCAAGGCGACTCCTTGGGCGAGCACGCCGGATGGGCTCAGCAGGACGACTTGCTCGCCGACGGTGGGCGGGTCCCATTCCTTAGAGGTGCCTGCGCGCAGAGCCAACCAGGGCAGCCAGATGGTGGTGATTTCGCCGGATTTCACGCGGACACGGGGCTTGGCGACGTCGACCTCGGCGATGGTGCCGAGACGGACGAGGTTTTCGATGAGGCGGGCAAGTTCGGCGAGTTGGTTCATGCCGTTGATGCTGCAGCTCGCGCGCGCGGGGTGCACTTGGCGTGGGCTGTAGCGGGGCGCGCTACAGCGCGAGGTCAGGCGGTGAGGTGGGTCAAGAGGCGGTCGCGGATCATTTCGAGGTCGACATCGGTGAAGCCGAGCAGCTCACGGCGGTCGTACTGCACGTCGGCCTGGCCGCGCCCGGGGCGGTCGCGCAGGCCGTACTGGTGGACGCGGGCGATGCGCGAGACGCGCCCGGCGAAGGCGATGGCGATGGTATTGGGGGTGCTCTGCAGGCGTAGGTACTTAGCCTGGCGCAAACGGGTGAACATCTGGCGCTTGATGCGGCCGACCTTGCCGCGCAGTTGACGGGGCTTGCGTGCGGCGTAGGGGGTGCCGTCCGGGTTGCGCTGGACGGCGATGCGCTTTTGCTGATTGCGGCGCAGCTCGCGGCCGATGTTGTTGCCAAGTTTGCGGCGCTCGCCTGGGGAGAGCTTGGCGAGCAGCGGGCTGACCCACTCTTCCAGGGCGTGGAGATTGTCTGTCACAGCTCGAAGTCCGGCTCTTCGGGGTGGCTTATGTCGAGGCTACCATCGTCCAGGCGTTTGACGATGACGCGCTCGGTGAGTGGCAGCTTTAGGGACATATCGACCTTGCCGCCGTCCAGGATGTCGGCCTCGAAGGCGATGGCATCCTTTCCGCGCTCCAGGTTGGTGAGCAGCTCCGGCTGCTGGCGGCGCAGCCACTCCAGCACCGGAATGAACACGCTGTCCGGGTGGCCGGCGAATTCGGTAAGCAGGACCTGCAGAGTGTAGGTGTACTCGAAGGACAGGCCCTTAGCCGCCGTGCAGCGGACGCTGCCGGCGTCGATGAAGATGAGCATCCGGTCTGGGTTTTTCTTGAGGCCTGCGACGGCGGTGAGCAGGTGCTCGCGGAGGCTGTTGGGTTTTTTCATGGATTGGCTGCCTTCTGCTGGCACTCGTAGACTATGTCGACCTTGGCGGCGCAGGCTGCCCAGTCGGCCTCGGTAATGTCCTGGTCGTCGAGGAGCTCGCCGTTGGTGGCTGGATCAGTCGCGCTCAGGGTGCAGCGCGTTACGGCCGGACAGCCAGTCACGATATGCGTCTGCTCCGGTGATGGCGGGGCGCTGCCGCAGGCGGCGAGCAGCAGCAGGCAACTGAGCAGCAGCCCACTCGCGTAGTTCGGCGTTTTCACGTTTCAACTCCTTGATCTGTTGCTTGCGGACGTCCAGTTCGCGGCGCAGGTCCTGGCCAGTTTGTTGCAGCGAGGTCTGGGCCTGACGTTCGTCAGCGAGGGCGGTGCGAAGGGTGGCGATGGTTGTGGCGTCGCGTTCGACGCGAGCGTTAACGGTGGTCAGCTTCTCCTGGACCAGGGCGGTGCGCCCCTGCTCTGCCTCGCTGCGCTGGTAGGTGCCCCACAGCAGCAGGGCCAGGGCGCCGAGCAGGGCGCCGCCGTAGAGGGCCTGGCGCAGGGTGGTCATTTGCGGTACCAGCCGGCAGCATTCATGTCTGCCTCATCGAGGACCTGAAGGTCGCCACAGATAACGAGTGGCGGTACAGGCATTACGTGCTTGAGGGCATCGGCCAACTTTTGGCACTGGTCAATGGGCGTTCCGGCCGGCAGAAGAACAGCTCCGCACCCCCCGGTGGGCGACAGGCTTGTCATTCGCTGCACTAGTTCGCTGTATGGGAAACGCTCCGCTTGGCTCTTTACCTTGTTCATGCCGCCTCCTTGCTGCAGCCACAGTTGGCGTGCTGCTCGTAGGCGCGTTCGAGCTTTACGTCGTAGAGGTTACGGGCGTAAGCCGGGCCGTTGTAGGCCTTGGCGAAGGTTGCCCACTTCTTGCCCTTGAGGGCCTTGAGCAGGGCCGGGTCGGCCTCGATGAAGCGGACGAACGCCTCGAACTGCTGGTTCTCGTCCTGGCTCATCAGCCGGACGAACTCGTCGACGCTGGCGTAGCCCAGGCGCACGGCGTGGTAGCCCATGATCTGGAAGGCGCCCCAGCTGGCCGACTCGTTGGCACAGAGCGCGTCGATCATGCGGGCCTGGGCCAGGCGTTGGTGTTCCGCGGCGCCGCCGATGTAGCCGCCGGGCTTGGTGTTGACCAGGGCGGGATACTGGGCGGCGAGCTCGTCGGCGTGGCGGCGCAGAGCGGCCTGGTCGTCACCTTCGACGCGCGGCAGGGCCAGGCGTTGGTGCATAACGTGGCGCTCGAAGAGGATCTTCGGCTTGCCGGTGGCCAGGAAGCCGGAGCCGGCGCTCTCCACCTCGTTGACGGCGTAGATGGCGGCCAGCTCGACGCCCAAGCGCTTAGCCGCTGCCGCGAGGGTGGCATTGCGCAGCAGCTTGCTGCAGTCGGTGCCGGCCAGGGCGGCGAGGGTCTTCTCGCCGGCCTTGCCGTCGACCACCAGGCCGATCTTGGCTTGATACGCGCGGACGGCCTTTTCGGTTTCGTCGCCGTAGTCGCCATCGGTGGCCAGTTGGGCGCCGTGCGCGTTGAGTTGTTGCTGCAGGCGGCGGACGGCGAGGCCTTTGTCGCCGTGCTTGAGGGCTTCGGTCATAGCTGGTCTGCCTTGCGGGTAGCGATGCGTTTGAGGCTGGAGCGCACGAAGTCGGCGCCGAGCAGACCGACCACGCCGCCGAAGAAGGGCGCGAACTGTTCGGGGATGCCGAACAGGGCCAGGCCGTTGCTCACTGCCAGGGTGATGAGGCCGCAGATGAAGCCTTCGCCCAGGGCACGGCGTAGACTGCCGCCGGAATAGATGAAGCGGGCCGAGGCAAGCAGTGCCGAGAGCACTGCGGCATATATGAGTGGGTGGTGCTGCTCCATCCAGGCGAGCAGCATGGCCCAGGTTTCGGGGCGATCAGGCATCTGTGACATTCCTTGCGTCCTGTGGAAGAGAGTTGGCGAGCGGCACGAATGGCCGGCGGCTGAAGAGCTTGCCTTTGCTTTTGTAGACGGCGAGGTAGATCAGTCCCATAGGTTCACCACTTGGCGCTGTTCGGGTTGAGGGGCTGCGTCCGGCAGGATGACGGTGGTGCCGTGGGGGATGATCGGGCCGAGGTCGGCGAGGCCTGGGTTGGCGTCGAGAACGGCCTCGGTGACGCCCGCAGTGCGGCCGTAGTAGTGCCAGCAGAGGCTGTCGACGGTGTCGCCTTGGGCGGCGATGACGGTGGCCATCAGTCGCCCCCCTGTTGTTGGACTTGGTCGGGATAGACCCAGGGGCCGTCCTCGGAGACGAGCGCACCTGGAGAGCGGCCGGATTCGACTTCACGGCAAACGGCGTATCCCAGCGGGTGCATGATTTCTCGGTTGATTCGCTCCAGCAGACCGAGGCGGGAAATTTCGTTCCAGTCGATGACTTTCGGCTTGTTCATCAGAGCAGCTCCACGGTGGCGTGGCTGATGCCGAGGATGGTGCGCAGGGCCTTGCGGGCGTCGCGGCGCAGTTGGTCGGGGCTGCTCTCTTCCTCAGTGACCTTCTGCTCGCCGCTGTTGGTTGCGTCGAAGCTGTTGTAGCGCTCGATCAGCTCGGCCAGGGCGCCGCAGTAGATGACGCGGCAGTAGAGGTGCAGCAGCTGGCTTTTGCCCTTGATCTGCTCGGCCGGCACTTCGGCCAGGGTGGCATGGCCTTCGGCCTGGCGGGCGGCGCGGTAGGTGGCGAGCTCGCGGTTGGCCTCGATCATGGCATTGACGGTGGCCACCTCGAGACGGTCGTCGGTGACACTGGAGTCAATACGCATGGCGGCGCGCAGTTGCTGGCCGTCGATCTCCGGCCAGAAGTCCGCGTTGCTGATCGGGTAGGCGGCGCTGGTGTCGCCGCCCGCAATGAATCCGCTCATGCAGGCGCTCCCAGCCGATCTACTCGGCCAATTTCGCGCAGCAGCTCACTACGGCTGAACAGGTGGGCATGCTCGCCGGCAATCCTTGTCAGCAGGAAATTAGCGTTTCGATTTATCTGGGCGCGCTCGCGCGGGGTAGCCGGTAGGATGCCGTCCTTGCCGATAGGGCCGGTACAGACCGTTCGGTCGTAGGCTTCTGCCTCGCTCACATAGCGCTCAGCTGCCTGACGTAGTGCCGCCTCTGCAGGTGTCAGCCGGAAGGTGCACAGGTACTGGTCTGCAAATCCGCTCATGCTCAGGCCTTGAATAAGTCGGCGGTGGTCGGGGTATCACAGCGAGGCCAAGGAGTTAACCTGCTGATCAACCCCGAGCCGCCGGGGTTGCGGGGGACCGCTCGTTTAGCTGGCGGGGCCAGCGTGTTTCTTGAGGAGGCGCTCAGCGCGCTCCAGGTCTTTCTTGCCGCCGCAGCTGTTGTGCTGCTGGATGGCGCTTTTCAGTAGGTCAATGCCGGCCTGAATCTGGCCGGGTTGACCGGGGTTGTTCTCGTTTAGGCCGACCAGCGTGGAACGGCCCAAGGCGAGGGTGAGTTTGGCGCGAGCTTCGTCCGGCATGTCCTGGTCCGCGGTGAGCACAGCAGTGCGGGTCAGGATGTCGTGCGGGAATACGCCGCCTGCTTTTTGAACCGTCAGAGCGGCTTCTGCCACTTCCTCGGCCACCAGGCAGCCAGTGGTGCGGTTGAAGCGGTTAGGTGTCTGCAGGTTATGGCGGATGACGTACTCGGCGATGTCCAGACCGCCGGCGTAGTCGCCCGCGTCGAAGCGCCAGACCATGATGGTGACCAGCACGTCGTCCTGGGCGCCCTGGCCGGCGGCAAGGATACCGTCGACGTAGGGCACGTATTCCGGGAGCAACTCGGCCTTGACCTTCGCCTTGTTCTGTTGTGACTGGACCTGTTTGAGACGCAGTTGATCCTGCTGGAGCTTGGCGAGCATAAGCTCGTAGCTGGTGAGGCCATCCATAAGCGCGGCGGGCGCGGTGCGCGCCGCCTCCTGGGCGGCACGCTTGCGCAGTTGTGTGCTTTGGGCAAGGGTCAGGGCCATGGCTTATGCCTCAGTCGGGGCTGGGTAGGTCATGGCCTCGACGTTCTCCACCAGGGCAACCGCCTCGAAGTCCTCGATGACGTAGGCGTCATTGCTGGACTGGTAGTCAGCAATGCGGTCGTACTCCGGTTCGTCTTTCAGGTGGCGTCGGCGGGCGTCTTCCTGCCAGTAGATGGAGAGGTTCTTGAGGAAGGTGACCAGCACGGTTCCCTCCGGGAAAAACGGGGCATCGACCACTGGCAGGCCGCCGAGACGGGCGCGGCTGACGATTTCCTGTGCGGCGTTCTCTTCCTGGTTGGCGGCTGCGCCTTTTTCCACGGCCTTGAGCAGCTTCTCGTGCATCAGGTCGCGGCTGACCAGTACCACCAGGTCGGGACGGCTGCGGTGCCACGGGGCGAGCATCTGGATGGCGTCGAACACCAGGCCGTCGAGGGTCTGGTAGTCGCCACTGATTCCGGTGTCGACGCCGGCCACCTTGATCACTTTGGTGCCGCCTACGGTAACTTTGCCAGCGACGGCGCCCTCGTCCATAACGTGATCCGCGGCGCCTTCCCGGATCTTCTGCAGCCAGCCTTTGTTGACGTCTTGCAGCAGGGGGTTGTTAGCGCGGTCGGTAGCCAATGCCGCACTGGTACCGTTGAAGCCGATCATGATGCGGTCGAGGGACTGGCGCTCGATGATGGCGTTGGTCAGGCGTACCTGGAAGTCAGGGAACTTGGCCCAGGCGTCGAGTAGCGCGTAGGGGAACGCCGTGTCGAAGTTGGTTTGCTTGCAGGCGTACACGTCCTTGGTCAGGTCGGAAACGTCGGCCGGGTTGCGGCGGTTGCCCGCTGCAGTATTGGTGCGGCTGGCGATGGGACCATTGACCCCGGCGAGCAGGGCTTCGCCTGTCTGATCGTTGACGCCGATCAGGTTGATGGCCTTGAGGAAGGCGCTGGATTCCTGCATGGCAGTTTCCAGCGTCTGCTGAACGCTGGGGGCGACGTTGAATTTCTCGGTTGCACTGGCGACGCCATTGAGCAGAGCGATCTGCGCGGCCAGGGCGGTGAAGGCGAGGCGGGTTACGTTACGCATTAGTTGTTCTCCGGGATGCGGGCTGGGTGGTGTCAGAACGTGGTCAGCACTTTGCCGTCACCGCCGGTGGCTGGCGGGCGTTGATGCTGGCTGTGGTCTTCGGTGTCACCCAGGCGCTTGAGCAGGTCAGCGAATTCGCCGGCCAGTTTTTCGTGGGCGGTTTGCAGAGTGTTGAGTTTGGTCTGCTCGGTGGTGAAGGCTTTGCCCTGGTCCTTGGCGTGGTTGGCGAGCGCCTCAACGGCTTCCGTCAGCTCGGAGAATTGGGCGTCATCCTTGACAGACTTGTCCTTGCTCTTGCCGAGGGCATCCATGACCCGGTTAAACAGGCCCAAGGCCTTGTTTTCCGTTTCTGCGACTTCCTCGAATTTGATTTCAGCCTCCAGGGCCTCGGTGAACATCGAGGTCGCGGAGTAGTGGCGATCCTTGAATGGGCTGGCGTCTGGCTTCTGCGCAGAGAATGCGAGCACGTCGGTACCCAGGCTTGCTGGCGAATCGGTCACGGCCAGGCCGACGATGTAGGCCTCGCCGCTGTCGGCGAAGCTCTCGTCGATTTCGATGGAGGTATAAATCTTCTGCTTGGCCTTGTTCATGGCCACCAGCTCAGGGGTTGGTTCGATCTGGGCGAAGAGGGCGAGCTTCTTCTGACCGGCGATCTCAACCTCTTCAGTCTTGACCGCCGTGATGTCGCCGTAGGCTTTGAAAGGGCTGTCCGGTAGCAGGCTGCGGAAGTGTTCCAGCCATACGCGGGCTCCATAGGTGTTCTGGCTGAAATTTTTGGCGGCTTGCTCCAGCCAAGTGCGCTCGATCTTGCGCTTATCGCTGGTGGCGCCTTCAACGGCGACACGGAACCAGTTAGAGCGGAATTTCTGGGCGGGGGCGTTGCTTGCGGCCATGTGGGCTGTCCTCGATGCGTTGGCGGCGGTTGCCGTTGCGTTGAGGGCATGGTCGACAGTGGAGGAACGCGCGGCAACGCTCTGAGCTTGTAGCGGGGCGCGCTACAGGGCGCGGAGTTAGGGGCTCGCGCGCGTGAGCGGCAGCATCTGCGTCATGAATGCAATCGCCCAGCCGACCACCGATCCGCGCCGCCACGCCAAGTTCCTGTATTGGACGGGCTGGCGCATCACCGATATCGCCGATTATCTCAGCGAGAAAGAGAAGACCCTGCACAGTTGGAAAACACGGGACGAGTGGGACCGGGCGGACAACGTTGAGCGGATCGGCGGGGCGCTGGAGGCGCGTCTGGTGCAACTGATCCTCAAGGACGGCAAGACCGGCGGTGACTTCAAGGAAATCGACCTGTTACATCGGCAGTTGGAGCGGCAAGCCAGGATTCAGCGTTACCAGGACGGCGGGACCGAGACGGACCTCAACCCGAACATCGCCAAGCGAAACGAGGGGGCCAAGAAGGCACCCAAGCGCAACGAGCTGGACGAAGGGCAGATCGAGACACTGGTCGAGGCGTTCCGCGACAGCTGTTTCGACTATCAGCTTGACTGGCACCGCGCGGGGAACATGCGCACCCGCATGATCCTGAAGAGCCGGCAGATAGGCGCGACGTTCTACTTCGCCCGCGAGGCGCTGATCGACGCTATCACCACGGGCCGCAACCAGATTTTTCTGTCGGCCAGCAAGGCGCAGGCGCACCAGTTCAAGACCTACATGCAGTCCTTCCTCAACGAAGTGCTGGGGGTAAAGCTGAGTGGCGACCCCATTGTCCTGTGGAACAACGCCGAGCTGCACTTCCTGGGAACCAACTACCGCACGGCGCAGGGGCGCAGCGGAAACTTCTATTTCGACGAGTTTTTCTGGGTTCATGGCTTCGCCGAGATCAACAAAGTGGCCTCGGGTATGGCTCTGCACAAGAAGTGGCGTAAGACCTACTTCTCGACGCCCAGCAGCATGGCGCACCCTGCCTACAACTACTGGACGGGCGAGCGCTTCAACAAGGGCAAGCCAACGGCCCAGCATATCCAGCTGGATGTGAGTCACGAGGCGCTGCAGCAGGGCCGGTACTGCGAGGACCGCATCTGGCGCCAGATTGTCACCATCCTCGATGCGGAGGCACGCGGCTGCGACCTGTTTGACCTGGACGAACTGCGTGAGGAATACGACGCGGCGGCCTTCCAGAACTTGCTGATGTGCCAATTTGTCGATGACGGGCAGAGCATCTTCCCGCTGTCGATGCTGCAGCCGTGCATGGTGGAAAGCTGGGATTGGCCAGACTACAGCCCCTTTGCGATGCGGCCCTTCGGCGAGCGGCCCGTCTGGGTTGGGTACGATCCCGCCGAGAGCGGCGACTCTGCCGGCCTGGTGGTTGTGGGACCGCCGCTGGTGGCTGGTGGCAAGTTCCGTGTACTGGAGCGCCACCAGTTCCGGGGCATGGACTTCTCCGCGCAGGCCGAAACGATCCGGCAGGTTACCCGCCGCTACAACGTGGCCTATATCGGGATCGACACAACGGGCATCGGTAGCGCCGTTGCTCAGTTGGTGCGCCAGTTCTTCCCGGCGCTGAAGACGTTTTCCTACAACCCCGAAGTCAAGACCCGCCTGGTGATGAAGGCGTGGGACGTGATCAGCAAGGGTCGCCTTGAATTCGATGCCGGCTGGATCGACATCGCACAGTCGCTCATGGCCATCCGCAAGACCATCACCCCAGGCGGACGCCAGTTCACCTATGTCGCGGGCCGCAACGACAGCACCGGCCACGCCGATCTGGCATGGGCGCTCTTTCACGCATTGCACAACGAGCCGCTGGAGGGCCGGACAGCGGCCAACACCGGCATCATGGAGATCTACTGATGAGCAAGAATCGCAACCGCCGCAGCCAGGACCTGGCGGCAACTACCCAGGCGCGAGAAGGCGAGCTGCTGGTCAAGGATCAGGGTGGCCAGTCGATGGCCTTCACCTTCGGCGATCCGGTGCCGGTGCTCGATGGTCGGGAAATCCTCGACTATCTGGAGTGCTGGGCCAATGGCCGGTGGTATGAGCCGCCAGTATCCCTGGACGGCCTGGCCCGCTCGACGAAGGCGAGCGTTTATCTGCAGTCTGGGCTCAACTTCAAGCGCAACGCACTGGCGCGCACCTTTATCCCTCATCGGTTGCTGAGCCGTGCGGCGTTCGAGCAGATAGTCATGGACTGGGGGTGGTGCGGCAATCTGTACCTGGAGAAGCGCGACAACATGCTGCGCCAGGCGCTTGGCCTGAAACCGTGCTTGGCGAAGTACATGCGACGCGGTACCGACCTGGTGACCTACTACCAGGTGCGCGGATGGAAGGACGAGCACGAGTTCAAGACTGGTAGCGTCTGCCACCTGCGTGAGGCGGATATCAACCAGGAGGTCTACGGCCTGCCGGAGTGGCTGGCATCCCTGCAGAGCGCGCTGCTCAACGAGTCGGCCACGCTATTCCGCCGCAAGTATTACCAGAACGGCTCGCACGCGGGGTTCATCCTGTACATGACCGACGCGGCGCAGAACGAGGATTTCGTCACTAACCTGCGCGACGCGATGAAGAGCAGCAAGGGGCCCGGCAACTTCCGCAACCTGTTCATGTACGCCCCGGGCGGCAAGAAGGATGGTATGCAGCTGATCCCGATCAGCGAGGTGGCGGCCAAGGACGACTTCGCCTCGATCAAGAACATCAGCCGCGACGATCTGCTGGCGGCGCTGCGCATCCCGCCCCAGCTCATGGGTATCGTGCCGCAGAACGCGGGCGGGTTCGGGTCGATCCGGGACGCCGCCCAGGTGTGGGCGCTCAACGAGCTGGAGCCGGTTCAGGCTCGACTGGCGCAGATCAATGATTGGCTTGGAGAAGAGGTGGTGCGGTTCAACCCGTATGAGCTGCCTGCCGCGGTCAACTGACTGTCGATCGCACACGAAAAAGCCGCCCTTGAGGCGGCTTTTTTTTGGGCTCCACGCGCGGAAGTTTGCGGCTTCTTAAACATGAAAAACCCCAGTTAACACTACCACTTCCAGGCACTTCAAGCCAGCGTTACGGGGGCTGCGGGCCAGTATTTCCGGGGCTTCCAGCGAGGCAGACGACGAGCGGCCAGCAGGTGGCGCGACGCTGCGGGCGCGTGGCTGGTCGAGGGCGCTGGCCTGTGGCTTGGGGGCCCGGCCTGGGGCTGCTGCCGACCCCGGTTTTCACCCGGCGCGCGCGCTCGTCCCCCCGCCACGCCCGCGGGCTAAACGTGGCGCATTTTCTGCGCCCCTGCAGACCACCCAGCGCGGCCAAGGCAGCGGGCTGGAGGCAGGGTATGAGGCGAGGCAAAAACCTGCGATTCCCTGCACTGGAGGGGCATTTACGGGGTATGGGGTGCATCCAGCTTCGAGGGGGTGGTCGGGGGCGATTTTCTGAAAGAGTAATTTCAGCAACCTGCGAGCAAACCGACCCTGGAGGCCGCGCCGTCCGTGGGTTCTGACATTACAAACAGAGGTAACTTAGGAGTAATCAAAAAGGTAATTTTTTATAAGGTGCTGATTTATAAGGCTTTTTTGTGGCCTCAATATCACCTTAATAAAGAGTAATCAGATTACCTTTTAGTTACTAGATAGTTACCTTTGGCCGCTGCCGGAAAACCTTTGCAGTTCAAGGCGTTGCGCCTCTTTCCCGGCATGGGTTACAGAAATTACTCTTTTTGCGCACCCCCCACTACCTGAAAAAATCATCCAGTCTGAGGCGTGTGCGTATGCGCGCGTTCTAAGGTTTTCTTGTGCACGTTCATGTCGCTTAGTGCGAATGAAGGTAAAGCGGGGAGGCTTGGTACGTGCGTTGGTACGTGTAGCGAATAAACGAAGGGCCTGCATCGCTGCAAGCCCTTGTTTTAAATGGTGCCGGCACCAGGAGTCGAACCCGGGACCTACTGATTACAAGTCAGTTGCTCTACCAACTGAGCTATACCGGCGTGTTAGGGCGACGATTATAGCGATTGGAAAGGTTCTGTAAACCCCTGAATTCTGACTATTTTTCAGCGTGCGATTTTTCCACGGCCGGTCGCGGGCTTCAGCGGTTTCGCAACGGATGATGAGTGCCGCCTTGAGGCCAGGGTTTGAGCGTGGTTGGTCATCAGGGGCCTTGACAGTGAGCCGGACAATCTCAAGCCGGAATGGGTCGCACCGGGGGTGGAGTATCCCGTCGACCTGGCGCGGGTCAGTGCGTCCAGTGCCGGGCAGGTTGCCGAGCAGTGGGCGTACATAAAAAGTCATTAATTTGACGAATGTCCGCTCGTCGAATTGAGTGAGATAAAAAACAGCAAAATAATGACACTCCCCACATCCTGTCACACACTGCTTGAACAACAAGTGCACCCATGCTCTGCAAGAGGTGCCGTGACAAGGGAGGATGGGCTGTGAGCCAGGACGACGAGGTTTTTGCAAAAAAGACGGCCAGTCATGATCGCCCGATGATGTCGACACTGCAGTTTTTTGAAGATACCCCCATCGACGCTGCCTCTTCCCCCGCTGAACAACCCCAGCCTACCGTTATGCCGGCCTGCCGAGCGCAGGTGGTGGTGTTGGCGTCGGTCAATGGCGGAGTGGGTCGCAGTACCCTGGCGACGGCCTTGGGCAGTGGCTTGCAACGCCTGGGGCGCCCGGTGACGGTCCTGGAGCTGGACCCGCAAAATGCCCTGCACCTACACTTTGGCCTGCCCCACGACGCCTTGGGCATCGGTCGCGCCAGCCTGGGCAATCAAGCGTGGGATCATCTCGCCCAGCCCGGTTTCTGCGGCTGTCGGGTGCTGGTCTTTGGCGAGACCGACAGGCAACAGCAGGAAGACTTGCAGCGCTGGCTCAAACAGGACCCGGATTGGCTGGCGCAGCATTTGTCGCACCTGGGCTTGAGTGAGCAGCACAGCGTCATTATCGACACTCCGGCCGGTAATAACGTGTACCTGCACCAGGCGTTGAATGTCGCCAATACCGTCGTCATCGTTGCCCTGGCGGACGCCGCATCGCTGAGTGCCCTGGAGCCGATGCAGCGGTTGCTGGCGCCGTACCTTGCGCGGCCATCGGCACTGCGCTGTCACGTACTCGTCAACCAACTGGATGAGGGCAGTGCCTTCAGCCTGGATATGTTGGACGCATTCAAGCGGCGCCTTGGGGAAGATGGCATGGATGTGATCCATCGCGACCCATTGATCAGTGAGGCGCTGGCTTTTGCCGATGACCCGCTGGACTGCGGGGCCGTGAGCATGGCCTGTGAGGATATCCACGGGCTGTGCCAGCGACTGAATGGCGCTTGAATCGCGCCCTGGGCGACGTCTTATACGGTTGTCTGCAGATGCTTATGCACAATCTGTTGCTCGGACAGGTGCTGAAACCGTCATTTTGTGGAGCTGTTCTCATTACGCTGCAACTGCCTGTTTTGCGTGCGTTTTATTTTGTGAACAAAAAATGATCAGTCAGCATTTTCCTCTGTAGCGCCCGCCTCTACGGCGTCCTACAGAAATTCATCAACAGAGTTATCCACAGGGCGCCTTGCCCTTTAATCGCGCTCGGCGAGCACCATCAGGTTGCGCGGGGTCAGGGCTGTTTCGCAGAAGCGGCCCACTTGAGCCTTGTAACCGTTTTCTTGCAGGAACAATGCCCGATCCAGAACCAGCCACACTTCCAGCGGGCGACGAAACAAGCTACGCACCAGTTCCAGGTTTCGTACATGGGCCAGACGTTGCCAGCCATGCTGTTCCAGGGCTGCCCAATCCTGCGCACCTGTGGATAACCCTTTGAGCGTCGCCAGGTGCTGGCAGTAGTCTGCGAAGGAGCGGTGCAGCCATTCGCTGGGCAGCGAAGGCGTGGGCAGGTACTCATCGCGCCCACGCAATTGCCGTTGTAACTGATCGAAGCCCAGGCGCCGGGCCATGGAGGTGTCGCGTTGCAGGCGCACCCGGGCGCCAGCGGTGACGGTTTCGCTCAGGGGCAAGCCAAGGTCCTCCCGTGACAAGCGCAGCGCCGAAGCGCGGGCCGCGGCCGACAGCGCCTGGTATTGCTCGCCGGCGATGCGGTTGTAGCAGCAGGGCGCCACGGCCAGGTGTTTGCAGCCGGCGGCGCTGGCCAATTGCAGCAGGCGTACGTGCAGGTCGCCACAGGCGTGCAGGGCCACAGGCGTGTGTTCGGGATTGATCGCTACATCCGCCATCACGTCTTGCCAGCGGTGGGTGGCGGGCAAGTGGTGGTGCGCGCTCAAGGCCTGACCAGCAGCGATCAGTGCCGGGTCGTACTCCAGACAGGTCAGGTGTTGCCCCGGTTGCAGCAGCCGACGGCCGAGGTGGCCTTTACCGGCGCACCAGTCGAGCCAATGGGTCGGGCGCTCGGCAAACTGCAGTGCGCTGCCAAACGCCTCGATTTGCTGCCATTTGCGGCCCGGTACATCCACATTCAGGCGCGACGACGGCGCATGCAGCACGCCCGACGGTAACTTATCCACAGCACTCAGGCGCGCGGCCAGCTCCGCCCATTGCGGAAACGGCGCCGGCGCCTGTAGGGCAGTGGGCAGGTTATGGCTGCTTTCGGCCTGTGCCAGCGAGCGCCGGCGCAGCCATTGGGCCAGCGCTGGATGCTGGGCTTCCCAGGGTAATTGCAGGTGGGTGAAGGGGCGTGGTCGCCACAGCCCTTGATGTTCGGTGAGGAACGCATCCAGTGCGAGAAAACGGGCCAACAGTCGCTCGCCCGTCAATCCGCTGTCAGCGTCCTTGGCAGGCATCGACCCGCAACCAGCGTTCCAGCAGCTTGAAGCCGCGCACCAGCACATAGGCCATCAGCAGGTAGAACATGCCGGCGGCAAAGAAGATCTCTACCGGCAGGTAAGTGCGGGCAATGATGGTGCGGGCCATGCCGGTCAATTCCAGCAGGGTCACGGTACTGGCCAGGGCGCTGGCCTTGAGCATCAGGATCACTTCGTTGCTGTAGGCCGGCAGGCCGATGCGCGCGGCACGCGGCAGGATGATGTAGAACAGCGCCTTGGGCTTGGACATGCCCAGCGCCCGCGCCGCTTCGATCTCACCGGGCGGGATGGCCTGGATCGCGCCGCGCAGGATCTCGGCGATGTAGGCGGCGGTGTGCAGGGTCATGGTGACGGTGGCGCACCAGAACGGGTCCCGCAGATAGGGCCACAGGGCGCTTTCGCGCACGGCGTCGAACTGCGCCAGGCCGTAGTAGACCAAAAACAGCTGCACCAGCAACGGTGTGCCACGGAAGAAGAAAATGTAGCAGTAAGGCAGGGTGCGCACGTACCACCGGCGCGAAGAACGGGCGATGCCCAGGGGGATCGCCAGCAGTAGCCCGGCGATCACCGCGATGGCCACCAGTTCCAGGGTCAGGGTCGCGCCCTGGGCCAGTCGTGGCAGCCACTTGATGATCACGGCCCAGTTCAGGCCCAGGTCGAAATGCGCCAGCCAGCTGTAGTCGCCGTTCATTGCGTGCTCCTCGCAAAGCCGCGAGCGGCGCGTTTTTCCAGGAAGTACATGCCGGCCATGGCCAGGACGGTGAGGCCCAGGTACATAAAGGCCGCGACCATGAAGAAGGTGAAGGGCTGCTTGGTAACGGTCACGCCGATTTGCGCGTGGCGCATGATTTCTTCCAGGCCGATCACCGAGACCAACGCGGTGTCCTTCATCAGGATCATGAACAGGTTGCCCAGGCCCGGCAGGGCGATGCGCCACATCTGCGGCATGATCAACCGGGTGAAGATGCGCAGCTTAGACAGGCCCAGGGCAATGCCCGCTTCACGGTGGCCCTTGGGGATCGCCAGGATCGCGCCACGGAACACCTCGGTGGCGTAGGCGCCAAAGCACAGGCCCAGGGCAATCACCCCGGCGGCGAAGGCGCTGAGCGACAGGTCGGGGTTACCGAAAAACTCCCCCAGGGCCCGCATCATATTGACCGTGCCGAAATAGATCAGCAGCACCCACAGCAGTTCGGGAATGCCGCGGACAATGGTCGAGTAAGCGCCGCCAAGCCATTGCAGGAACTTGTACGGGGAAGTCTTGGCCAAGGCGCCGGCCAGGCCGAGCACCAGCCCCAGGCATAACGCCGTGAGTGCCAGTTTGACGGTCATCAGCGCGCCGGCAGCGAGTGCGGGGCCGAATCCGTAGAGATCGAAATTCATGGTTTTTTCATATCGCGCAAGGCATTGCGAAAAGCCGGCGCGCTCAAGCGAGCGCGCCGGTCTGGCCAGTCAGGATCATTCGATGCTGAAAGGGAAGTACTTGTCGTTGATCTTCTTGTAGGTGCCGTCGGCCTTGATTTCCGCCAGGGCCTTGTTCAGGCGCTCGCGCAGTGGGTCGCCTTTGCGCACGGCGATGCCGATCTTGTCGCTTTCTACAACCGGATCGCCCTTGAACTCGTAGGCCGAACCGTCTTTGCTCTTGAGCCACTCGTATTGCACGTACTTGTCGGCGAGCATCCCGTCCAGGCGGCCGGACGTCAGGTCGAGGTAGGCGTTTTCCTGGGTGTCATAGAGCTTGGCGGTGGTGTCTGGCAGTTTGTCTTCCAGGTAGGTCCCGGCCAGTGTCGCGCGCTGCGCCCCGATGATCTTGCCTTTGAGGTAGTCGGCGTCGGTCTTGAAGTCCTTGATGGACTTGGCCGCGATGAACTGCAGCTTGTTGGAGTAGTACGGGTCGGTGAAGTCAACGGCCTGCTTGCGCTCGTCGGTGATCGACAGCGACGACACCAGGAAGTCGAACTTCTTGGCGTTCAGGGCCGGGATGATGCCATCCCAGTCGGAAGTGACTACGCTGCATTCGACTTTCATCTTGGCGCACAGGGCGTCGCCGATGTCTTTGTCGAAGCCGACCACGTTGCCACTGGCGTCTTTATTGTTGAAGGGCGGGTAGGCCGCCTCGATCCCCATTTTCAAAGTCTCGGCCATGGCCGTGGCGCTGAACGCCATGGAAACGGCGGCGGCCAGGAGGAATTTTTTATAGTTCTGCATGCATGTTGCTCCGTTAGCGGTTGCTGGACATGAATTGTTTGCAGCGCGCCGAAAGCGGGTTCTCAAACACCTGCTGTGGCGATCCTTGCTCTTCGACCAGCCCCTGGTGGAGGAACACCACTTCGCTGGACACTTGGCGGGCAAAGCCCATTTCGTGGGTGACCAGCAGCATGGTGCGGCCTTCTTCGGCCAGCGCGCGGATCACATTAAGTACTTCCTGAACCATTTCCGGGTCAAGTGCCGAAGTGGGCTCATCGAACAGAATGACTTTGGGTTGCATCGCCAGGGTGCGGGCGATGGCGGCGCGTTGTTGCTGGCCGCCGGACAATTGCGCCGGGTAGGCGTGGCGCTTGTCGCCAATACCGACCTTGGCCAGCAGGGCCTCGGCCACTTCGATGGCTTCGGCCTTGCTCTGGCCGAGCACGCGGCGTGGGGCCTCGATGATGTTGTCGAGGATGCTCATATGTGGCCAGAGGTTGAAGTTCTGGAACACAAAGCCGATTTCGCTGCGCAGGCGGTTGATCTGCTTGCCGTCGGCGGCCATCAGCTCGCCGTTTTTCGCGGCTTTGAGCTTGAGTTCTTCGCCGGCCACCAGGATCTGGCCCTGGTGCGGGTTTTCCAGCAGGTTGATGCAGCGCAGGAACGTGGATTTGCCGGAACCGGAGGAGCCCAGGATCGAGATCACATCGCCGTCGCGAGCGGTCAGCGAGATGCCTTTGAGCACCTCCAGCTCACCATAGCGTTTATGCAAGTTGCGGATTTCAAGCGCGGGCGCGGCCAAAGCCATGAGCGGTCCTCATTGTGTGCATTGCGTTCCTGCTGTTGGGTCGCCTTCCTGGCGTGGCGCCAAGCTAGCATAGCGTTCGGATGACAGCCAACAGCGCCACGGGCGTTAAACAGACAGTGTGTGACAGGTTGTCGCATCGGCACAGCAGCGTGTCGCGCCATCAACAACCGAACAGCCGTTTTAACCGATAAACCCATGGCAGTCGCGTAAAAAAGGGCGCGATGTTGCCAGCTTTGGCCGGGTGTTGGAAGGGTTAAACGGGTAAACGGTGCCTATGGGCCCTTTAATTGGGTGTCACATACTTTCTGTGTGGGTTTTTGGTGGGCCCATTGGTTCTGGATGTGAGTCGGCCGGTAACGTTGTGGCGGATTGCCAGTAATCTCAATGGCTTGCGAGCGCTGAAGGATTTTCCTACAGCCCGCGTCAACCTTGGTTTTGTAACATTTTGGCGCAAATCTTGCGTAAAGAATAAAGAACGCCCTGTTTGTTTCTTTTCACGAAAGCGCAGCAGGCCGGGCGGACCGTATTCGCAATTCCTCGCAAAGGTGTGTCAATGAGTCGTACGCAAAGCTCCAATGACCTCGAACAGGGGCTCAAACCGCGGCATGTCACCATGTTGTCAATTGCCGGTGTGATCGGCGCCGGTCTGTTTGTCGGCTCCGGCCATGCGATTGCGGCAGCCGGGCCCGCCGTGCTGCTGGCCTATGCCGCAGCCGGTACGTTGGTGGTGCTGGTGATGCGCATGCTGGCCGAGATGGCCGTCGCCTCACCCGACACCGGTTCATTTTCTACCTACGCCGACCGGGCTATCGGCCACTGGGCCGGCTTTACCATCGGCTGGCTGTACTGGTGGTTCTGGGTATTGGTCATTCCCCTGGAAGCCAACGCCGCCGCGACCATCCTGCATGCCTGGTTCCCTGATGTGGCGATCTGGGCCTTTACCCTGGTCATTACCTTGTTGCTGACGGCCACCAATCTGTTCAGCGTGAAGAACTACGGCGAGTTCGAGTTCTGGTTTGCCTTGATCAAGGTTGTCGCGATCATTGGTTTTGTGATCCTCGGCGTGCTGGCGATCTTCGGCTGGCTGCCGGGCAGCCAGGTCAGCGGCGTCTCGCACCTGTTCGATACCCAGGGCTTTTTGCCCAACGGCATGGGCGCGGTGTTGGCGGCGATCCTGACCACCATGTTTTCGTTCATGGGCACCGAGATCGTGACCATCGCGGCTGCAGAATCGAAGAACCCGGGCCAGCAGATCACCAAGGCCACCAACTCGGTGATCTGGCGGATCGGCTTGTTCTACCTGGTGTCGATCTTCATCGTCGTGGCCCTGGTGCCATGGAACGATCCGACCCTGGCGGCCGTCGGTTCCTACCAGACTGTGCTGGAACGCATGGGCATCCCGAATGCCAAGTTGATCGTTGATCTGGTGGTATTGGTCGCCGTGACCAGTTGCCTGAACTCAGCGCTGTACACCGCGTCGCGCATGCTGTTCTCCCTGGGACGTCGTGGCGATGCCCCGGCGGTCGCCAAGCGTACCAACAAGAGCGGCACGCCTTATTGGGCGGTAATGCTGTCCACGGGCGCGGCGTTCCTTGCGGTATTCGCCAACTATGTGGCCCCGGCGGCGGTGTTTGAATTCCTGCTGGCCAGCTCTGGCGCGATTGCGTTGCTGGTGTACCTGGTGATTGCCGTGTCGCAACTGCGCATGCGTCAGAAACGTACCGCGGCGGGCGAGAAAATTGCCTTCAAGATGTGGCTGTTTCCGGGCCTGACCTATGCGGTGATCGTGTTTATCGTCGGCGCGTTGACCATCATGCTGTTCCAGGAGGCGCACCGGGTGGAGATTATTGCGACCGGTGTGTTGAGCCTGCTGGTGGTTGCGGCGGGGTTGCTGGTGGCAAGCCGGCGCCGGGCCCAGAAGTTGGGGGCTGCGGTGCTCAACTGACGAGTCGAAATGCGTGTTGCCTAGCGCCAAAAAGCACTGTGGGAGCGGCGGTTCGACGATTCGACTTGCCCGCGATGGCGGTGGTTCAGTCGACTACGATATTGACTGGCCCACCGCCATCGCGGGCAAGCCCGCTCCCACATTTGATCTTCACTGCTTTGAGCATTGCGCTCGCTTAACTGATCGGCATTAGGGCAAGCCCGGCTCCCACATTGGTGTTGTATCAATCCTGCGCGCTGGTCAGCGTCTGGGATGCCGCCACGTAGTCCGCCTGGAACTGCGGCGATTCAATCCACGCCAACGCCGCCGTTTCATCGTCGCTGTCGGTGGACCACTGCCGATACTCGATCAGCGCCGCCAGGATAAAGTCCGTGGCGTTTTCTTCGCCTTCCTGCTCCAGCACCAGCGCCAGCAGCGGGTGCGCCAGGAATGCCGCACACAGCGCCTGCTGGCTGGTCTCGCCGGCCGCGCGCATTTGCACGAACAGTTCGGTCAAGTCCACCGACTCAAGGTCAATACGCTCGTCGTCACCGGCAAACGCATCCTGCTTCGGCGCATTGGCGCGCTGGGTGCGGTTCTGCTTGGCCTTGGCTTTGGCCCGTTGGGCACGTTTTTGCTGCTTGTCTGGCGAAGCCATGGGCTCACGTCCTTGGTTCAGGATCTGGGTGGCGTATTGAAACGCAGGTCTGGCGAAATCCCAAGGGTTTCTACAGCTGCGTACCCGGTGTGTCGCTCGCCAGTTGGCCGTGCTGCAGCCACGCCAGTGCAATCGGCCACAACCGATCCTGATATTCACTACGGAAAAACGCGAAATGCCCGACGGCTTCTTCGCCAATATCCATGGGGGCGATGCGCAAGTGCGTGCGTTCGCTGGCCTGGAAGTAATTCAGCAGGCGCTCAATGGCGGGCACCGTGCCAAACGGGTCGTCGCTGAGGCTGATGGCCAGGATCTGCGCCTGTACCCGGGCAAAGGGCAGTTCGCCCAGGACGCGCCCGCTGGGCCGTGTCTCATAGGTGGGCGTGGGTGTGCTCCAGTCGCGCACCACCCCGGCGGGCGTGTCTTCCAGCCAGCCCAGGCGCTTGCCCGGGAAGTACCCGCAGAGGGCGGTCACCAGTGGCATCACCAGGTGCCACTTGGCAAACATCCGCCAGCGCCCGTTCGCTTGATAGTCCCGCCAGTAGGCAAACTGCGCGCCCACGGTAACCAGGCGCCTGATGGCCGCCCCCGACGCCCCGAGACCGGCCGCACAGCCGCCAAAGCTGTGGCCGACCACATCAATGGGCTGCCCGGCAAACTCGCGCTGCGCGCGCTGCACCATGGCCTCGAAATCCAGCCGGCCCCAGTCCGACCAGGAGGCCTTGAACCCACGCAACGAGCCACTACGCGACTCGCCGATACCGCGATAGTCGTAGGTGATGACGTCCAAACCATTGGCAAACAGATAGTCGGCAAAGCGCGAATAGTGGCGGCAGCGCACCGAGGTGGCGGCGTTGATGATGACTACCGGGCGCTCGATATCGGTGCGGATATGGCGCCAGGTGAAGCCGCCGAGAAGGTAATCGTCCTCGGCGGTCTCCTTGAATGATTCAGGCTGGCCCGCTGCGGGTATTGTCGATGGCCCAAGCGAGGGGGCACTGTGCAGATTCATCGTTTTCAACCTATGTCCTGGGGGAATGGCCTTAGCGCGCTGCCTGTGTGATCAGACCTGTTCCGGCATCCGATTGGCCCCCGCTCTGTGCGGGACAGTTTGTCTAGAGTTTGTCTAAAGTTTGTCTAGCCGTGCGAGTGTTTCAAAGGTTTTAGAATCCACCGGCCTTTGTGCAATCCCCCTGATTTTTCAATGGTTTGGTCACGAGTCGACATCGCATTGAGTAGGTTGCGAAATTTGTTCTGCTTCTGCTTTTCGTCTAAGGCATCGGAAAGTTTGTCTAGGATCAATGTCACCAGCTCTCCCCGCGTAGCTGAGCCGTAGTGCTTTAGATAGTCGAGGATCATCGCCTTGTAATGGGCATCATCAAACGCCCTGTTACGGATGTAATCGCTCTTGGTGCCTGAGTTATGAGCAATTTGAGCTGCGGTGTAATAGTTGGGTTTGCGCCCTTCGATCAGGCCTTGCTTGCGCAGTAGGGCGGCGGCATCGTCGGTGATCGCCTGTTTCTTCTGCACTCGATCCAACAGCATGACGGTATTCAGTGGCAAATCTTGATGCTCAAGGAGCAGGCGGGTGTAGTTTTCATCGATGACATGGCCGTAGATCTCCAGAACTACCTTTTGTGCCTCTGATTTGCTGTAGTCCGGTAGTGGGAAGTAACGGTTGCGCTGTGACAGCGTCATGGTGCGGATACCAAAACCCATTGTGTCGATCATGTTGAGGCTGACCATGGCCTGGGTTAGCCAAGGGTTGCGGTAGCGGCTGGGCGTCTGTTCACCGCTGAAGTAATCCTCAGGCTGCCCCTGAAAAAAGCCACCGGTACTTTCAAACACTAAGCGATCTACCCGCTCGGTGACGATAATCCGCGAGCGAAGCTGATAGTCCTGATGCGCAATGCAGTTATGCAGGGCTTCGAGGATGACACGGGTGTCGTACTTGCTGACTTCGGTCGCCAGTAATTGATTTTGCGGGAACAACTTGTAGCTGATGTTGCGGATGCGGTGCAGCACCTGGGTGGTTGCCAGCAAGAAGGGAGGCGCGAAGTGCTCGTAAGCCTGCTCTTCGCCCATCAGCTTCCAGGTGATTTGCGCCAGTGTCGGTAAAAAGTGGCTGGATTGGGCATTGCCCAGTAACAACAAGGCGGTGTGCGTGAGCTGCCCCTGGATGGTGATTTTGGCTTTGTCCAGGAAGGTTACGGTATCCCACCCGGCTATCTCGGCGGCAAACGGTGCATTGCGGTACTTTTCGGAAAATTTCTCCCGAGCAACGACCAATGCTTGTTCATCCAAGTCCGTAAGGGTGGCCGTGGGCACTGTTTCGGCGGACCAGTCACTAGTGTCTATCGGTTCGTTGATAATCGCCGCCAATCGCTCCGGGCGCATTTCAACCAATGCGTCGTCCAGGCGTTGCCAGGCTTTGTCGTGGGCGTACACCGGTAGTCGCGGAAGATGCTGCGGGATATGAAACACCCAAACAATCTTATTGGTATCCGTGGTGGTAAAGCTCTCGACCCGAAAACCTTCGGAGTCGAGATGACTGCAACGGCCAAGCAGACGCTGACGAATATTTTGTGGGGTGTAATCGTGGAATTGCTGAATACCGACAATCCGTAGCGAAATATCCTCAACGCCGACTACCAAGTGCCCGCCGGCCATATTGGCAATGGCCGACAGGTAACTGGCAATATCTTCCCCTTTGCGACCAGATACCGAGTGGGTCAGGTTCTTGAACTCCTTCCACTCGCAGGCGGCATCTTCTTGAGGGAAACGCTCGCGTAGATAGTGTTGAAGGGCGGATTCGTTCATGGACTATTCCCGGGGCGTCAAATCGTCAGGAGGGGATTTGAGTGCTTCAAGTTGTTGATCTTGCCATGCGCCGTAGGTAATTGCGGTGTCTTGCACCTTCCACTCTTTACGGCCATTGGCAGGCCGGCCCAGCACCACGGCTGCAGCCGCGCTGGGGCTGTCGAAGGGGTAGTCCATGGCGAACAGGCGCAAGCCACTGCCTGCTGACGGGAGTACCCCTTCACTGACAATGCGGTTGTGAAGGCTCTGATAGCTGTGAGGTGAACTGCTCCAGTTTTCACTGGAGGCAGAGTTTTTGAGTACAAAGAATTCTCCGTCAATTTCCTGGGCAAAAGCTTTGACCGATCGGCTTTTGCTCGTTAGCTCAAAGACTGGAGACTGGCTGACAGTTACGTTGTAGAGACCAAGTGTTTCCTTTACCTGAGATGGCGTAGTGACTTCCCGCAGGAAGTCAAAGCCCAGTGCGGGCAGCACGATACGGATTTGTTCCAGGAAATACGCCATATCGGCGCGATCCGACTCGGGCAGGTTGTCGTACTCATGGGCCGTGCCGTTCACGACAATGCAGTGCCCGGCATTGCGAGCAATCTGCATCAAGGCGCTTTCCAGATATTTGACGTGGGCCTTGGTCAGATTCAGGTCTTTACTGGTGACCAGGCATACACGCTCCCAGAAATCCTTACCGCCTTGGTCTTCTTCCCGGTTGTGCTGCTTGAGTCGTTGCGCCACTACATCGGACTCACCAATGTAGACCTGACTGCGCAGACTGCCGTCCGGATCTGGGCCCATCAAAAAGTAGATGCCCGTGCGGCTGCATTCAGGACGTTGTACTAACTCGGCCAGCTTGCTGCGCGGGCCGGTCAGGACGTGACCAGACCAGTTGATGATCTCGGCGGTGAGCAGGCCGTTGGGCGTGCCATCGACGAGGAACAGGCGAATACTGCGGCCCTGAGTCATGGGGAGGCTCGTAGGTAGATTTGGCCGGTGACGGCGGCGGTGATTGGGGCGAACCGGCGTTTTAGTCGTTTGAGACCGAGTTCATTCTTGATGATGAGGATGCCAGTAAACGCCGGCTGAGACATCCCTTGATGCCCGCATATGTGTAATCAGAAGTGCTGTCAGGCTTGTCTTTTGAAATGACTGTTGGGCTCCTCAGTAGTTGTTCGGTTTTGGGCGGGTTTGGCGTCTGTTGGCAAATCCTTTATTGCTGGACCTTATCCATACGTCGCCCATCAGATAGATATTCAATTTGATTCAGGCGTTATTCAGGCGGGCAGTCGGCATCATGAGGCGGTGCCCCTACCTGACAGGCTTACCGATGGAACACCGCAACCGTTTTCGTCTGGAGGCCCTGGGTGTTTTCCTGGTGGCCTTGTTGTTATTTACGCTGGGCATCTGGGATCAACAGCCGCAAGGCTTTGACGGACGCTGGGCGGTGTTCATGCAGGAGATGTTCCGCCACGGCGCGAGCCTCTTCCCCACCACCTACGGTGAGCCTTACCCGGACTATCCGGGCACCGCCACCTATTTGAGCCTACTCTTTGCCCGATTGTTCGGTGCGCCCAACGACCTGGCCAATGTCATGCCCACCGCCCTGGCGTCGGCCGGGGTCATGGCCCTGGTCTACCGTTTGCTGGTGCCCTCGGGGCGGACATGGGCGTTGCTGACGGTATTGCTCACGGCCTTGACGGCGCAATTGCTGGAAAAGTCGCGCTCGGTCTGCCTGGACCAGATGGTCTCCCTGCTGTGCCTGGGCTGTTTCTACCTGCTGCACACCGGCGAGCGTTTGGGTTCAAAGCTGCGCCAGTACGCAATCTTTCCCTTGTTCGTGGCGGCGTTTGCCATTCGTGGCCCTTTGGGGTTGATCGAAGTCTGTGGGGTTGCCTGTGTGTACTGGGCGCTGGGGCCTGCCCGCTCGCGGGAAGAGAAGATTGGCCTGCTGAAAAAGGTGATGGCCCACGGTGTGATCGGCCTGGTCCTGCTCCTTGCCTGTTGGTGGGTGCTGTTGAAGCTGGCGCGGATCAGCGGTGGCGATGGGTTTGCCGACGAGGTGATGAAGATGCAGGTGGCCGGCCGCCTCGATGAAAGCGGCGAACCGTTCTACTTTTACTTCAAGCTGAGCTTGTACCGTTATTTCCCGGTGATCCCGCTGGCGCTGGCGACGTTGATTGCCCTGCGCCACACCTGGTCGGCGCGCAATGAGGATGCCGATGTGCAGTTGATGCTGCGCCTGGGCGGTTGTGGCTTGATGATCCTGCTGGGGCTGTCGGTGCCGAACTTCAAGCGTGCCTACTACATCGTGCCCATGGTCCCGATGTTTGCCGCTGTGGCGGCCTATGGGCTGCTTCAGGCCCGCGGCTGGTTGCTTGGCGTGCGGCGGGGGTATGAGTGGCTGGTGGCGATCCTGCCGCTGCTGGGGGTTGTCGTGGTCTTGGTCTGCCGGCAGCTGTGGAGCAAGCACGGTTACTGGCCTGATGTTTCAGTGCCGGGATTGATTGCGCTGCTGATCGTCCTGCAACTGGCGGCGGTGGCTGCCTGGCGTCGTATGCGCGGCCGTGTGGGGCCGCGATTGGTGGTGCTTAGCCTGATCGCGTTGGCCACTCAATGGCTGGTGCTGGTGACAGTCGTGGAGCCGGCCAAGGATCTGCAATTTGACACCAAAAACTTTGTTGGCGCGGTGGAAGCCCTGCGCGCCGAGCGCCCCGGGCCGCTGGTGTTTCTCAACCTCGGCAAGGACACCTGGGCCATCCGCTACATCATGAATCTGGATCATGACGAGCAGCCGCTGTTTGTCGGGCGTGACGACCTTGCGCGCCTGAACGCACTGCCGCGTTCGTCCTGGGTCATTGTGGCGCGCAAAGAAACCGAATTACTGCGGGGAACACCGCTGGAGCATCTGACGCCCGTGTTCAATGGGCGTCTCAATGACAACCCATTGCTGGTGTTCCGGGTGCCGTGATCAGCCGCCGTATGCGTCGTGGCGGCGCATCCAGCTGTAGGGCTCGGTCTGTGGCCAGCCCTTTGGCGAGTCTTCCCAGGTTTCCTGGCGTCCCCAGGGCGTCAGGTCCAGGTAGGTCCAGTGGCTGCCCAGGTGCTCCACGCCTCGCGCGCCAGTGAAGTAGGTGCGGTAGACCGTGTCGTCGTCTCGCAGCAGGACGCTGACGCCATGCTTTTCACCCTTGGCGGTGGTGGCGCCAAGGTCGGCGTTGAACTCGCTGCCGAACGACGAATACCAGGGCAGGTCCCAGCCCATGCGTTTCCTGTAGTCCTCTAGTTTCTGCAAAGGCGCCCTGGACACCAGTACCAGCGAAGTATCGCGGGCATTCAGGTGGGCGGGGTGAGGCATTGCCTCCACCACCCAGGAGCAGCCATCGCAGCCCTGAGTCCAGTCCGGCGCAAACATGAAGTGATAGACGATCAGTTGCCGGCGCCCGTCGAACAGATCCAGCAGGCTTGCCTTGCCGGTCTGGCCGTCGAAGAGATAGTCGTTCCTGATCTTGACCATGGGCAGGCGTCGACGCTCGGCGTTGAGGGCGTCTTGGGCGCGGGTCAGGGCTTTTTCCTTGATAAGCAATTGCTTGAGTGCGGTGTCCCATTCCTGGGGCGAGACGACGTCGGGCAGTGCGGGTTTGGAGATGGTCATGGGGAGTCCTCATTCCTGGCGGCGCAAGGGGCGAGTGGCAGCCATTACAGGGTTGAGGATAGATCAAGGAGGTGTGGGGGCGGCTCTCCTGCCACCCCTCGACTACTTGCAGCGATACCCCTCGGGCATCGTGACGCTGTAGTTGCGCTGCACACGGTCCTGGAAATTCAGGTTCTGCAGGCCCTGCTGCACCACAAAGGCTTCGACTTTGGCGGCCTGGCAGTCATCGTTATAGGACGTGACACGCAGCAGGTACACCGCGCGTTTGCTCGCTTCATCCCGGGCGGTGGCGGTGAAGGTGGTGAGGGTGGTGTAGCCGGTACGCTCCGAGCTGCCCACCGGGCCATAGGTGGTGTTGGGCGTGCTGGTGCAGATCATCTGGTCGCTTTTTTTCTTGCTGTTCTTGCACACCGTGGAAGTGCTGGTTGGCACCTGTCCATAGTCGGTGGCGGTGTAGCGGTAAGTCTCCCGACGGCTGTCGATATCGAGGGTGACGGTCATTTTCGGTGGTCGATTCTTGGGGAGGGTCATGTCGGTATAGACCTCGCGAAAGCCCTGGTCCTTCATGGCGCTGACCATATCGCGCAGGTAGTAGCGGGCATTGAGCGCACGCTCGTCATTGCCACCGACCGACGTCACCAGCACCGTTGCCTGGCGGTCAAAGCGATAGTCCGGGTCAGGTGTGGCATTGATCGCCACGTCCATTTGCGTGGCGCATCCGCTGAGCAGCGTGGTCAGCAGGCAGAGTACGCAGAACAAGTACCGGGTCATGAGGTCATTACCTTGCAACTGAAAATTGAGTAAAGGCTAAACGAGGGAGCCTCGCAATAAACAACTCTCAAACCTGTAGCCATTAAATCGCAGGCAATAAAAAACCCCAAGGAATCATCTTCACTTGGGGTTTTTCGGTATTAGTGGTGCCCAGAGACGGAATCGAACCGCCGACACGGGGATTTTCAATCCCCTGCTCTACCGACTGAGCTATCTGGGCAACGGGGCGCATTAAACGGGTTTTTCAGGGGGTCGTCAAGCAAGTTTTCAAAAAATATTTAATTATTACCGTCGCTTACGTGCCAACCCCGGTTTTTGCTCAATTATTGAGCAGGCGGCACGTAGCCGTCGGCCTTGGCGTAATCCTCGCCGGAAAAGTACTTGTCCATCTCGCCCTGCAGATATTTGCGGTCTTCGGCGTTCATCATGTTCAGGCGTTTTTCGTTGATCAGCAGGGTCTGGTGCTTCTGCCAGTCGGCCCAGGCCTTGGCGGAAACGTGGTCGAAAATGTCCTGGCCCTTGGCGCCCGGGAATGGGGCGCGTTCCAGGGCGGGCAGTTCTTCGTGGTACTTGCGGCAGATGATGGTGCGGGTCATGACGAAACTCCTGCGTTCAATACGTCGGCCGCGCGCTTCAACAGTTTTTTCACCGGGGCGGCAAGGCCCAGGCGCGGCGGGGTGGCGAGGTTATACCAGAGCCAGTCGGCCTCGGCCACGTGATGGGCCGATTCCTCGACCTGCACCAGCCAGGGTTCGATCGCCAGCTGGAAGTGGCTGAAGGTGTGCACCAGCCCCGGCAGTTCCTGGTGTTTGCCCAGCGCCAGCGAGTGCTGGTTGGCCAGGTGTTCCAGGTCGTCCAGGTCGTCCAGCTCCGGCAGGCTCCACAGCCCGCCCCACAGGCCCGTGGAGGGGCGCCGGTAAAGCAGGATCGCGCCCTCCTGGTTGGCCAGCATCGGCATCAGCGTGCGCTTTTGCGGGATGGACTTGCGTGGCTTGGGGATCGGGTAGCGGGTTTCCAGGCCCAGCATGTGCGCCTCGCAGCCCTTTTCCAGGGGGCACAGCAGGCAACTGGGCTTGCTGCGGGTGCAGAGGGTGGCGCCCATGTCCATCATGGCCTGGGTGTAGGCATTGACGCGGGTCTGCGGGGTAAAGCGCTCGGCGGTGGCCCACAGCTGCTTGGCCACCTTGGGCTCGCCCGGATAGCCTTCCTGGGCGGTGAAGCGTGCCAGCACGCGCTTGACGTTACCGTCGAGGATCGGCGCGCGCAGGCCCATGCTCAGGCTGGCGATGGCGCCGGCGGTGGACAGGCCGATGCCCGGCAGTTCGGTGAGTTTCTCGACGTCGCGCGGGAATTCGCCACCGTATTGGGCAACCACGATCTTGGCGGTCTTCTGCAGGTTGCGCGCCCGGGTGTAGTAGCCCAGCCCGGTCCACAAGTGCAGCACTTCATCTTCCGGCGCGGCCGCCAGGGCCTCGACCGTTGGCAGCGAGGCCATGAAGCGGTCGAAGTAGTTGAGCACGGTGCTGACCTGGGTCTGTTGCAGCATGATTTCCGAGACCCACACCCGATACGGGGTGATGCCCTGTTGCCAGGGCAGGTCATGGCGACCGTGGCGGTCGTACCAGTCCAATACGGCCGCTGAAAATTGTTCGTTTTTCATCGGTTGAACAAACCTTTGAGGGCGTCTTTGAGCTTGGGGTTGACCTTGTCGAGCTTCTCTTCAATTTTCTCGCTGAGCTTGTTGCCCGCCATCTTGGCGGCCACCTGGCCCAGGCCGTCCTTGTCCAGGCGGCAGGCCTTGGCGCCCAGTTCCAGCGGGCCACGGCAGCGCAGCGGCACTTCGATGCCCTGGAAGTTCGAGCCGACCTGGCAGGCCGGGTCCGGCATGTCGCGCTTGTCGCCTTCGACGATGATGCCCACGCGGTAGTCCATGCCCAGCACGCGCAGGTCCACGTCGCCATTGCCGTTGACGGTCAGGCCGGGGATGCGCACTTTCAGGTCCGGGTTGCTGGCCACGCCGTTGCGCAAGGTCAGGTTGCCCTTGAGTTCCTGGAACGGTGTGTCCTTGCTGCGTGGCGTGGTGGCGAGCGTCTTGCGGTTGAGCAGGGCAATGCCGGTGCACAGCTGTTGCTCAAGGTTGGCATTGAGCAGCACGCCATTGTTGATGACGAAGCTGGCGGTGCCGTTGAGGCTGTCGACCAGGGCTTTCTGGCTGTTGCCGCGCCCGGTCAGGTTGCTGTCGAGGGTGATTTGGCCCTTGACCGGCGGGGTCTGCCCCTGGGCCTGCAGGATGCGTTCGACCGGCACTTGCTTGATTTTGGTCTGCAACGCCAGCACCGGCACATCTTCGCGGGCGTCGAGGCTGCCGCTGGCCTGGAACGTGCCGTTGTAGAGGCCGCCGCTCAAGGTGTCGAGCTTGAGCTGACCACCCTGGCCGGAGGCCTTGAGGGCTGCATTCTCGATAGGCAACTGGCTCAGGGTCAGTTGGCCGAAGGACAGGTCGGCAATCACGTCCAGGCTGCGCAGGCGCGCCAGGGGCAGCAGTTTGTCGGTGCTCCAGGCGCCTTGGGTCGGCGCATCCGGCAACGGCGTGGTGCCACCGGCGGCCATGGCCCCGGCTTCGCTGCTCTGCACTTGGGCCTGGCGCGCGACGGCGGCGCTGTTGGCGGCCTCGGACTTGGCGGGCAGGTAGTGGTCGGCATTGAACGTGTCGGCCTTCAACTGCACGCGCAGGGCTTGCTTGGCAAAGTCTTCCACCGCCAGGCGCCCGGTAAAGGTGCTGCCATCGAGTTTCAGGTTGAGGTCTTCCAGGGCCAGGCTCGACGGCGTGCCTTGCAGACGGCTGACCAGTTCGACCTTGCCCAGGCTCCCTGGGGCCATGGCCGGCAGGGGCTGGCCGACGCTGTCGAGGAACTTGGCCAGGTCGAACTGGGCAATCGACAGGGCGCCGCTGAGCTGCGGGGTTTTATCCAGGTCGTTGACCTTCAGTTCGCCCAGTGCCCGCAGTTGGTTAAGCGAGAGCTTGAGGCCGGTCCACTCGGCAATGTTCGCCGACAGGTCCACCAGCAACTGGCCCTGGGTGGCAAAGGTCACGGTCTTGCCTTGCAGTGGCTCGCCAGTGGCTTCGCCGGAGAATTTCATGTCTTCAAACTGGTAGCGCTTGAGGGCACGGTCAAAACGCAGCTCGCCGTTGAGCTCGCTCTTGACCCGCATCACCGGCTGGTTGCTGCCGAAGAAGGCGGTGAGCTTGACCGGAATGCTCGCGCCTTCATGCACGGCGCCGGTGCTCAGTTGGATGCTTTCGGCGCTGAACTGCTTGCCGGTCTGCTCGTCGTTGTACTCGATACGGGCGTTGTTGACCGTCAGGCTGTCGATATCCAGGCGGATCGGCTGGGCCGGCTTCTCTGGCGCTGGCGCCGTGGTTGGCGCGCTCGTCGCGGGTGCCTCGGGGGTGCCGGTGGCCGCAACGGGCGGTGCCTTGCCGATATCTTCCCAGTTGCCGTGGCCTTGCTTGTCACGGCTCAGGCGCAGGTTCAGGCCTTCGACGCGTACATCGCTCATCTGCACTTCGCGGCGCAGCAGCGGCAGCACGCGCACCGACAGGCCGAGCATCTGCAGGTCGGCAAACGGTTGGGCAGGGTTGCTCAGGGTGGCCACGCTGGCTTCATGCAACTCCAGGCCCAGCCAGGGGAACAGGCTCCAGCCGATATCGCCATTGAGCGTCAGCTCGATGTGGGCCTTGTCGCGGGCAATCTGGCGAATCTCTTCTTTGTAGTCGTTGGGATCGAAGAGGTGGGTCAGGGCAAAGCCCAGAGCCACAATGATCAGCAACAGCCCGAGGAGTACCAGACCCAGGATTTTGCCGAACGCTTTCATGGGCGAGTCCTTGTATGTCGATTTTAAAATTTAGCCGCAGAGTATAACGCCGCCAGGCCCATGGCTGTTTACGCATCGTTACATAGTGTCAAACAAAACAGATGAGCCGAAAAAGGTAGTGTCAGTTTGGTTTTTCTCGCCGCGCCAAGTGCTAATCTTTGCGCGTTCGCCCGCCTTCTGCGACGAAACGTCGCGCCTACAGGGAGCTTTAACTCAACAAAACGGCCACGCATTGCGTGCAAAGGCCGAGGAGGAGAGCGCCTGGCGAACACAGACTAATAACTGGGGGAAACACCAATGAGCACTAGCACTGCGGCGGGCATCTCTGCTGCGCAGCCTGCGTTCCTGTCCAAGGAGCGCATCATCGCCAAGCCCGGGTTCAACCGCTGGCTGGTTCCGCCGGCCGCCCTGGCCATCCACTTGTGCATCGGCATGGCCTACGGCTTTTCGGTGTTCTGGCTGCCACTGTCCAAGGCGCTGGGTGTCACCGCGCCGGTGGCCTGTGCGCCGGACATGAGCTTTATCGCCCAGGTCTTCTCGTCGTCCTGCGACTGGCCGATCTCCATGCTGGGCTGGATCTACACCCTGTTCTTCATCTTCCTGGGCTGCTCGGCGGCGATCTGGGGCGGCTGGCTGGAACATGCCGGGCCGCGCAAGGCCGGTGTGGTCTCGGCCCTGTGCTGGTGTGGTGGCCTGCTGATTTCGGCGTTGGGGATTTATACCCACCAGATCTGGCTGATGTGGCTCGGCTCCGGGGTCATCGGCGGTATCGGCCTGGGCCTGGGTTATATTTCGCCGGTCTCGACCCTGATCAAGTGGTTCCCGGACAAGCGCGGCATGGCCACCGGCATGGCGATCATGGGCTTTGGCGGTGGTGCGATGGTCGGCGCGCCCCTGGCGGCGGCGCTGATGGGCCACTTTGCCTCGCCGGCCGGCGTGGGCGTGTGGCAGAGCTTTTTGGTGATGGCCGCGATCTACTTCGTGTTCATGATCGGCGGTGCCTTGTCCTACCGCGTGCCGCCGACCGGCTGGAAGCCTGAGGGCTGGACCGCACCGGCGAAAAAAGCCAGCAACGCGATGATCACCCACCGTCACGTCCACGTGAACGTGGCCTGGAAAACCCCGCAATTTCGCCTGGTGTGGCTGGTGCTGTGCCTGAACGTGTCGGCCGGTATCGGCATCCTGGGCATGGCGTCGCCATTGTTGCAGGAAGTGTTTGGCGGCAAATTGCTGGGCGTGGATGTGCCATTTGGCCAACTGGATGCCGGGCAACTGGCCTCCATCGCGGCCATTGCGGCGGGTTTCACCGGGTTGTTGAGCCTGTTCAACATTGGTGGGCGGTTCTTCTGGGCCTCGTTTTCCGACTACCTGGGCCGCAAAAACACCTATTTCGTGTTCTTCGCCCTGGGCTTTGCCCTGTATGCGCTGATCCCGAACCTCGGCCACCTGGGCAATGTCTCGCTGTTCGTGGCGGCGTTCTGCATCATCCTGTCGATGTACGGCGGCGGCTTCGCGACTGTGCCGGCCTATCTGGCGGACCTGTTCGGTACGCAAATGGTCGGCGCGATCCATGGTCGCCTGCTCACCGCGTGGGCTGCAGCCGGGGTGCTGGGCCCGGTGCTGGTGAACTACCTGCGCGAGTATCAGTTGAGCATCGGCGTCGACCGCGCCGCAGCCTATGACATCACCTTGTATATCCTCGCCGGCCTGCTGGTGCTGGGCTTTATCTGCAACCTGCTGGTGCGTCCGGTGGCCGATAAGTACTTCATGACCGACGCGGAACTGGCGGCCGAACAGGCCCTGGGCCATGACAAGGGCGCCGATGCCAGCACGTCCCTGGAGTGGAAAGCCGCGTCCGGCACCGTGCCATTGGCCATTGCCGCCTGGCTGGTGGTGGGGATTCCGCTGGCGTGGGGTGTGTGGGTGACCTTGCAGAAGACGGCAGTGTTGTTCCACTGATCACCGCGCGATAATTGATCGTTCCCACGCTCCCGCGGGGGATGATCGTTCCCACGCTCTGCGTGGGAATGCCAACCCGGACGCTCTGCGTCCCGATCATGGGGTGACGCCGAGCGTCACGGGATGCATTCCCACGCAGAGCGTGGGAACGATCTTTGCGGTTGTATGGACATGTCTATGCCCGACAGGCCGTCAGTCTTATCCCCTTCGATGTTTCTGTTTAGCGCCCGCAGCCCCTATAATGGCCACCTTTTTCGCCCAATGATTTTGCGGAGCTGGTGATGGCCGAACGTAAGGCGTCCGTCGAGCGCGACACTCTGGAAACCCAGATCAAAGCCTCGATCAACCTGGATGGCACCGGAAAGGCCCGATTTGATATCGGTGTTCCTTTTCTTGAGCACATGCTGGATCAAATCGCCCGTCATGGGCTGATCGACCTGGATATCGTCAGCAAGGGTGACCTGCATATCGACGACCACCATACCGTGGAGGATGTCGGTATCACCCTCGGCCAGGCGTTTGCCAAGGCCATCGGCGACAAAAAAGGCATCCGCCGTTATGGCCATGCCTATGTCCCGCTGGACGAGGCGCTATCGCGTGTAGTCATCGACTTCTCCGGCCGCCCAGGCCTGCAGATGCATGTGCCGTACACCCGTGCCACCGTGGGCGGCTTTGATGTGGACCTGTTCCAGGAATTCTTCCAGGGCTTCGTCAACCACGCCCTGGTCAGCCTGCACATCGACAACCTGCGTGGCACTAACACCCACCACCAGATCGAAACCGTGTTCAAGGCTTTCGGCCGCGCCCTGCGCATGGCCGTGGAGCTGGATGACCGCATGGCCGGGCAAATGCCGTCGACCAAGGGCGTTCTGTAATGCAGACGGTCGCGGTTATCGACTACGGCATGGGCAACCTGCATTCGGTGGCCAAGGCCCTCGAACACGTAGGCGCCGGCAAGGTGCTGATCACCAGCGACGCACAGGTGATCCGCGAAGCCGACCGGGTGGTGTTTCCCGGTGTGGGCGCGATTCGCGATTGCATGGCTGAAATCCGCTGCCTGGGCTTTGACAGCCTGGTGCGCGAAGTCAGCCAGGACCGGCCGTTCCTCGGGATCTGCGTGGGCATGCAAGCCTTGCTCGAGCGCAGTGAAGAAAACGGCGGCGTGGACTGCATCGGCCTGTTCCCGGGGGAGGTGAAGTTCTTCGGCAAGGACCTGCACGAAGACGGCGCACACCTGAAAGTCCCGCACATGGGCTGGAACGAAGTGCGCCGCACCGTCGACCACCCGTTGTGGCACGACATCCCGGACATGGCGCGTTTCTACTTCGTGCACAGCTATTACATTGCCGCCGGTAACCCGCGCCAGGTGGTGGGTGGCGGGCACTATGGCGTCGACTTTGCCGCAGCGCTGGCCGAAGGTTCGCGCTTTGCCGTGCAGTTCCACCCGGAGAAGAGCCATACCCATGGCTTGCAGTTGCTGCAGAACTTCGCCAGTTGGGACGGGCGCTGGTAATGGCCAAGAAGATCAAGCCGCCGATCCTCAATCTCACTCCCCAGCAGGAGAGTGAGGCGACCGACAAGGTCAAGCGCTTCATGGAAGACCGCTTCGAGCTCAAGCTCGGGTCGTTCGAGGTGGCTGAGATCCTCGAACTGTTCACCACTGAAATTGCTCCGCACTATTACAACAGGGCGATTTTCGATGTGCAGACGCACCTTAAAGAAAGGTTCGAGAGCATCGAAAGCGACTTGTGGGCGCTCGAAAAACCCTGATTTTCCGAGCAATGCTGAATATCGAATAAGGTTTGCCAGATGCTGATTATCCCCGCTATCGATCTCAAGGACGGCGCTTGCGTACGTCTGCGCCAGGGCCGCATGGAAGATTCCACAGTGTTTTCCGATGACCCGGTGAGCATGGCTGCCAAGTGGGTGGAGGGCGGCTGCCGTCGCCTGCATCTGGTGGACTTGAACGGCGCCTTTGAAGGCCAGCCGGTCAATGGCGAAGTGGTCACCGCCATCGCCAAGCGCTACCCGAACCTGCCGATCCAGATCGGCGGCGGTATCCGTTCCCTGGAAACCATCGAGCACTACGTCAAGGCGGGTGTGAGCTACGTGATCATCGGCACCAAGGCCGTGAAAGACCCGGCCTTTGTCGCCGAGGCCTGCCGCGCGTTCCCGGGCAAGGTCATCGTGGGCCTGGATGCCAAGGATGGTTTTGTCGCCACCGATGGCTGGGCGCAAATCAGCACCGTGCAGGTGATCGACCTGGCCAAGCAGTTCGAGGCCGACGGCGTGTCCGCCATCGTTTATACCGATATCGCCAAAGACGGCATGATGCAGGGCTGCAACGTCCCCTTCACCGCTGCGCTGGCGGCCGCCACCAAAATCCCGGTGATCGCTTCCGGCGGTATCCACAACCTGGGCGATATCAAGTCGCTGCTGGACGCCAAGGCGCCGGGGATCATCGGCGCGATTACCGGCCGCGCGATCTACGAAGGCACCCTGGACGTTGCGCAAGCCCAGGCTTACTGCGATGCCTACAAAGGCTGAGGACTGACCATGGCGCTGGCCAAACGCATCATCCCTTGCCTGGACGTCGACAACGGTCGGGTGGTCAAGGGCGTCAAGTTCGAGAACATCCGTGATGCCGGCGACCCGGTAGAAATTGCCCGTCGCTACGACGAGCAGGGTGCCGACGAGATTACCTTTCTCGACATCACCGCCAGCGTCGACGGCCGCGATACCACGCTGCATACCGTGGAGCGCATGGCCAGCCAGGTATTTATCCCGTTGACCGTGGGCGGTGGCGTACGCACCGTGCAAGACATCCGCAACCTGCTCAATGCCGGTGCAGACAAGGTCTCGATCAACACCGCGGCGGTGTTCAACCCGGAGTTTGTCGGCGAAGCGGCGCAGCACTTCGGTTCGCAATGCATCGTGGTGGCCATCGACGCCAAGAAAGTCTCAGGGCCCGGTGAAACCCCGCGCTGGGAGATCTTCACCCATGGCGGGCGCAAGCCTACCGGCCTGGATGCGGTGGAGTGGGCGATGAAGATGGAAGGCCTGGGCGCCGGTGAGATCCTGCTGACCAGCATGGACCAGGACGGCATGAAAAACGGCTTCGACCTGGGGGTGACCCGCGCTATCAGCGATGCGTTGGGTATTCCGGTGATTGCGTCCGGTGGCGTGGGCAACCTGCAACACCTGGCCGACGGCGTTATCGAAGGCCACGCCAGCGCGGTGTTGGCCGCGAGTATTTTCCACTTTGGCGAATACACCGTTCCCGAGGCCAAGGCCTACATGGCTGCACGCGGCATCGTCGTACGCTAAACGCCACTGGACACCATGGCAGGCTCGCGGCACTCTTGGGCCTGCCATGGATTCCGGTAACCCTACATGCTCAAAGACCTGCTGCTTGCCCTCGCCAGTTCTTCCATTCTGTTGGCGGGCTCGGCCAACGCCGCCGAGCCTTCCGGCACCTCCCTGGTGCTGCTGACGGAAAACTTTCCGCCCTACAACATGGCGAAAAACGGCAAGAACTTCGCCAGGGACGAGAACATCGAAGGCATCGCCGTGGATATCGTGCGCGAGACCTTCAAGCAGGCCGGCATTTCCTACAACCTCACGTTGCGCTTCCCCTGGGAGCGGATCTATAAACTCGCCCTGGAAAAGCCAGGCTATGGTGTGTTCGTCATGGCGCGGCTGCCGGAGCGCGAAGCCCTGTTCAAATGGGTCGGCCCCATCGGCCCGGATGACTGGGTGCTACTGGCCAAGGCCGACAGCAAGATCCAACTGACTGACCTTGAGCAAGCCCGTAGCTACAAGATCGGTGCCTATAAAGGCGATGCCATTGCCCAGACCCTGGAAAAACGCGGTCTCAAGCCGACCATCGTGCTGCGCGACCAGGACAATGCGCAAAAGCTCATGGACGGGCAGATCGACCTCTGGGCCACTGGCGACCCTGCCGGGCGCTATCTGGCGCGCCAGGTGGGGGTTTCCGGGCTCAAGACGGTGCTGCGTTTCAACAGCGCGCAGTTGTATCTGGCGCTGAACACGGAGGTGCCGGATGAGGTCGTGGCCAAGTTGCAGGCTGCGCTTGATCAGCTACGCCAGGACGGCGTTGTGGACCAGATCATGGCGCGCTACCTATAGGTTTCAGCGGTAAACCCCATCCTTGCCGTGCCCAGCCATGGCCCGGTTGCTGCGCACACTGATCATCAGCTTGAGATCAATCCACTCGACGCCCTGGGCCTTGAGCTTGGGCAGCTCGCGCTCCAACACCGCCAGGGTCTGTGGGTAAGGGTGGCCGATCATCACCGCCGAACCCTGTTTGTGCGCCAGCTTTATCGCGGTCTGCAGCTGCGTGGTGATGGCTGCTTCGGTACGTTCATCATCGAGGAACACATCCCGTGAGACATGGGCCAGGTTGATTTTCTGTGCCTCGGCGGCGGCCACGGTCTTGGCGCTGGTGCGGCTGTCGACGAAGAACTTGTACCGACGCTGCAACTCGCCCATCAACCACGCCATGGCGCCAGGCTCGGCGGTCATGCGGCTGCCCATATGGTTGTTGACCCCGGCGGTGTAGGGCACGGCCTTGAACGCCGCATCCAGGCGCTTGCCCAGTTCTTCGACAGGCAGCTCGGGGTGCCAGGCGAATGGGCCGGTGGCCGGATCCATAGGCATGTGCAGGATCACGATCTTGCCGGCGCGGTGGGCCTCGCGGGCGAATTCGGCGGCGTGGGGCGTGTCGGGCATGATCGCTGCTGTCACTGGGCCGGGCAGGGCCAGCACACGACGATCCCGGGGCAGGTTTTGCCCAAGGTCGTCGATGATCAGGGTCAGGTAGGCTTTGTGAGACTTATCGGCAGGGGTCGCTGGGGCGCCCCCTGCCAGGCTGCACAGCACCGCGATGATCAGGGCAAAACGCATATCAACGATTGCGCGTAATGCTCAAGCCCTTGAGCAGGCTCAACGCCTGGGCCAGCTGGTAATCGTCGTCCTGCGGCATCGGCTTGGCTTTCGGGCCGCTGCCGGTCGGCTGGTCGGCGCCGCCGTTGCCATTGCCCAGGTGACCTTGCAGGTCGGCTTCCTTGAAGTACTCGTTGTCGCTCTCGTTGGTGATCTTGGCTCGGCGTACCTCGATATCCGGCACGATGCCCTGGGCCTGGATCGAACGACCATTAGGCGTGTAGTACAGCGCCGTGGTGATCTTCAGCGCGCGCTCGTTGTTCAGCGGCAGCACGGTTTGCACCGAGCCTTTGCCGAAGCTGGTGGTGCCCATCAGTACCCCGCGTTTCTGATCTTGCAGGGCGCCGGCGACGATTTCCGAGGCCGAGGCGCTGCCGCCGTTGATCAGCACGGCCAGCGGCACGTTTTCGCTGAGGTCGTGGCCGGTGGCCGAGAAGCGCAGTTCGGAGTTGGCGATACGGCCCTTGGTGTAGACGATCAAGCCCTTGGTGATGAAGTGGTCGACCACTTCCACCGCCGATTGCAGCACGCCGCCGGGGTTGTTGCGCAGGTCCAGGACGATGCCGTTAAGCTTCTTGCCGTTGTCCTTGCGCAGCTTGGCCAGGGCCTTGGCCACTTCGTCGCCGGTCTTGACCTGGAATTGGGTGATGCGGATATAGCCGTAGCCCGACTCCAGCAACTGGCTCTTCACACTCTTGACCACGATGGTGGCGCGGGTCAGGGTCACGTCAAACGGGCTGCCGCCGTCGCGTACCAGGGTCAGGGTGATTTTCTGGCCGACCTTGCCGCGCATCTTGTCGACGGCTTCGGTCATGGTCTGGCCACGGGTCGGCTGGCCGTTGATCTTGACGATCAGGTCACCGGCCTGGATGCCGGCCTTGGACGCCGGGGTGTCGTCGATTGGCGACACCACCTTGATGATGCCGTCCTCGGCACCGACCTCAATGCCCAGGCCGCCGAATTCGCCGCTGGTGCTTTCCTGCAACTCGGCGAAATCTTCCGGGCCCAGGTAGGCAGAGTGCGGGTCGAGGTTGCTGAGCATGCCTTTGATGGCGTTTTCCAGCAGGGTCTTGTCGTCCACAGGTTCGACATAGGCTGCCTTGATCCGGTCCATGACCTCGGCGAAGGTGCGCAATTCGTCCAGGGGCAGCGGTGCCTTGGTGGTCGCGGCCGTGGCTGATGGCGCGGTCTGGTCGGCGAATGCCAAAGGCGCGCCGATCACCAGGGCGATCGTCAGGGCCAGCGAAGTGAGGCGGGACAAATGCAGCATGTCGAACGAACTCCTAATGTAGGTGCGGCCTATCCTTGGGCGCGACACCATTGTGCAGGGTCGCTCGGGCGGCCCTGCTGACGAATAGCGAAGTACAGCGCCGGGGTGTCCTGGCCACCACTGTTACCGACAGTGGAGATGGATTCACCGGCTTTTACAACATCACCTGCGGCCTTGAGCAACGTTTGATTGTGGCCGTAAAGGCTCAAATAGCCATTACCGTGGTCAAGAATCACCAATAAACCGGCGCCGCGCAGCCAATCGGCAAACACCACGCGCCCGCCGTGCACGGCATGCACCTGGCTGCCCGCAGAGGCGCTGATCATCACGCCGTCCCACTTGGTGCGGGTGTCATCGCCACGGGTTTCACCAAAGCGTGCCAGTAGTCGACCATTAACTGGCCATGGAAGTTTGCCGCGGGCAGTAGCAAAAGGCCCGCCAAACGACTCGCCGGCGCTGGAAACCAGGGGGCCAGGTGCTGCACGCGCCGGTTTACGCGGGGCGTCGCTGGCGAGCGCCTCGGCTTCACGCTGGCGCTTTTTTTCTGCTTCCTGCTGGGCGATCAGCGCTTTTTGCCGCGCCTGCTCCGCCTCGCGGGCCTGGCGCGCCAGGGTTTCCTCGATGGTTTTCAACACTTTGGCCAGATCGGCCTGGTCCTGTTGCCGCGCCTGCAACTTGGCATCACGGGCTTTTACGTCGCTGTTGAGCTTGGCCAGGGCCTGCTGGCGCTCCTTGCGCACCTTGTCCAGTTCGTCGCGCTGGGTGTCCAGGCTGCTTTTTTGGGCCAGCAGTTGGCTTTGCTGGTCGGCGATTTCCTGCTCGACGTTGGCCAACTGGCGCAGGGTCTCGTTGAAACTCTTGAGCTGCTCCAGCCGCGCGGTGCTCAGGTAGTCGTAGTAGGTCAGGGTGCGGGCGAATTTTTCCGGGTTCTGCTGGTTGAGCAGCAGCTTGAGGTATTCCTGGCGGCCGTTCTGGTAGGCGGCACGGGCCTGGATCGCGATCAGGCGTTGCTGTTCAACGCGCGCGCTCTGGAGTTTTTTTTTCTCACCGTCGAGTCGCTCCAGTTCCGACTCGCTCTTCTTTAGTTCTTTTTGCAGCTCCTGGACCTGCTTCTCCAGCTTGCCCATTTCGGTTTCCGTGCCGCGCAGGTCTTTCTGCACCCCGGATTTTTCTTCCTGGAGCTTGCCGAGCAGTTTCTTCAGCTCGGTAATGTCCTGACGCGTAGCGTCCAACTGTTGTTGGGTTTGCGCACGCTCGTCGGCCAGGGCCGGTTGGAGCACGCAGACAAGAGCAAGGGTAATCAAGGCGCGAAGCATAGAGGCGGGCGACACCAGGGAAAGGGACGGCCTAGTATGCCCGCCCCACGCTGCAAAAAAAACGCCCAATTCGGGCTGGCGGGCAAGTTAGGCGCCCGATGGCTGCGATAGGCGTTTGAATCGGGTCGAGCATGCGGGGCGTCTTGGCCGACGAGTGGTCATCAGTACTCTGCTTCAGGCAGATGCTCGGTATCCACGCCGCAGGAAATTCTTTGCAATGCACCGGCTGCGCTGATTTTTTCCTCTGATAATAGACTCGCGGGCCCACGAGTCAGGTAGTCGGCGCTATCGGTAATGCCCTGTGTTCAAGAATTAAAAGGCCAGCAGACATGGCTCGATTATGGTTTGCCCGACCTGCGTAGCCTTGACCGGGCTCTGCGCTCTTGCGCGCTTGAGGAGGTGCCAGCGGGCGAGAGCATTACCGAAGCGCTTGCAATCATCGCTTCACACCTGGGGTTCATCGATTCGCTCGCTTCCCAGGTGCGTATAGGTTCTCCATTAGGGGGCGTGTTGATTCAGCGCGCATCTTTGCGGCATATCGTTGAAAAGCGCCAGGACGCCAGAGAGCGATATGTAAAGTTCGCGCTGGATACACTGACAGGGCCTTTGGAGATCTGGCGTGTTGCTTACAGCGATGGTTCTGCTCGTCTGGCGTTCATTGGCGCCTATGAAACCAAGCGGCAAATGCTGGTTGTCGTAAATATACAGGCCGGCAATGTGCTATGGAACTTCATGCACACCGACGCCAAGGCACTGAATAAACATCGCCATGGCGAGCTGCTTTACAAGCGCTACCAACTTTTGTCGCTGGCAAAGAAAAAGGGCAGTTCTCTCGAACTGCCCTAAATGACGCGCTTGATATTCATATACACACCCTCAAGCAGGGGTGTGGAGGTCTCACCCTACGCTGATGTCCAACCATCAACGGGGTTCCTACGCCGGTTATCGCCGCTGGAGGCAACCGGTTTCGCGCCCGGACCTATTATTGACGGGCTCCTCGCTTTGAGCAACCCCCCAACTATTTCAGACCAGAATCGAGGTGCCGGTCATCTCGGCAGGCTTCTCGAGCCCCATCAGCATGAGCATGGTCGGCGCCACGTCTGCCAGCACGCCGCCTTCGCGCACCTTGAGGTCGCGCTTGCCCACATAAATGAACGGCACCGGCTCAGTGGTGTGGGCGGTGTGGGCCTGGCCGGTGGATTCGTCGGACATCTGCTCGCAGTTGCCGTGGTCGGCAGTGATCAGTGCTTCGCCGCCGACCTTTTCCAGGGCCTCGACGATCCGGCCTACGCACAGGTCCAGGCATTCCACGGCCTTGACCGCCGCTTGCAGGTTGCCGCTGTGGCCGACCATGTCGCCGTTGGCGTAGTTGACCACGATCACGTCATAACGCTGGTGTTCAATGGCGTCGACGATCTTGTCGGTCACCTCCGGTGCGCTCATTTCCGGCTGCAGGTCGTAGGTGGCGACTTTCGGCGATGGGATCAGGATGCGCTCTTCGCCCGGGAACGGTTCTTCACGCCCGCCGGAGAAGAAGAAGGTGACGTGGGCGTATTTCTCGGTTTCGGCAATGCGCAGCTGGGTCTTGCCGTTTTTGGCGAGGTAATCGCCCAGCACGTTTTCCAGGCTGCCCGGGGCGAAAGCCGACGGGGCCGGGATGTTGGCGGCGTATTGGGTGAGCATCACGAATTCGACTTTCGGCTGGCGCGCGCGCTCGAAGTCTTTGAAATTGTCATCGACAAACACATGGCTCAGTTCGCGGGCACGGTCGGCGCGAAAGTTCATGAACACCACGGCGTCGCCATCTTCGACTTTCACCGGCTCGCCGAGGGTGGTGGCCTTGACGAACTCATCGCTCTCGCCACGGGCGTAGGCGGCTGCCAGGCCTTCCTGGGCGGTGGCTGCGTTGAATTCGGCGTTGCCGTCGACGATCAGGTTGTAGGCCTGGGACACGCGGTCCCAACGGTTGTCGCGGTCCATGGCGAAGTAGCGGCCGACCAGGCTGGCGATGCGGCCCTTGCCGAGGGCGGCGAAGGTGGCGTCCAGCAGCTCGATGGACGATTGCGCGCTTTTGGGCGGGGTGTCGCGGCCATCGAGGAAGGCGTGCAGGTAGATCTTCTCGGCACCGCGCTGGTAGGCCAGTTCGGCCATGGCCACCAGATGGTCCTGGTGGCTGTGCACGCCACCGTCCGACAACAGGCCCATCAAATGCACGGCCTTGCCGGCGGCGACGGCTTTATCCACCGCGGCGCAGAGGGTCGGGTTCTCGAAGAACTCGCCATCGCGGATGGCTTTGGTCACGCGGGTGAAGTCCTGATAGACCACTCGTCCGGCGCCCAGGTTCATATGGCCGACTTCAGAGTTGCCCATCTGGCCGTCCGGCAGGCCGACGTCCATGCCCGAGCCGGAGATCAGGCCATTGGGCACGCTGGCGCAGAGGCGGTCCAGCACGGGCTTGTTCGCCGCGAATACAGCGTTGTCGTGGTGGTTTTCACTGTGACCGAAGCCATCGAGAATCATCAGGACCAAAGGTTTAGGCGTGGTAGTCATAGATCCTCTCGCGGCGGTATTAAAGGAAGGCGATTGAAAAGGGAGTGGCAGTTTAAAGCGAAGTTCCGATGCCGTCACCGCTTTACGGGGGTTGGCCCCCCATGGCGGCTGTGTATACTTACCGCCATTTTAACACCCTGGAACCTCCTTGATGGTTGATCACCTGATTGCATTTGCTACCTCTCACTATTTGCTGGTCGGTGCCTTCGTCGTACTGCTGGCGCTGCTGATTGCTCATGAAGTGAGCCGTGGCGGCCGTAGCCTCAGCACCGCCGAGCTGACTGCGCTGGTCAACAAGGACCAGGCCGTTGTCGTCGATATCCGCCCAGTCAAGGACTTTGCCGCCGGTCATATCGTCGGCGCGCTGAATATTCCCCAGGATAAGCTGATTGCCCGCATCGCCGAGCTGGAAAAGCACAAGGCCAAGACCATTATCCTGGTCGACGCCCAGGGCCAGCACTCCGGTGGCCATGCCCGCGAAATGCTCAAGAGCGGTTTCACCGCCGCCAAGCTGTCGGGTGGTATCTCCAGCTGGCGCGCCGATAACCTGCCGTTGGTGAAGTGATATGAGCCAGGTTGTCATTTATTCCAGCGATTATTGCCCCTATTGCATGCGAGCCAAGCAGTTGCTCCAGAGCAAACAGGTTGCCTTCGACGAGATCAAGGTCGATGGCAAGCCGGCGGTGCGTGCCGAGATGACCCAGAAGGCTGGGCGTTCATCCGTTCCGCAGATCTGGATCGGTTCCAGGCACATCGGTGGATGCGACGACCTGTTCGCCCTGGAGCGCGCCGGTAAATTGGACGCGCTGCTTCACGTCTGACTCCAATACCCTAAAAGACCCCAAGATCAAGAAGGATCTGCGCGATGACTGACCAACCGAACACCGAAGCGGCAGCAGAAGAGGCTCAAGGCCCACAATTTTCCCTGCAGCGTATCTACGTGCGTGACCTGTCGTTTGAAGCGCCGAAAAGCCCGGCGATCTTCCGTCAGGAGTGGACCCCAAGCGTCGGCCTGGACCTGAACACCCGTCAGAAGCAGTTGGAAGGTGACTTCCACGAAGTCGTGCTGACCCTGTCGGTCACCGTCAAGAACGGCGAAGAAGTGGCCTTTATCGCTGAAGTGCAGCAGGCCGGTATCTTCCTGATCCAGGGCCTGGACGATGCGTCCATGAGCCACACCCTGGGCGCGTTCTGCCCGAACATCCTGTTCCCGTATGCCCGCGAGACCCTGGACAGCCTGGTCACCCGTGGCTCGTTCCCGGCCCTGATGCTGGCTCCGGTGAACTTCGATGCCCTGTATGCGCAAGAGCTGCAGCGCATGCAACAGGAAGGCGCACCGACGGTTCAGTAAGCGGTTCTGAACGACGACGCTGATCCAGTGTGGGAGCGGGCTTGTGTGGGAGCTGGCTTGCCTGCGATAGCATCACCTCTGTGTGACTGACACACCGAGGTGCCTGCATCGCGGGCAAGCCCGGCTCCTACACAAGCCCGCTCCCACATTTGGTTTTGGGGGGTTATTTGAACCCGAGCTGGCGCCAGCCCTCGTAGACCGCGACGGCCACGGTGTTGGACAGGTTCAGGCTGCGGCAGCCCTCACGCATCGGCAAACGCAGGCGCTGGCCGTCGGGCAGGGCGTCGAGTACGTCTGCCGGCAGGCCACGGCTCTCAGGGCCGAACAGGAAGGCGTCCCCCTCGGCAAAGCTGGCATCATGAAACGGTCGCGAGCCCTTGGTGGTGAACGCAAACAGACGCGGCTGGCCCAGGCTCTCCAGGCAACTGGCGAGGTCGGCGTGGCGCTGCAGGGTGGCGTACTCGTGATAGTCCAGGCCCGCGCGGCGCAGGCGCTTGTCGTCCATCTCGAAGCCCAGCGGCTCGATCAAATGCAGGTGGCAGCCACTGTTGGCGCACAGCCTGATAACGTTGCCGGTATTCGGCGGAATTTCTGGTTGGAAAAGGATGACGTGAAACATGCACGGCTCCGAAGATAAAGATGCAGCGCATTCTACCCCTGAAGACGACCCCAGGCCGAAGCTATTGCCCAGGGTCCTGGGCTCGCTGGCGATTGTCGGCCTGATGGTGGGCTTGATGATCGGTCGCCTGACCACCCCGGACCCAACCGCCTTGCTGCAGGTAGAGCCTGGCAGCGATGGCCTGGTGGTGTGGTTCAACAGCGAGCCAAAGCTGCACGGCGAGCATATCGACGGCACCGTGGCGCTGCTGTTCGACGCCCAGGGCCAGGCCCAGGCGGGGCAATTGAAGGTCAATGACAAGGATGTGAACTGGCGCGTGCGCAAGACCGATGCTGGCTTGCTGCTGAACCTGGTGGCGGCACGGCCGCTGCGCGGGGAATGGTCAGGCCAGGCGGTCGCTGACCGCTGGCGACTGGAGATTCATCTCCTGGAGCAATAAAAGAGGGAGTTCCCGGCCTGCCTGTACCAGGGCTCCCAAAACGGTTTGAAGCGCGAATTAAAGAGGGGATTCTCGGCCTGCCTGTACCAAGGTCCCCGAAACTGGGTAGTACCAGGGTTATTGCAGGGGGCGTGCCAGAGTTGGGTGGTGGCCCAAAAATCTTATTCAGAAAGCGCAAAGCCCCGGATTACGGGGCTTTGGTGTTTTCGGGGTTCAGTGGGTATTTCATCCGGGCGTTGAATGTGTGCGCGATGCCGGTTCATGGTGCGTTGAAGCGGTGCACACGAAACAACTGTGGGAGCTGGCTTGCCTGCGATAGCGGTGTATCAGTGCCATATTTACTGGCTGACCCAGCGCCATCGCAGGCAAGCCAGCTCCCACACAAGCCCGCTCCCACAGGGGATCTTTACTGGCCTGGAGGGCTGTGTTCAGCCCTCTTCACCCTCGTCATCATCCCCACCATCGACCTTCATCCCCAACTCCTTGATCTTGCGGGTCAAGGTATTGCGGCCCCAGCCCAGCAGCACGGCGGCGTCGCGCCGCCGGCCAGCGGTGTGTTTGAGGGCGGTTTCGATCATGATCCGCTCAAAGGTCGGCACGGCGCTGTCCAAGAGGTTGGACTGGCCACGGGCCAGGGCCTGGTCGGCCCATTGGCGCAAGGCCTGTTCCCAGTTGGTCACCGGCGCCGAATCCTGCGGCAGGTTCAACAGCTCCGGCGGCAGGTCGCTGATATGCACTTCGCGCCCGGACGCCATCACCGTGATCCAGCGGCAGGTGTTCTCCAGCTGGCGCACGTTGCCCGGCCACGGCAGGTTCTTCAGGTATTCCTCGGTCTCGGTCTTCAGCAGCTTGGGTTCCACCGCCAGCTCCTGGGCGGCGCGGCTGAGGAAGTGGCGGGCCAGGGTCGGGATATCTTCGCGACGGTCCGACATGCGCGGGATATGGATACGGATCACATTCAGGCGGTGGAACAAGTCCTCGCGAAACTTGCCGGCGTGTACCAGGGTTTCCAGGTTCTGGTGGGTCGCGGCAATGATGCGTACATCGACCTTGACCGGCGTATGACCGCCGACACGATAGAACTCGCCGTCGGCCAGCACCCGCAACAGCCGGGTCTGGGTGTCGGCCGGCATGTCGCCGATTTCATCGAGAAACAGCGTGCCGCCATCGGCCTGTTCAAACCGGCCCCGGCGCAGGTTGGCCGCGCCGGTAAACGCGCCTTTCTCATGGCCGAACAGCTCGGATTCCATCAAGTCCTTGGGAATCGCCGCCATGTTCAACGCGATGAACGGCGAGGCGGCCCGTGGGCTGTGGCGGTGCAGGGCATGGGCCACCAGCTCTTTGCCGGTCCCGGACTCACCGTTGATCAGCACGGTGATGTTGGAGTGGCTCAGGCGCCCGATGGCGCGAAACACTTCCTGCATCGCCGGTGCTTCACCGATGATCTCCGGGGTGCGGGTCAGGGTCGGCGCCACGGCCTGGCCTTGCTGTTCCTGGGCGTGCTGGTTGGCGCGCTTGACCAGCGCCACCGCCTCATCGACGTCGAACGGCTTGGGCAGGTATTCAAAGGCGCCGCCCTGATAGGACGCGACAGCACTGTCCAGGTCTGAGTGCGCGGTCATGATGATCACCGGCAAGCGCGGGTGCTGCTCGCGGATCCGCGCCAGCAAATCCAGGCCACTGGCGCCGGGCATGCGGATATCGGAGATGATCACGTCGGGCTGCTGGCGCGCCAGGCGGCTCATCACCCCGTCGGCGCTGTCGAAGCTCTGGGTGGTCATGCCCTCCTGTTGCAAGGCTTTCTCCAGGACCCAGCGGATGGAACGGTCGTCATCGACGATCCACACAGTTTCACTACGGCTCATGTCGATGGGGCTCCTTGTTCCAGTGGCAGAAAGATCGAAAAGGTCGTGTGGCCGGGATGGCTGTCACATTCGATCAGGCCCTGGTGCTGGCTGATGATGTTCTGGGTAATGGCCAGGCCCAGCCCGGTACCGTCCGGGCGGCCACTGACCATCGGGAAGAAAATGGTTTCTTGCAGTTCGGCCGGGATGCCCGGGCCGTTGTCGATGATCTCGACCTTGGTCACCAGGCGATGGCGCACATGGCCGATAGTGAACTGGCGCAAGGCGCGGGTGCGCAGGCTGATGCGGCCCAGGCGCAGCTCGTTCTGGCTGCTGATGGCCTGCATGGCGTTGCGCACGATATTGAGCACCGCCTGGATCATCTGCTCACGGTCGATCAACACGTCGGGAATACTCGGGTCATAGTCGCGCACCAGGGTGATGCAACCCTGGCTTTCGGCCTCCACCAACTGGCAGACACGCTCCAGCACCTCGTGCACGTTGGTCAGCGCCAGCGATGGCAGCTTGTTGGAGCCCAGCATGCGGTCCACCAGGTTCCGCAGGCGGTCGGCTTCTTCGATGATGACGTTGGTGTAGTCCTTGAGGTGCTCATCCGGCAGCTCGCGGGCCAGCAACTGCGCGGCGCCGCGAATCCCGCCCAACGGGTTCTTGATCTCATGGGCCAGGCCGCGCACCAGCATCTTGCTGGTTTCCTGCTTGGACAGCTGCGCCTCTTCCTTGGTGATGCGCAGCAGGCGGTCGCGGGGGTGCACCTCCAGCAACAGCAACGTGGTGCCGTGGCTCAGGATCGGTGTTACCGCGTAGTCGACGGTCAGGGTCTGGCCGGTGAGGGCCGTGAGCATCGCTTCACGCTTGGTGAACGGGTGGGCCTGCTCCACGGCCTGGCGCAAGGAACTCAAGGCCTCGGCGGACTCGGTGAACAGCTCGCTGATAAATTGCCCATGGCTGCGCTGGCCGCTGATGGCCAGGAGCATTTCCGCCGCGGGGTTCATGTACTCAAGGCGCAGTTCGCCGTTGAGCAGGATGGTCGCGGTGGTCAGGTTGTCGAGTAGCAAGCGGTGCAGTGCGTCGCTGATGGTCATTAGGACCTCTTTTGGAGCAAGGCGCGGGCTTGAGGCTCACGCTGATACCAGGAAAATGCAAAAAACAAACCAAGGCTCCGAAAAGAAGCGTAAAAGCCCTGAAATGGGGGCTTTAGGCGCGAAATTATGGCGCTCTGCCAGCCTGCACGGGAGATTTCGACCCAAAATGGGTTGGTAACGGGGCGTTTGTGCAACCTATTGCACCAATATAGTGCGAATCCAGCACTTTGTTCAGCCTCCCTGCATTGGCAGCAGGCCGGCGGTTCAAACAGGGGGCTGGCCTGTGCCTGTGATAGGGCCCCGGCCATCCGTGAAGCGCGAAAAAAAAGGTTGACCTTCCTGACGTGTCAAGCCCGATAACCGGTGCGAAAGCTGTTTCATCTCAGCGAACCCAAGTCGAATCCAGCCCAGGAAGGCACACGATGAAGCTCACTCACATAACCCTGATCTCTGCGGCGATAGGTGTCGCGCTCACGCTGGCTGGCTGCAAGGAGACAGTGCCCTCCGCCGGGCCGCCACAACCCCCCAGTGTCCCGGTTGCACAGGTGATCGTTCGCCCGGTGACGCCATTTGTCGAGTTCACCGGTTCACTCACCGCCATCGAGCGGGTCGAACTACGTCCGCGCGTCGCCGGCTATATTCAGGACGTCAGCGTGCCGGAAGGGCGCCTGGTGGAGAAAGGCAGCCGGCTGTTTCTCATTGACCCGCGGGTATTCCAGGCGGCGGTGAATGTGGCCACGGCGCGCCTGCGGGAGGCTGAGGCCGCCTCATTGCTGGCCCAGGCGGAACATGTCCGGGCTGAACAGTTGTTCGTCAAAAAAGTCGTCGCCCGCGATCGCCTGGACACGGCGATTGCCTCGCGTAATGCAGGCAAGGCCCAGGTGGACGCCGCCAAGGCGGCGCTGGAGGCGGCGCAACTGGACCTGAGCTTCACCCGCGTCACCGCACCGATCAGTGGCCGTGTTGGGCATGCGCAAGTCACTGAGGGCAACTATGTCACCAGTGGCGTGACGCCCCTGACTACGATCGTCTCGGTCGACCCGCTGCATGTGTATTTCGATGTCGACGAACGCACCTACCTGAGCGCCCTTGCCCCCGGGCGAGCCAAGGCAACGGCCAAGGCCTCGCAGGCGCCGAAGGTCATGGTGGCGCTACTGAGCGACAAGACCTATTCACGCGCCAGCCGCCTCGACTTCCTGTCCAACACGGCCGATCGCGGGACAGGCACGGTGCGGGTCCGCGCGATTGTCGACAACCCGGATGGCCAACTGACGCCGGGGCTTTTTGCCAAGGTCAAGCTGGACACCGGCGCCGCGCAGAATCAGGTGCTGGTGTCCGATCAGTCAATTGGCACCGACCAGGGCAGCCGCTATGTACTGGTGGTCGGCGACGGCGACAAGACCCAATACCGGCCCGTGGAACTGGGGCCGATGGTCGATGGCTTGCGTGTCATCAAGCAAGGCCTGCAAGCCGGGGAGCGCATTGTCGTCAAGGGGCTGGTCCGCCCGGATATGCAGATCACGCCGAAGCTGGCCGAAATTGATGGCACGCCGATCGATCTGTCGCAAACCGTGGGAGTCACGCCATGACTTTTCCACGTTTCTTCATTGATCGCCCGATCTTTGCCATCGTCCTCTCGGTATTGATGATGATCGCGGGCGCAGTGGCCTTCTTCCACTTGCCACTGAGTGAATACCCGGCCGTGACGCCCCCCACGGTGCAAGTGACCGCCGCCTATCCGGGCGCCAACCCCAAGGTCATCGCGGAAACCGTCGCGGCGCCCCTTGAGCAGGCGATCACCGGGGTGGAGGGCATGCTGTACATGTCGTCGCAATCGGCAACCGATGGCCGGATGATCCTCACCGTCACCTTTGCCCAGGGGGTCAACGCCGACATGGCCCAGGTCCAGGTGCAGAACCGGGTCTCGCGGGTGCTGTCGCGGTTGCCCGAAGAGGTGCAGCGCCAGGGCGTGGTGACGCAGAAGACCTCGCCGGACATCTTGATGGTGGTTCATCTGCTGTCGCCCGACAAACGCTACGACCCCCTGTACATCTCGAACTATGCCTACCTCCAGGTTCGCGACGAACTGTCCCGTATCCAGGGGGTCAGCGATGTGCTGGTGTGGGGTGCCGGCGAGTACAGCATGCGTCTGTGGCTCGACCCGAACCTGATTGCCGCACGCGGGCTGACCGCTGGCGATGTGATTGCCGCCGTACGCGAACAGAACGTACAGGTGGCGGCCGGCTCGGTTGGCCAGGCGCCTGATTCCACTGCGGCATTCCAGATCACCGTGAACACCCTTGGGCGCTTGAGCGACGAAGAGCAGTTCGGTGACATCATCATCCGCACCGGTCAAAACGGCCAGGTGACACGCCTGCGCGATGTGGCACGCATCGAGATGGGCGGCGATGCCTACGCACTGCGCAGTTTGCTCGATGGCGAACCGGCGGTGGCACTGCAGATCATTCAGAGCCCGGGGGCGAATGCGCTGGATGTTTCCCAGGCGGTGCGCGAAACCATACAGCGGCTTGAAGGCAACTTCCCGGCAGGGCTCACCTCGCGCATTGCCTATGACCCGACGGTGTTTGTCCGCGCCTCGCTGGAGACGGTGGCGACCACGTTGCTGGAAGCGATCCTGCTGGTGGTCATCGTGGTCGTGGTGTTCCTGCGCAACTGGCGGGCTTCGCTGATCCCGTTGATGGCCGTGCCGGTATCACTGGTCGGTACTTTTGCCGTCATGCACCTGATGGGGTTTTCCCTCAACACCTTGTCATTGTTTGGCCTGGTACTGTCCATCGGTATTGTCGTCGACGATGCGATCGTGGTGGTCGAGAACGTCGAGCGCCATATCGAAAATGGCGAGCCTCCCACCCAGGCCGCCAGGCGTGCCATGGATGAGGTGACCGGGCCGATCGTTGCGATTACCTCAGTGCTCGCGGCGGTGTTTATCCCGACCGCATTCCTGAGTGGCTTGCAGGGCGAGTTTTATCGCCAGTTCGCGCTGACCATCGCCATTTCGACCATTCTCTCGGCGGTCAACTCGCTGACCCTGAGCCCGGCACTCGCCGGCATGCTGTTGCGTCCACGTCAGGCCCAGGTCGCCCGCGACCCGCATAGCCTTGCAGGGCGCGCGGTGCGTGTGTTGCAAGTACTGGGGCGGCCCTTCCAGGGTGTCCCGGGGGCTTATGGCGACATCGTGCGCAAGGTCGTGCGGGTCCGTGGGGTGGCACTGCTGGCGTACGTGGGGCTGCTGGGGCTGACGTTCTTCGGTTTCCAGGCGGTTCCGCCGGGCTTTGTGCCGATGCAGGACAAGTATTATCTGGTCGGCATCGCCCAGTTGCCGAACGGGGCATCGCTGGATCGCACCGAGGACGTGGTCAAGCAAATGTCCAGGATCGCGCTGGCGGAACCTGGCGTTGAAAGCGTCGTTGCCTTCCCCGGGCTGTCGATCAATGGCTTTGTCAACGTGCCGAACGCGGCGGTCATTTTCGTCATGCTCGACCCGTTCAAGGACCGTGCGACGCCTGACCTCGGGGCGACCGCCATTGCCGGGCGCCTGCAGGCGCAATTTGCCACAATCCCCGACGGCTTTCTCGGCGTGTTCCCGCCACCGCCGGTGCCTGGCCTGGGGGCTACCGGTGGTTTCAAAATGCAGGTCGAAGACCGTGGTGGCGCCGGGCTTGAAGCCCTGGTCCAGCAGACCCAGATCCTGATGATGAAAGCCACCGAGACCGGCCAGCTGGCGGGGCTGATGACCAGCTTCGACATCAATGCGCCGCAGCTCGATGTGGTCATTGACCGGACCCAGGCCAAAAGCCAGGGGGTGAAGCTGGCGGATGTGTTCGAGTCGCTGCAGGTCTACCTGGGCTCGCTCTACATCAATGACTTCAACCGCTTTGGCCGCACCTACAAGGTGACCGCACAAGCCGATGCCGACCATCGCATGCAGGCCGAGGCCATCGGCCGCTTGCAGGTTCGCAACGAGGCGGGGGCGATGTTGCCGCTGTCTTCGTTTGTCACGGTTTCGCCGAGTTCCGGCCCGGACCGGGTGATCCGCTACAACGGCTACCCCTCGGCCGACATCACCGGCGGCGCGATGCCCGGCGTCAGTTCGGGGCAAGCGGTTGCGGTCATGGAGCGTCTGGCCAAGGAGGTGCTGCCAGAAGGGATGAGCGTTGAATGGACCGACCTGACCTACCAGCAAAAACTGGCCGGTGATAGCGCGCTGTTTATTTTCCCGCTGTGTGTGCTGCTCGCCTACCTGATCCTCGCGGCGCAGTACAACAGCTGGCTGCTGCCGCTGGCGGTGCTGCTGATCGTGCCGATGTGTCTGTTGAGCGCAATCATCGGTGTGTGGCTGGTGGATGGCGACAACAACGTCTTCGTCCAGATTGGCCTGGTTGTGCTGGTCGGCCTGGCGGCGAAGAACGCCATTCTTATTGTCGAGTTTGCCCGAACGCTGGAAGCCCAGGGATCCAGCACGCTGGAAGCGGTGGTCGAGGCCTGCCGGTTGCGGTTGCGGCCAATCCTGATGACCTCGCTGGCCTTTATCGCCGGGGTCGTGCCGTTGGTGCTGGCCAGCGGCGCCGGGGCCGAAATGCGCCAGGCCATGGGCGTCGCGGTGTTTGCCGGGATGCTCGGGGTGACCGTGTTCGGCTTGCTCCTGACACCGGTTTTCTATGTGGTGATCCGCGGCCTGACGGTTCGTTTCGAGCAGTACAGAGCCAAATCGCAGCCGCGCCTGGAGGAGAGTACGTCATGAGAAGCCCCTTTCAGAACCTGCTGATGCCGCTCGGCGCGGCCTTGCTGCTGGGCGGTTGCGCGGCGGTAGGGCCCGACTATTCTGCGCCTTCGGCGACGGCGCACTATCCCGTCAGTTTCGGCGAGACCTCCGCGGGGCTCGGCCCGGGGAATGTGGAGGTGCAGTGGTGGCGCGCCTTTGATGAGCCGGCGCTGGTGACCTTGATTCAGCGCGCACTCGCCGCCAACCATGACATTGCCATCGCCGCCATGCGCCTCGAAGAAGCCAAGGCCATTTTGCGCGAGAACCGCCAGAGCTTCCTGCCGAGCGGCGGGCCAGCCATGGGTTATGAGAGCTTCAAGCGGAGCGACGCTGAAACCCCCGCTGGGCAGGATCGGCATATCGAAACCTATCGCGCGTCAGTCGATGCCGCGTGGGAAATCGACCTGTTTGGCCGTGTGCGGCGCTCCGTGGAAGCGGCGCAGGCACAAGCGGGGTCGCGCGAGGCGTTGCTGCGTGAAGTGCAGGCCAGTGTCGCGGCGGCGGTGGCACAGACCTGGTTCGAGCTGCGCGGTCTTGAAGTCGAGCTGGCAGTGGTTGACGACATCAGTCAAAACCAGCGCGAAAGCCTGCATATGGTCGAGCGCCTTGTCAGCGCAGGCTCTGCCCACGAGTTCAACCGGCTGCGTGCCGAGGCGTTATTGCGCAATGTCGAGGCCACCGCGCCGGACCTGGAGCGCCGTCGCGCCGCCGCCAACAACGCCTTGGCGGTACTGCTCGGCGAGTCGCCGCAGACATTCCGCTTGCCGGCTGCCCCGCCAGAGGCGCAAACCCTGGTCATTCGCACCATCGGGGTCGGGGACCCCGCCGGGCTCCTTTCGCGACGCGCCGATATTGCCGCAGCCGAACGCAACCTCGCGGCAGCGACGGCCCAGATCGGCGTGGAGACCGCCGGTCTGTATCCCGAGGTTCATGTACGCGGTTCGCTCGGGCTGGTGGCCGGCAGCCTTGATGGGTTGAACGACTCTGGCGCGCCCTCGAACTTTATTAGCCCGGTGATTCGCTGGTCGCTGCTCGATCGCGGGCGGGTGCGTGCGCGGATTGCCGCCAGCGAGGCCCGCAGCCAGCAAGCGCTGCTGCTCTACGACCAGACGCTGTTGCGCGCCCTGCAAGAAACCGACGATGCCTTCAAAGGCTATGGCGCTGCGGGCAAAACCCTGGAGCTGCGGCTGCTTGAGTCAGCGGCTAATCGCGAGGCCGCGCGTCTTGCGCGGGAGCGTTTTTCGGAAGGCGAGGGCTTTTACCTGGATGTGCTGGAGGCCGAACGGTCCGACTTCACCAGCCGGCGTGCACTGGTGGTCGCCCGCACCAATCAGCGCCTGGCGGTTGTCAGCATCTACAAGGCACTGGGGGGCGGTTGGGAGGTTTGTGCGGGTGGGGATCAGGACTGTAGCGGCGCGGGAGGCAGTGAAAACCTGTCTTTTGTGGAGAAAATCAGCACCAGGCCTTGACCTTCCCCTCTTGGGAAGCTTCAAGCTCTTCGTCAATAGCACATTAGAGGAGTAATCCAATGGCTTCTGTTGCGGTTCAACCAGGTTCCAAATCACCCATGGCCTCCAGTCGCCTGAGTCTGCCGGTCGAGGGCATGACCTGCGCCTCCTGCGTCGGTCGGGTCGAGCGTGCCTTGAAAGCAGTGCCCGGCATCGATTCAGCTGCGGTCAACCTTGCCACCGAGCGCGCCGATATCACCTTCAGCGGCCAGGCGGATCCGCAGGCGGCGGTCAGTGCCATTGAGCGCGCGGGGTATGCGGTTCGCGAGGAGACCCTTGAACTGGCAATCGAGGGCATGACCTGCGCCTCGTGCGTTGGTCGTGTCGAGAAGGCGCTGAAAAAAGTTGCGGGGGTGCTCGAAGCCAACGTCAACCTGGCCACCGAGCGCGCTCGCGTGCGCTACCTGGCTGGAATGGTCGCGGCCGCCGACCTGGAAGCGGCGGTCAAACAGGCTGGCTACAGCGCCCGCCGTTTGTCTTCTGAAACACCGGGTGCAGACGATCCAGACAGTGACCGCCGTGAACGCGAAGCCCGTGGATTGCGCTGGTCCTTGCTGATTGCGGCGCTCCTCACCTTGCCGGTGTTCATCCTGGAGATGGGCTCGCACCTGATCCCCGGGATGCACCATTGGGTGATGGAAAACATCGGCCAGCAGACCAACTGGTACATCCAGTTTGGGCTCGCCACCCTGGTTCTGTTCGGCCCGGGGCTGCGTTTCTTCCACAAGGGCGTGCCTGCGTTGTTGCGTGGCGCGCCCGACATGAACTCGCTGGTCTCGGTCGGCACGGCGGCCGCCTATGGCTATTCGGTGGTCGCCACCTTCGTCCCCAAAGTGCTGCCGCCAGGCACCGCCAACGTGTATTTCGAGGCGGCGGTGGTCATCGTGACCCTGATCCTGCTGGGGCGTACCCTGGAGGCCCGGGCCAAGGGCAAGACCTCGCAAGCCATCAAGCGTCTGGTCGGGCTGCAAGCCAAGACTGCGCGTGTCGAACGCGATGGCAAGACCCTCGAAGTTGCCCTCGATGAGGTCACCACTGGCGATATCGTATTTGTGCGTCCGGGCGAGAAGGTGCCGGTCGATGGCGAAGTCATCGAGGGCTCTTCCTACGTTGACGAGAGCATGATCAGTGGCGAACCGGTGCCCGTGTCCAAAGGGGTCGGCAGCGAAGTGGTCGGCGGTACGATCAACAAGACCGGCGCATTCAGCTTCCGCGTCACCAAGATCGGCGCCAATACCGTGCTGGCCCAGATCATCCGCCTGGTGGAGGAGGCACAAGGCTCCAAGCTGCCGATCCAGGCACTGGTCGACAAGGTGACCATGTGGTTCGTGCCGGCGGTGATGGTCGCAGCCACGCTGACCTTCCTGGCCTGGCTGGTATTCGGCCCGGAGCCGGCGCTGACTTTTGCCCTGGTCAACGCCGTGGCGGTGCTGATTATTGCTTGCCCCTGCGCCATGGGCCTGGCCACACCGACCTCGATCATGGTCGGTACCGGACGGGCCGCCGAGCTCGGCGTGCTGTTTCGCAAGGGCGAAGCCTTGCAAGCGCTGCGCGATGTGACCGTGGTTGCGGTCGACAAGACCGGCACCCTGACCAAAGGCCGCCCGGAACTGACCGACCTGATCACCGCCGAGGGCTTTGAATACGACGAAGTGCTGGCCCTGGTTGCCGCGGTCGAGACCCGCTCCGAACACCCGATTGCCGAAGCTATTGTGGCGGCGGCAGAGCAGCGCGACCTCAAGGTCGCCCCGGTTGAGCGCTTCGACGCCACACCCGGCTTCGGTGTCTCTGCCACCGTGGCTGGCCGTACCGTCGCGGTTGGCGCGGATCGCTTCATGACCCAGCTCGGTCTTGATGTGTCGAGTTTCCTGCCCACGGCCAAGCGCCTCGGTGAGCAGGGCAAGAGTCCGCTCTATGCAGCGATCGACGGCCGGCTGGCCGCGGTGATTGCGGTCGCCGACCCGATCAAGGAATCGACGCCCGAAGCCATCAAGGCGCTGCATGCGCTGGGACTCAAGGTGGCGATGATTACCGGCGACAACGCGGCCACCGCCGCCGCGATTGCCAAACAGCTGGGCATCGATGAAGTGGCCGCTGAAGTCCTGCCCGACGGCAAGGTGGCGGTCCTGAAGAAATTCCGCAGTGAGGGCGCCCGGGTCGCGTTCGTCGGTGACGGCATCAACGACGCCCCGGCCCTGGCCGAAGCCGATGTTGGGCTGGCCATCGGTACGGGGACTGATGTGGCAATTGAAGCGGCCGACGTGGTGCTGATGTCGGGCGACCTGCGCGGCGTGCCGAATGCCATCGCCCTGAGCCAGGCGACCATTCGTAACATCAAGCAGAACCTGTTCTGGGCCTTTGCCTACAACGCGCTGTTGATCCCGGTCGCGGCCGGGGTGCTGTACCCGGTGAACGGCAGCTTGCTGTCGCCGATTTTCGCCGCAGCGGCGATGGCGCTTTCCAGTGTCTTCGTGCTTGGCAACGCATTGCGCCTCAAGCGCCTGCAGGTTCCGCTGTCGGTTGACTCGCGCCCTGAGGCCGCCGTCAGCAGCCCTGTGGCCGTACCGGCGAATTAATCCTTGATCATTGACCCCGGCCTGCGGGCCGGTTGATCCCGCCCCCCTGAGAAGAGCGTCCTGATGAAACAGATCGAAATACGCCAGGCCGCACGGACCATCGCTGTGCCAGAAGGCATGACGATACTGCAAGCGGCCCTCGCCAACAGTATCGCTTACCCCCATGGCTGCCGGTCCGGGCGCTGTGGCTCATGCAAGTCACGGCTGATCAGTGGCGAAGTGGAGTTGCTGAAACACAGCGGCTTCGCGCTCTCGGACGAGGAGAAAAGCCAGGGGCTGATCCTTGCCTGCTGCGCCCTCCCGCGTACCGATGCGATCCTGGCCTGGGTGAGCGGCGACGAACAGCTCCCGGACCACCCCCGTCGCCAGCTCGATTGCCGGGTTAAAGCCATCGACAATGCGACCCACGATATCAAGCGGCTCCAGCTCGATATCGGTGAGGCCGAGCCGCTGGTATTTACTGCCGGCCAATATGCGCGGCTGACGTTTCCGGGTGCACCTGCTCGCGATTACTCGATGGCGAACGGGCCTGGTGAGCGAGTGCTGGAGTTTCACATTCGACGGGTGCCGGACGGTGCCACCACCGAGCACGTTCATCAGCGGTTGAGGCCCGGCGACCCGGTCGTGCTCGAAGGGCCGTTCGGTTCTGCCTGTCTGCGCGAGCAGCACGCCGGGCCGATCTTGTGCATCGCCGGTGGCTCGGGCCTTGCGCCTATCAAGGCGATCGTCGAGACGGCCGTTGCCCAGGGAATGAAGCAACCGATCCACGTTTATTTTGGGGCGCGCAGCGAGCGTGACCTCTATCTGGTCGAGCATTTCCAGGGGCTGACGCAACGGTACGCAAACCTGAGGTTTATTCCGGTGCTCTCGCAGGCCTCGGTCACGGGGCACTGGCGTACCGGTTACGTCACCGATGCGATTGCCCACGACCTAACATATCTCGATGGCTGGAAAGCCTATGTGGCAGGGCCGCCCTTGATGGTCGAGGCGGCTATGCAGATCACCCGGGCCCGCGAGCTGCGTGCCGAGGACCTGCATGCCGATGTGTTCTTTACGCCGACAGAAAAACTTGAGGAGACATGAGGTGAAAAAGTTAGTTGCTGCTTTGATAGTTGCCAATATTGCACTGGGTTCCACGGCAGTCATGGCAACAGGAGGCAACCCGTATAACAATGGTCATTATGAATTGATGAATAAAGACACTACGCCAATGCTGGTCTGGCGTAATGGGAAGTTGGTCAAGAACCCTGAATACGCAATCGAGCGTAGCAACGCCCAGGAGTCGCGTCAGAACGTCCCCCCTACCAGTGACGGCTCCAAGCAAGATGAATAACAGAGTGGTTTTTTTCATTTGAAAGTATTTGACCTTGCCACACAGGGAAGGACTATATTTTTAACGTCGTCAATAATCAGGAGGTCCAGATGTATAGTTTCAATGTTCCCAACATGACATGCGGCGGCTGCGCCAGGGCAGTCACCAGTGCCCTGAAAAGTGTTGATCCAGATGCCCAGATAAAAACCGACCCGCCCACCCGCGAAGTCCAGATCGAAAGCTCGCGGGACAGGAGCGTTTTTGTGCAAGTGCTCAGCGAGGCCGGCTATCCCGAAAAACCGTAACCCCCAACATTAACGCCACTGCAAGCGCGTCCGGGCCCGGATCCACCGCATGTGTGCGTGTTTTTCCTGATTGCGGCTGAGCGCGAAAAAAATTGTATTAATTGCTTGACCTTTCCACCGTGGGAAGCTTTAGGCTCATCCTAACAACAATAAGAGGATAGTCCGATGCGTTCCGTTACTTTACAAAATCGCTGTAACTCCGCCCCCTATTCCGCTGTTCTGTTTATCCACTCGGATCGACCGAATAAAGGTGTATCTGCGTCCCCTATATTGAACTTACGCCACACTTATTAGTGTGCACTAACGTTCATATAACCACGGTTCAACTCACTGCTTCGCTCGCCAGAGTGGCGTTCGCGTAGGCAGGCATCATGCTCATGATCAGGGATATAGCCGTAGCCTTGAATATGAAGTCATGGTGAAAGGGAATGTGTGTGTCGCTAATGGAGCTCTACATGGATAAGTTAAGCGAAAATCGCAATACCGTTGTCTCAGAAAATACCTTGGGCAAAATGCACACCGCTGTGCCGGATGTGCCGGCGCTGTTGGCCGAAGCCTTGAAGCCAGGCGCCAGCTACTCGCGGGTTGCACAGGCACTTGAAGCCCTTCTTGAACTGACTGCCAATGGATTGGCCGGAGACGCAACTGCCTACGCGCAATACCAGGCATTGCTGCTCGAACTGCACGTTCCGGGTGAGGCTAGCACCGAGCCAACCCGTCGCTGGATGGCGAGCCAGGTGTACCTGATCGAAGACGAATTTGCCCCCCCGTTACCCGACTTTGAAGTGGTCTCGGTGGACGAATTCCGTAAAAAGATCGATGCCGAAATCGAAGCACGCAGCCGTGTGAACCACCCGATGTCGGTTCACCTGTTCCAGGGCACGCCGCCGCATGAAGACGTGCGCTTCTTCCTTGAGCACCACTGGACCCGTTCCTACAACTTCTACAGCCTCCTGGCCGAGCTCGCGTTCCGCTTTGAAGCGATTGAAGATGCCTCTGTGTTCTACCGCAACCTGTATGGCGAAGCGGGTGCAGAAACCCCGGATCGTTCGCATCCGGCATTGCTCTCCCATCTTATGACGCATTTCAACATTCCTCTGCGCATCGATTTTCCTGCGCTGCACCCCTTGGAAAAGGCTTACCTCAACAACCGCATTCGTTGTGTGCGCCACACCGACGTGGCCTGGGGCCTGGCCTTGCTCTACGCGGTCGAGTCGGTCAGTTGCGTCAACCATCGACGTATCTACGAGATGTTGCAGCGCCTGGGTGTTCCAGAAGAGCCCAGCGAGTTTCATCGCCTTCACGGTACTCAGGATGAGATCGATACCGAAGAGATGTGGGCACTGATTGCCAAGTTCGCGCCGAGCCCCGCGTTCCAGCACTCGTTCATGCAGGCACTGGCACGCCACTTTGAAATCAACAAGGCGTACTTCGACATGCTGTGGCAACAAATGCAGGCGCAATCGAGCCACAAAGCCTGAGCCAATGCGGTGCACGTAGAACGAGATAAGGAGCACACAGGATGAATTTTTCTTTGCAGCAACTTCAGCAACTTGATACCCGCGAAGCACGTATTGTCGTCGACGCGCTCGGCCCCGATGCAACGCCTGGCCAAATCGAAACCGCGGCCAGCATGCTTACCGTTTTGACCGAGACCGCCCTTAAGGGCAATGCTTCGGCCCAGGCCGAGTATCAGCAACTGCTTTATATCCTCTCGCTGAGCGATGACGTGGCAACCGCGCTGACCCGGCGCTGGCTGGCCAATGCGGTCTACCGCGTAGAAGAGCGCTTCATGCCTTCTACCGATCTGACGTCACCGCTGTCCGAAGAGGCGTTCGAGCAACGGCTCAAACAAGAGATTGCCGCGCAATCGCGGGAAAACCACCCAATGTCCCAGTATGTGTTCGCAGGCTCTGCCTCCCGCGCACAACTGCAGGTCTTCTTGCGCCACCAGTGGTTTCGCACATTCCGCCTGTACCGGGATGCGGCAGACCTGCTGGTGAACCTGACCGATGTCGACGAGGCGGCAGCGCTCGCCCGCTACCTGTACGGAGAGCTGGGCGAAGAAGACGAGCGGGCGTCACACCCGCGCTTGCTGGCCAGGCTGCTCAACGCCATTGGCCTGGAGGCTGACTTCGAGGCGATCTCGACGATGCCCGAAGAAATCGCCTACCTCAATAACCGTGCCCGCAGCTTCCGTAATCCAGATGCTGGCTGGGGCCTGGCGGTGTTCTACATCACTGAGCTGGTCGTTCCCGGCAACCACGAGAAGCTCTATCACGCGCTGCTCCAGGCCGGGCTCAGTGAAGAGGCGGCTGAGTACTACAAGATTCACATCAGCCTCGTCCCGCCTCGCGCCAAGCGTGAATGGCAACTGATCGCGCGACGCATCCCCGACGTGGCGTTCCAGAATGCCTTCCTGACCTCATTGTCGCAGCACTTCCGTGTGGAACGGGCGTATTACGACGCGGTCTGGAAGCAACTGCAAAGCCTTCAGTGACCGTCCCCGGGACCTAGCGAGCAAGCAGACATGCCGAGTCACATAACAGAATCCCGTATCCACGGGGGCGCTTACTCGTCCCCGGAATTTGCCGCGATCTTCTCTGATAGCAATCAGGTGCAGACGTGGCTTGATGTCGAGCAAGCATTGGCGGCAACCCAGGCCGAGATGGGCATCATTCCCCATGAGGCCGCGCGGGAGATCGCCCGCGTGGCCAAGGTGGAACTGTTCGATCTGCAGGCCCTGGGCCAGGAAAGCATGGAGACAGGACATATCCTGGTGCCCACCATCCGGGCACTGGCCAAGGCCTGTAGCGCCCACTGGGGGGAATACGTGCACTACGGCGTGACCACCCAGGACATCCTTGATACAGGGCTCATCCTGCAGATCAAGGACGCCTGGGGGCACACCCTGAGCCGGCTGCATTCGATCCGTGAGCATCTGCGCGTCCTGGCGTTGCGTTACCAGCACACGCCGATGGTTGCGCGAACCCATGGCCAGCAGGCGCTGCCCACGACGTTCGGCTACAAGGTGGCGGTTTGGCTCGATGAAATCGACCGTCACCTGGAGCGTTTTGACGAGGCCCAGGCGCGGGTACTGGTGGGCAACCTGACCGGGGCGGTGGGCACCATGGCCGCGTTTGGTGCGCAGGGTTTTGAGATTCAGCGGCGCACGCTGGCCAGGCTCGGGTTGGCGGCACCGCTGACCAGTTGGCACAGCGCACGAGACCGGGTGCTGGAGGCTGCATGGCTCCTGGTCCAGACCTCGATGACCCTGGGCAGGGTGGCGAATGAAATCTATCACCTGCAACGCACCGAGATAGACGAAGTGCGCGAGCACAGCCGAGCGGGGCAGGTTGGCAGCAGCACCATGCCGCACAAACAAAACCCGTCGACGGTCGATCTGATCAGCGCTCTGTCGCGGCTGGTCCGGGCGCAGATGGTGGCGCTGACCGACGCCGCGTTTCAGTTGCACGAACGGGATGGCACGACCTGGCGCATCGAGTGGGCGGCGTTGCCCGAACTGTTCATTTATGCCGGTGCCCTGCTCACCCGCATGGATGGTGTGCTGGCGGCAGGGCTCGATGTCCGGGAGGAGCGCATGCGTTCCAACCTTGACCTGCTGGGCGGCCTGATTCTGTCGGAGCGGGTGATGCTCGCCCTGGCGGCGCAGTTTGGCAAACAGACGGCCCATGAACTGGTGCATGAGGTGTCCCTGGCGTCACGGCGAAGCGGGATTTCGTTTCGCGACGCCTTGCTCAAGCACAAACGCCTGCAAGGCTGTTTTACCCCGCAGGCGCTCGAAGATCTGCTCAACCCCGCCACCTATACCGGGCTGGCGGCGGACATGGTCGAGCAGGTCGCTCGCAAGCCGCTGTCCACCCCTTTACATGGAGCTGGTGAAGGGGCGATCTCAACTCAAGGAACTCTCAGTCAGTCTCAGTACGTGATGGAGGATATGTGATGGATTCACAAACGCTGGAAATGGTCGGGCGTTCGTCGTGCACCGTACATTCGGACAACCTCGGCACCGATCAGGCCGAATCGGCGTGCCGGCACGAGCATAGCCACATTCTCGATTCGCAAACCCATGGAGGAGGGTATGCCGGCCCCGTCAGCCGGAGAATTTTCTGCAGCCACTGCCGCCTGCAGCGCTGGCTCGACGTGGAGGCCGCGCTGGCGATGGCGCAGGCGGATGTCGGCATCATCCCGCAACAGGCCGCGCTCGAAATTGAGAAGGCGGCACGGCTCTCGACCGTCAACTTGCTCCAGATCGCCGAGGGCGTGGCCAGTACGGGCCACTCGCTGATGCCGCTGCTCAGTGCCTTGCAGCAAAACTGTAGCCCGAGTGCCCGTGAATACGTGCACTTCGGCGCCACCACCCAGGACATCCAGGACACCGCCCAGTCCCTGGAAATGCGTGATGTGCTGGACGCCATGGAGGGTTCGCTCGAAGGGCTGTTGCTCAAGCTGACCACGTTGGCGAACGAGCAGCGCAATGCCCTTATGGTCGCCAGAACCCACTCGATTCCGGCCTTGCCCACTACGTTCGGGCTGAAAGTGGCGGGCTGGATCGACGAACTCATGCGCCATCGCGAGCGCCTGGGGGAAGCCCGCAAGCGGGTTCTGGTGGTGCAGCTGTTTGGTGGCGTCGGCACGATGGCGGCGTTTGGCACTGAGGCCATGCCCATGCTTGAGCGCTTTGCGCAGCGGCTGTCGTTGGATGCACCCCTGGCCGGTTGGCATGTGTCCCGTGACCGCGTGGCGGAATTCGTCAGCACCCTGGCGATGGTCACCGCGTCGCTGGCGCGGATTGCGGATGAGATCCGCACCCTGAACCGCTGGGAGATCGGCGAGCTTGAGGTGGGCTGGAGCGCGCAGCAGATCGGCAGCAGTACCATGCCGCACAAGCGCAACCCTGAAGGCTGCGAACAGGTGGTCGTGCTCGCGCGTTTGGCCAAGGTCCAGGTCATGCTCGCTCTGGATGCAATGATTTTGGAGCACGAGCGCGACTATCGCGGCACGCGCCTTGAGTGGTGCGCGGTTGCGGATGTCTCCCACTATGCGCTGATGGCGATCTCGCTGCTGACCGACACGATCATTGGCCTGACCGTCAACGACAAAACCATGGAACGCACGGCAAACGCCTTCAGCGAGGCCATTTGCACCGAGGCATTCGTGTTTGAAATGGCGAAAAAACTGGGCAAGAGCAGCGCCTACGCAATCATCTTTGAGATCACCCAGGCGAGCCAGCGCAACCGGGTGTCGATGCGTGAGGCCATTGAGTCCGATCCGCGGGTCAGTGCGGTCATGGGGGAGGAAACCCTGGCAAAGCTGTTTGAGCCTAGAAGTCATCTGGGCATGGCTGAAAAAATCGTCGACAACGTGCTGGGCAAGGCTGCCGGGCATTACTGAGTCACCCACCGCTTATGCGGGCGCAGAAATAATCCAGGAGAGAGAAATGTCAAAGGCTATGGAAGTGGATAACGCGAAGGTCGAGCAGTTTTCTGCGAGAATCATGGAAGATTATGGCAACACCCTGCGTGGGGCCATGCTCTACATCGGCGATCAGTTGGGCTTGTTCAAGACCCTTGCGGACAGTGAGTGGGTGACCTTGGAGGAGCTGGCGCAAAAGAGCGGCTACAACGCGCGTTACCTGCGTGAGTGGCTGGGCAGCATGGCGACCGGCAACTACGTCACCTACGATCCGCAAACCAGGCGCTACCGCATGCCGCCCGAATTTGCGCCCGTGCTGGCGGACGAAGAGTCACCGTATTTCGCCGGTGGCATCATCCAACTGAGCGTTCCTTTTGTGAGCATGGCGCCGAAAGTTATCGAGGCCTTCCGCAATGGGGGTGGCTGCGCAGAAGAAGCGTTCCCGCTTGAGACCTGGGAGGGGATGGAGCGCATGACCATGCCCTGGTACAAGCACTACCTTGTCCAACACTGGATCCCGTCGCTGGACGGCGTCGAAGAAAAGCTGCGCACCGGTGGCAGCGTGCTTGATTTTGGCTGCGGCAGCGGCCTGGCCGCGATCACCATGGCCAAGGCGTATCCTGAGGCTCAGGTCTATGGCTGTGACTTCCATGGGCCGTCCATCGAACGTGCGCGGGCCAACGCCAAGGCTGCCGGGGTGGCTGACCGGGTGCATTTTGAAGTCAGTGATTCCGATGCGTTGGTCGGTAAGAAATTCGACTTCGTCACCACCTTTGTGGTGATCCACGATGCCACCGATCCACAGCAAATGATCAAGGACCTGCGCGAATCGACCGCTGATGACGGCACCTTCCTTATGGTCGAGCTCAACCTCTCCGATGAGCTGCATGAAAACATGAACCTGTTCGGTCGGGTGATGTACCCGCAGAGCACGCTTTACTGCATGACCTGCTCGCTGTCCCATGGCGGTGAAGGGCTGGGTGCCTTCATGGGCGAGGACCGTGCGCGGCAGATGGCCGAGAAGGCGGGGTTCAGCCGATTCCGCAAAGTCCCCTCGGCCCGACCTGCGCTGCCCGCGTTGTTCGAGCTCAAGCCTTAACGCCAGCCCAATCCTGGTGTGAGCGAGACCTGCTCACTCACACCAAGGATCGCCCACAGGTATTTTGAACAAAAAAATAGCCCTCGAAACGAGGGCTATTTTAGTGGGGCTTGGTGTCACGCCACGTCAAGCAGCGCTACCGGATCAGCAGCTGTAGTACAGCTCGTATTCTAGTGGGTGTACGAAGGTGCGGACCTTGATTTCTTCTTCGCTTTTCAGGGCGATGTAGGCATCGATAAAGTCGTCGCTGAACACGCCGCCTTTGGTCAGGAACGCACGGCCCTTGTCCAGCTCTTCCAGGGCTTCTTTCAGGCTGCCGCACACTTGTGGGATCTCTTTGGCCTCTTCAGGCGGCAGGTCGTACAAGTTCTTGTCGGCGGCGTCGCCTGGGTGGATCTTGTTCTGGATGCCGTCCAGGCCAGCCATCAGCAGTGCAGCAAAGCCCAGGTACGGGTTGGCGGCTGGATCCGGGAAACGTGCTTCGATACGGCGAGCGCGAGGGCTGGACACGTAAGGAATACGGATCGACGCGGAACGGTTGCGTGCCGAGTAGGCCAGCATGACCGGCGCTTCAAAACCTGGCACCAGACGCTTGTAGGAGTTGGTCGACGGGTTGGTGAAGCCGTTCAGGGCCTTACCGTGCTTGATGATACCGCCGATGAAGTACAGGGCGGTGTCGGACAGGCCGGCATAACCTTCGCCAGCGAAGGTGTTCTTGCCATCTTTGGCGATGGACAAGTGAACGTGCATCCCCGAACCGTTATCGCCGTACAGAGGCTTAGGCATGAAGGTCGCGGTACGGCCGTAGGCTACAGCTACGTTGTGTACGCAGTACTTGAGGGTCTGTACTTCGTCAGCCTTGGCCACCAGGGTGTTGAACTTCACACCGATTTCGTTCTGGCCGGCAGTCGCCACTTCGTGGTGGTGAACTTCGATGACCAGGCCCATGTCTTCCATGGCGTTGCACATGGAGGTACGGATTTCGTGGTCATGGTCGAACGGTGGCACCGGGAAGTAGCCGCCTTTGACGCCTGGACGGTGGCCATGGTTGCCGCCTTCCACGTCCTGGTCGGACATCCACGAGCCCTGGTCGGAGAAGATCTTGAACATGGAGCCGGAGATGTCGGACTTGAACTTCACTTGGTCAAAGATGAAGAACTCAGGCTCAGGACCCACGAATACGGTGTCACCGATACCGGTGGACTTCAGGTATTCCTCGGCACGCTTGGCGATCGCACGTGGGTCGCGGTCGTAGCCTTGCATGGTCGAAGGCTCGATCACGTCGCAGACGATGATCAGGGTCGGCTCTTCGGTGAACGGGTCGAGTACGGCGGTGGAGTCGTCCGGCATCAGGATCATGTCGGAGGCTTCGATGCCTTTCCAGCCGGCAATGGAGGAACCGTCGAACATTTTGCCTTCTTCAAAGAAGGCGTCATCCAGCGCGTCGCGAGCCGGCATGGTCACGTGGTGCTGAGTGCCTTTGGTGTCCGTGAAGCGCAGATCAATCCATTTAACGTCATGATCTTTGATGAGTTGAACCGACTTCGACATAGTGTCCTCCGGGTGGCTTCGGGCTGGGGTAGTGGAGTAGCCCTTAGAATGTGGGTGATGCCGGCGCGGATAGTCCGCCATGGCAACCTGCCTCACAAGAGAGCAAATTACATGCCAGTGCCCCGACATGGGTTTTTTGCCTCAAAATGGCCCCTATAAAGGTGCAAATCGTTAAAGCGGCAAAAAATACGCACTGCAATGTAGCGTAACGCTTTATTAATGCACTTATTTGGTGCGCGATACGCCGTTTGTATATTAACTGGTTAAACCTTGAGCGATTTCCGCTATAATCCGCGCCCCCCTTTTTCGGCTGGCCCTGTGCGCGCTGTTTCCATGAAATTAATCGTTAAAGTCTTTCCCGAGATCACCATCAAGAGCCGACCGGTACGGATGCGTTTCATCCGTCAGTTGGCCAAGAATATCCGCGCCGTGCTCCGTGACCTGGACCCGGCCGTGGTGGTGAACGGTGTGTGGGACAATCTCGAGCTGGAAACCCGCGTTACCGACCCTAAGGCCTTGAAAGATATGACCGAGCGCCTGAGCTGCATGCCGGGCATCGCGCATTTCCTGCAGGTGGACGAGTACCCCCTGGGCGACTTCGACGACATCACGCAAAAATGCAAACTGCACTTTGGCAGCAGCCTTGAAGGCAAGATTTTTTCGGTGCGTTGCAAGCGTGCCGGCAAGCACCCGTTCAGCTCCATGGACGTCGAGAAATACGTCGGCAGCAAGCTGCGTCGCGAGTGCGGCGCCGCTGGAATTTCGCTGAAAGAGCCGCAAATTGAAGTGCGCATCGAAATTCGCGACCAACGGTTGTTTGTGATCCACAGTCAGCACAACAGCATCGGCGGCTACCCGCTGGGGGCGCTGGAGCAGACCCTGGTGCTGATGTCCGGCGGTTTCGACTCCACCGTGGCGGCCTACCAGATCATGCGCCGCGGCCTGATGAGCCACTTCTGCTTCTTTAACCTGGGCGGGCGTGCACACGAATTGGGCGTGATGGAAGTCGCGCACTATATCTGGAAGAAGTACGGCAGTTCCCAGCGCGTGCTGTTTGTCAGCGTACCGTTCGAGGAAGTCCTGGGAGAAATTCTCGGAAAAGTCGATAACGGTCATATGGGCGTCGTATTGAAGCGTATGATGTTGCGTGCAGCGTCGAAAATCGCCGACCGCCTGCAAATCGAAGCGCTGGTGACCGGCGAGGCGATTTCCCAGGTCTCCAGCCAGACCCTGCCGAACCTGTCCGTGATCGACTGCGTGACCGACAAGCTGGTATTGCGCCCGCTGATCGCCAGCCACAAGCAGGACATCATCGACCTGGCCAACGAAATCGGCACCGCTGATTTCGCCAAGCACATGCCAGAGTACTGCGGGGTCATCTCGGTGAACCCCAAGACCCATGCCAAGCGCCACCGCGTGGAGCATGAAGAGAAAGAATTCGACATGGCGATTCTGGAGCGAGCGCTCGAGAACGCCAAACTGGTGCCGATCGATCGGGTCATCGACGAGTTGGGCCAGGATGTGCAGATCGAAGAAGTCAGCGAAGCCCTGGCCGGCCAGATCGTCATCGACATCCGTCACCCGGATGCCGCTTGCGACGAGCCGCTGGAAATCGCTGGCATCGACGTGCAAGCGCTGCCGTTCTATGCACTGAACGCGCGTTTCAAGGAACTGGATAACAGCCGTCAGTACCTGCTGTATTGCGACAAAGGCGTGATGAGTCGCCTGCATGCCCACCATTTGCTCAGTGAGGGGCATGCCAATGTGCGCGTTTATCGACCGAGCTAAGAGCCCGGGGCTGTTTGCCTGTGGCCTGCGTCACCGGCCCCCCGACTCTGCCGTCAAGCTGTAACGGCAAGGCCTGACTCTACTGTTAATCGCTGCCACGACCTGTCAGCACACCGAATCCTCTGATCGAGATACACAAGTGATCGAAAATCTACGTAACATCGCCATCATTGCCCACGTTGACCATGGTAAAACCACCCTGGTAGACAAACTCCTGCGTCAATCCGGCACCCTGGAGCGCAACGAGCTCAACGACGAGCGCGTGATGGACTCCAACGACCAGGAAAAAGAGCGCGGTATTACCATCCTGGCGAAAAACACCGCCATCAACTGGAACGGCTACCACATCAACATCGTGGACACCCCGGGCCACGCCGACTTCGGCGGCGAAGTTGAACGTGTAATGTCGATGGTCGACTCCGTTCTGCTGCTGGTTGATGCCCAAGACGGCCCTATGCCGCAAACTCGTTTCGTGACCAAGAAGGCTTTTGAAGCCGGCCTGCGTCCAATCGTGGTGATCAACAAGGTTGACCGTCCAGGCGCGCGCCCGGACTGGGTTCTGGACCAGATCTTCGACCTGTTCGACAACCTGGGCGCCACCGAAGAACAACTGGACTTCAAAGTCGTCTACGCCTCGGCCCTGAACGGCATTGCCGGTCTGGAACACACCGCCATGGCTGAAGACATGACCCCGCTGTACCAGTCGATCGTCGACAACGTACCTGCGCCGAAAGTCGACCGTGACGGTCCGTTCCAGATGCAAATCTCGGCACTGGACTACAACAGCTTCCTCGGTGTTATCGGCGTTGGCCGTATCGCCCGTGGTCGCGTCAAGCCGAACACTCCGGTCGTGGCTATCGACGCCACCGGCAAGAAGCGTAACGGTCGTATCCTGAAGCTGATGGGTCACCACGGTCTGCACCGTATTGACGTTGAAGAAGCGGCGGCTGGCGACATCGTGTGCATCAGCGGTATGGACTCGCTGTTCATCTCCGACACCCTGTGCCACCCGGACATGGTTGAAGCAATGGTGCCGTTGACCGTTGACGAGCCAACCGTTTCCATGACCTTCCAGGTAAACGACTCGCCTTTCTGCGGTAAAGAAGGCAAGTTCGTGACTTCCCGTAACATCAAGGAACGTCTGGACAAAGAGCTGCTGTACAACGTTGCACTGCGCGTTGAAGAAGGCGACTCGGCTGACAAGTTCAAGGTTTCCGGCCGTGGTGAGCTGCACCTCTCGGTACTGATCGAAACCATGCGTCGCGAAGGCTTCGAAATGGGCGTAGGTCGTCCTGAAGTGATCATCCGTACCGTTGACGGCGTGAAGCAGGAACCGTTTGAAAACGTCACCATCGACACCCCGGAAGAATCCCAGGGCAAGGTCATGGAAGAGATGGGCCTGCGTAAGGGCGACCTGACCAACATGGTGCCGGATGGCAAAGGCCGTGTGCGTCTGGAATACAACATCCCTGCTCGTGGTCTGATCGGTTTCCGTAACCAGTTCCTGACCCTGACCAACGGTGCTGGCATCCTGACCTCGATCTTCGATCGCTACGACACCATGAAGTCCGGCGACATGTCCGGCCGTCAGAACGGTGTTCTGGTATCGGTAGAAACCGGCAAGGCGCTGACCTACTCCCTGGAAACCCTCCAGGCGCGTGGCAAGCTGTTCGTTGAACACGGTCAAGAGATCTACAACGGCCAGATCGTTGGTCTGAACAGCCGTGACAACGACATGGGCGTCAACCCAACCAAAGGCAAGAAGCTCGATAACATGCGTGCTTCGGGTAAAGACGAAACCATCGCCCTGGTTCCACCTGTTCGCTTCACCCTGGAACAGGCTCTGGAATTCATCCAGGACGACGAGCTGTGCGAAGTGACGCCTAAGTCCATCCGTCTTCGTAAGAAGATCCTGGACGAAGGCGAGCGTACCCGCGCTGCCAAAAAGGCCAAGAACTGATCCTTAGTTCCAGCTGAATAAAAACGCCCCCGGTCGAAAGGCCGGGGGCGTTTTTTTATGCCTTGTGATCGTTCCCACGCTCCGCGTGGGAATGCCTCCTGGGGCGCTCTGCGCCCCGCTGCCAAGGGCAAGCGGCTGCATTCCCACGCGGAGCGTGGGAACGATCCATCCGGGTTAGAACTTGTCGAGCGTGCGCAGCTTGGTCTCGCGCACCACTTCCTTGGGCTTGTACGCGCAATACCCCGGCCGTGGCCCGATTTTCGGGTGATTGCGGCAGGTATCCGGGCGCTTGTCATAAATAGTGCAGAAGCGCGTCTTACGATCCAGGTACAGGCAGTCGTTGTTGCTCATGCGCTGCAGGGTAAAAATCTCGGACTTGGAGTTGAACCGTTCGACAATGCCTTCCTTCTGCAAGCGCTTGGCGATGTTCTTCGGCGGGTCGCCGCGCTCGAATTCATCGACGATGCCAATGCGGATCAAATCCTTGATCTTCACCTCAACCGGCAGGGTGCAGCAGTTGGACGTGCAGCCGCCGCACATGTGGCTGGAGTATTTCTGCCACGTTTCGAGACGGTCGAGTTCCGCGGCGGCGATCAGTTGAGGCTTCATCAGGTTTCCAAGAGGGGCTTTGTCCGGGCGCGCGATCATACCGGGATTGGTGATTTTTTGAACAGTATTTTACGGGTTTCGGCTCAAAGGCGGCTTTGGCACGTAAACAGGCACGGCCCCTGCATCTAATTGCTCTATGGATGAATGAGTGAAAAACTGCCGAACCGTCAGCCACGGGGTTTGTCAGACCGTCTAGGCTCTAAGACTTCCCTTCTTCTATCTCGCCCGAGGTCGCACCGATGTCTGAGGAACCGCTTGTACGAGAAGCAGAGGTAGCCGCGTTTCGCGAGGCTGTCTTGACCAAGCTCACTTATGCGGTGGGCAAGGATCCCGATCACGCCTTTGACCACGACTGGTTTGAAGCCATTGCCCTGGCGGCGCGCGACCATATGGTCGAGCACTGGATGGACCACACGCGGCGTATCTACCGGCGCGGGCAGAAGCGGGTGTATTACCTGTCCCTGGAGTTCCTGATAGGCCGCTTGCTGTTTGACAGCCTGAGCAACCTCGGCCTGCTGGAGGTGGCGCGCGAAGCCCTCGGCGAGTTGGGTGTGGACCTGGAGCGCATTCGCCTGCTGGAGCCCGATGCGGCCCTGGGCAACGGTGGCCTGGGGCGCCTGGCCGCGTGCTTTATGGAAAGCATGTCGACCTTGGGCATTGCCGGCCATGGCTATGGCATTCGCTACGAGCACGGGCTGTTTCGCCAGGCGATTGTCGATGGCTGGCAGCAGGAACAGACCGAGCGCTGGCTGGATTTTGGCAACCCCTGGGAGTTCGAGCGCGCCGAGGTGATCTACCCGATCGGCTTTGGCGGCAGCGTCGAGACCGTGCTGGATGAGTCCGGCAAGTCGGTTCAGGTCTGGTCGCCCAATGAAACCGTGCGCGCGGTGGCCTATGACACCCCGGTGGTCGGCTGGCGTGGGGCCAGTGTGAACACCTTGCGCCTGTGGCGTGCCCGCGCCGTGGAAGACCTGCACCTGGAGCGCTTCAACGCCGGCGACCATTTGGGCGCCGTTGCCGAAGTGGCCCGTGCCGAAAGCATCTCCAGGGTGCTTTACCCGGCCGACAGCACCGAAGCGGGGCAGGAATTGCGCCTGCGCCAGGAATACTTCTTCGTCTCGGCCTCCCTGCAAGACCTGCTGCGCCGCCACAAAAACATGCACGGCTCGGTATTGAGCCTGGGCGAACACGCAGCCATCCAGCTCAACGACACCCACCCGTCCATCGCCGTGGCCGAATTGATGCGCCAATTGGTCGACTTGCACGATATCGCCTGGGATGCGGCCTGGCAGGTCACGGTGGAGACGCTGTCCTACACCAACCACACCCTGCTCCCCGAAGCCCTGGAAACCTGGCCAGTGGGCCTGATGGAACGCATGCTGCCGCGGCACATGCAGATCATCTATCTGATTAACGCCCAGCACATCGACTCGCTGCGGGCCAAGGGCATCCACGATTTCGACGTGCTGCGTGCGGTCTCGCTGATCGAAGAAGACAACGGCCGGCGCGTGCGCATGGGTAACCTGGCGTTTCTTGGTTCCCACAGTGTCAACGGCGTCTCGGGGCTGCACACGCAGTTGATGCGCAGCACGGTGTTTTCCGAACTGCACAAGCTCTACCCCGACCGAATCAACAACAAGACCAACGGTATTACCTTCCGTCGCTGGCTGTTCCAGGCCAACCCCAAGCTTACGGCCATGCTGGTGGACGCCCTGGGCCCGGACATCCTCGACAATATGGAGGAGCGCCTGGTAGAGCTGGAGACCTTTGCCGAGAAGGAGGCGTTCCGCAAGGCTTTCGCCGAGCAGCGCCTGCACAGCAAGCGCGTGCTGGCCGATATCATTCATGAGCGCCTGGGGATTTCGGTCAACCCGGCGGCGATGTTCGATGTGCAGGTCAAGCGGATCCACGAGTACAAGCGCCAGTTGTTGAACCTGTTGCACACCGTTGCCCTGTATCAGGCGATTCGTGCCGAGCCCGAGGTGAATTGGGTGCCGCGGGTGAAAATCTTTGCCGGTAAGGCGGCGGCCAGCTATCACCAGGCCAAGCTGATCATCAAGCTGACCAACGACATCGCCCGTACCGTGAACAACGACCCGACCGTGCGCGGCCTGCTCAAGGTGGTGTTCCTGCCCAACTACAACGTCAGCCTGGCAGAAAACATCATCCCGGCGGCCGACCTGTCGGAACAGATCTCCACCGCCGGGTTCGAGGCGTCGGGCACCAGCAACATGAAATTCGGCCTCAACGGCGCACTGACCATCGGCACCATGGACGGCGCCAACGTCGAGATGCACGAGCGCATCAGCTGCGAGCACATGTTTATCTTCGGCCTGAGCGCCGAGCAGGTGGATGCACGCAAACAGGCCGGTGAATTCAATGCCGCTCCCGATATTGCGGCGTCCCACCGCTTGAACGACGTGCTGCAAGCGATCCGTGGCGGGGTGTTCTCGCCGGACGATCCGGGGCGCTATGTGGGGCTGATTGATTCGTTGATCGACTACGACCGCTTCCTGGTGTGTGCCGACTTCGATGCCTACTGGGCCGCCCAGGCGCGGGTCGAAGCCCATTGGCATGACTCCAAGGAATGGTGGCGTTCGGCGGTGCTCAACACGGCGCGCACGGGCTGGTTCTCGTCCGACCGAACCATCCGGGAATATGCGACCGAGATCTGGAAAGCCTTGGACTAGACGCCACGCAACCCCCTGTAGGAATGGGCTTGTGTAGGAGCTGGCTTGCCTGCGATAGCATCCCCTCGGTGTTACTGATACACCGAGGCGTCTGCATCGCAGGCAAGCCAGCTCCCACATGGGTTGCGCGTCTATATACTAGGCCTCGGTTTGCTTAGGGATTTGGACCATGCAATGGATGTTCATGCTGATTGGCCTGGTGCTCGGCTGGGCGCTGGATGAATCGTTCAGTGATGCAGGCTTCGGTGCACTGCTGGGTTTGGGGATTGGCCAGGCCATTCGCCTGTCGCACCTCGGCAGTGCCCTGAAGGCGCTGGAGCAACGCCTCGCGCTGCTGGAAAAGCCGCCTCAGGTCGAACCATCCATGGCCGAACCCGCGCCCGCCCCAGAGCTGGTCTGGGAGTTGCCCGCCGAACTGCAACCCATCTCTGCTCCCGAGCCGAGCCCGCCGCTGCCGGACGACCTGTGGAAACCGGCCGCCGTTGCCCGCGAAGCTGAACCCGAAACGCCCCGTAGCCCCAACCTGATCGAACGGGCCATCGGCGCCGCGCGCAACTGGCTGCTGGGCGGCAATACCGTGCTGCGGGTCGGTGTCGTCCTGCTGTTTTTGGGCCTGGCGTTTTTGCTGCGCTATGCCACCGAAGGTGTGGACGTGCCCATTGAGCTGCGTTACGCCGGGGTCGCCGCCTGCGCCCTGGGCTTGCTGGGCCTGGGTTGGTGGCTGCGCCTGCGCCGGGGCAGTTACGCGCTGATCCTGCAAGGCACCGGTATTGCGGTGTTGTACCTGACGGTGTTCGCCGCCATGCGCCTGCATCCCTTGCTCGACCCCGGCGCGGCGCTCGGCCTGTTGGTGGCGGTGACGCTGTTCTCGGCGATCCTGGCGATTACCCAGGACGCCATCGGCCTGGCCTGCGCCGCTGCCCTCGGCGGGTTTGCCGCGCCGATCCTGGCGTCCACCGGCGAAGGCAGCCATGTGGCGCTGTTCAGCTACTTCGCCCTACTCAACGCCGGCATTCTCGCCATCGCCTGGTTCAAGGCCTGGCGCTTGCTCAATGTGATTGGCTTTGCCGGCACCTTCGGCATTGGCTTCGCCTGGGGCATTCGTTCCTACACCCCGGAACTGCTGTGGAGTACCGAGCCATTCTTGATCCTGTTTTTCCTGATGTACCTGGCCATCGGCCTGTTGTTTGCGCGGCGTAAACTCCTGGAAACCCCCGACGCTCCGGCCGATGCCAGCCGTGGCGCGCTGCTGCGCTGGTCGGCAGCCAAGGGCGATTATGTCGATGGCGGCCTGTTGTTCGGCCCGCCGCTGGTGGCGTTTGGTTTGCAGTTCACCCTGGTGCAACACCTGGCCTTTGCTCCGGCTTTCAGTGCGCTGGCATTGGGCATCATCTATATGGCCCTGGCGCGGGTGCTCAGGGGCGGGCGCACGGTGTTGCTGGCAGAAACCTGCCTGGCCCTGGGCGTGATCTTCGCCAGCCTGGCGATCCCCCTGGGCCTGGATGCGCGCTGGACCGCCGCCGCCTGGGCGGTGGAGGGCGCGGGGATCCTCTGGCTTGGCCTGCGTCAGCAGCGCACGTTGGCGCGAGGGTTCGGCCTGTTGTTGCAACTGGGCTCGGCGCTGGCCTTTCTCAGTGAGTTTGACGTGGGCCAGCACACGCTGCTGGAAGGGGCGGCGCTGGGTGCGTTGTTGCTCGGCGTGGCGTTGCTGTTCAGCTTCCACCAACTGCGCAAGGCTGCGCATGGGCAGATCAGCCAGTGGGAGCGCAAGGGCTTGCCGGTCCTGGCCGGCCTAGGCCTGGGTTTTGTGTATCTGCTGGCACCGTTGCTGCTGGCCGAGCAGGGCACCGCGATCAGCTGGGCGCTGGCGGGGCTGGTCAGCGTGTTTGTCGGCCTGCATATCGCTTCGCGCACTGTCCTGTTCTGCGCGCTCGGCGTGCAAGTGTTGGCGGGGGCGTTGCTCACGCTGACGTCATGGGGCGCCGAGGAATTGCCGGTGTTTCGCCATATCGGTTTCTGGGCGCCCATGCTGGTCGGGCTGGCCGCCTTTGTCGGGGCCTGGCGTTTGCAGGGCGGCGGTCAACGGCTCAACTTGCCGCTGCTAGCCAACGGCCTGCTGGCCTGGGGCGCGGCGTGGTGGGTGTTGGCGCTGAACCACGAAGTGCTGCGCTTCACCCCGCCGGAGTTGCAAGCCACCTTCCTATTGGCGGCGGCAGCGGCCAGCGCGGCACTGTGGACGCTGCTGGCGTTGCGCCTGCGCTGGGCCTCCCTGGCCACCCTCTGCCTGTTGCTGATGCCGGCGGCGGCGCTGGTGCTGCTGGTGTCGTTGCATCGCTATTACCATCCGGCAGCCGAATGGGGCTGGCTGGCCTGGCTCGCGGTGTTCGCCGTGCATTTTATCGCGCTGCGTTATTTGGCCGACCTGGCAGCGGCCAAGTCCCTGAGCGTGGCCCATGTGCTGGGCTGCTGGATGCTGATCGGCATGCTGGCCCTGGAGTTACGCTACGGCCTGTTGGTGCTCTCGGTGCAATACAACGCCTGGCGCTGGCTGGGCTGGGCGATTTTCCCCAGCCTGTACCTGATAGCGGTTGCTGCGCCGCGCCAGTGGCCGTGGCCGATATCTGCTTATTCGCGTGAATACCGCTTGCTGGCCGCGCTGCCGCTGGCGGCGCTGATGCTGGTGTGGTTCTGGCTGGCCAATATCTTCAGCGACGGTACGGCCAAACCCTTGCCATACGTACCGTTGCTCAACCCCTTGGATCTTGGCCTGCTGTTCGCGCTGCTGGGTGTGTACCTGTGGGCGCGCAGCGCGGCGCTGCAACTGGGCGGCCGCACCCCGTGGGTGGCCCAGGGCGTTGCCGGGGTCTCGCTGTTTGCCTTCTTCACCGCCTTGGTGATGCGCGCGGCGCACCATTGGGGCGGCGTGCCGTTTGAGCTGGATGCGTTGCTCGATTCGATGCTGGTCCAGGCCGGGCTGTCGATTGTCTGGACCCTGATTGCCCTGGGCCTGATGATCGGCGGCCATCTGCGCAATCGTCGGGAGGTGTGGCTGGTCGGCGCGGTGCTGATTGGGGTGGTGGTCGCCAAACTGTTCCTCGTCGAGCTGAGCAACCGTGGCGGGCTGGAGCGGATTGTGTCGTTTATCGGCGTGGGCGGGTTGTTGCTGGTGGTGGGTTATTTCGCCCCGCTGCCGCCTAAACGTGAACTGCAAGGAGCATCCTCTTGATCGGCAAACTGAGCATCGCGCTATTGGGCCTGTGTGCCGCCTTATCGGCAGGGGCCCGGGAAGCCCCCGGCGACTTCACCCGCCAGGCGCCACTGCTGATCAGCGGCGAAGGCCCTTGGTACCGCCTGGAACTGCCGCTGGCCGTGCAATTGAGCGCCCGTCAGGCGGATCTGCGTGATGTGCGGGTCTTCAATGCGGCCGGTGAGCCCCTGGCATATGCGCTGGTGCGGCAGTCGGCCCAAGGCACAGAAAACCTGACCCGCCTCAAGGGCTTCCCGTTGTACGCCACCGCCGACAGTGGCGACACCGCACCGGGCGTGCGCGTGCAATCCAGCGCCACCGGCACCTTGGTCCAGGTGCAACCTGCCAGTGAAGCGCCGACCGGCACGCAGGTGCGGCGCGGCTGGTTGCTTGATGCCAGTGCGGTCAAGGCACCGTTGCACAAACTGATCCTCGACTGGAGTAGCGAGCGCGACGGTTTCCAGCGTTTCAGCATTGAAGCCAGCGACGACTTGCAGCAGTGGCGGGCGTGGGGCGAAGGGCAGGTGGCGCGCCTGGCGTTTGCCGATGAACGGGTAGAGCAGTGTGAAGTCGCTTTGCCAGGGCAGCCGGCCCGCTATTTACGCCTGTTATGGCAAGGCCAGGCCGCGCCTGAGTTGACGTCCATCCAAGTGCAGAGCACCAGCAGCCTGCCATTGGCGCTGGTCTGGTCACAGCCGATGGCCGGTAGCGTCATCCAGCCCGGGCAATACAGCTGGCAGTTGCCCACGGCGCTGAATATCGAACGGGTGCGCATCGAGTTGCATCAATCCAATAGCCTGGCGCCGGTTGGCCTGCTGGGGCGCCAGGGCAGCCAGCAGGCGTGGCAGCCGTTGAGCCGTGGTTTGCTCTACCGGTTGACGCAGGGCGGGCAAGACGTCACCCAGGATCAATTGCAGCTGCCGGGTTACCCGGTCGAGCAACTCAAGCTGGAGGTCGATGAGCGCGGTGGCGGCCTGGGGGCCGAAGCCCCGGCGTTGCGCTTTGCCGTGCGGGCCACGCAACTGGTGTTCCTGGCGCGGGGCGAGCCGCCGTTCACCCTGGCGGTGGGCAACCCGACGGTCAAGGCGGCGAACCTGTCGTTGGCGACGCTGATTCCCGACTACTCACCGCAGCGCCTCGCGGCGTTGGGCCAGGCCAGGGTCGATGGCCAGTGGCCCGCCAATGTGCCGGTCGCACCCACTGTCGCAGGTATCAACTGGCAGGCAATCGGCCTGTGGGCCGTATTGCTGCTGGGCGTAGCGGCACTCGGGGGCATGGCCTACAGCCTATTGCGCAAGCCGCCGGCCAAGCCCTGAGCCGGGGCCTACATGAACTCTGTCAGGCTTATCTCGTCTGATAGGAGGAAATGCGCCCCGACTCGCGCTAAACTGCGCGGGTTTTTAGCCCCCCCCATTCTCCGGAGCCGTCCATGTCCCGCGTTACCCTGAGTCGCTATTTGATTGAGCAGACCCGCAGCAACAACACCCCTGCCGATCTGCGCTTCCTGATCGAAGTGGTGGCGCGTGCTTGCAAGGAAATCAGCCACGCCGTGTCCAAGGGCGCGCTGGGCGGTGTCCTGGGCAGCATGGGCACTGAAAACGTGCAAGGCGAAGTGCAGAAGAAACTCGACGTGATTTCCAACGAAATCCTGCTCGAAGCCAACGAATGGGGCGGTCACCTGGCCGGCATGGCGTCCGAAGAAATGGACAATGCCTACCAGATCCCGGGCAAATACCCTAAAGGCGCGTACCTGCTGGTATTCGACCCGCTGGACGGCTCGTCGAACATCGACATCAACGCGCCAGTCGGCACCATCTTCTCGGTGCTGCGTTGCCCTAACGAATACCTGAGCCAGAACGAAGCGCTGAACGAAAAGGCCTTCCTGCAGCCAGGCACCGAACAGGTTGCTGCCGGCTATGCGATCTACGGCCCGCAGACCATGCTGGTGCTGACCCTGGGTGATGGCGTCAAGGGCTTTACCCTGGACCGCGAAATGGGCAGCTTTGTGCTGACCCACGAAGACATCTCCATTCCTGCCTCCACCCAGGAATTTGCGATCAACATGTCCAACCAGCGCCACTGGGAAGAACCGGTCAAGCGCTACGTCAACGAGCTGATGGAAGGCGAAGAAGGCCCGCTGAAGAAAAACTTCAACATGCGCTGGGTGGCCGCGATGGTTGCCGACGTGCACCGCATCCTGACCCGTGGTGGCCTGTTCATGTACCCACGCGACAGCCGCGAGCCGTCCAAGCCGGGCAAACTGCGCCTGATGTACGAAGCCAACCCGATGTCGTTCCTGGTTGAGCAGGCGGGCGGTGCGTCGACTGACGGCCACCAGCGCATCCTCGACATCCAGCCTGAAGGCCTGCACCAGCGTGTGGCGGTGTTCCTGGGGTCCAAGGAAGAAGTGGCGCGTGTGACGGGTTACCACAAGGCGTAAGGTCTTTCGGTAAAAAAGACGCCCCGAAGTGTTCTCAGCGCTTTGGGGCGTTTTTGTTCATGCATTGCTCCGTTGGCTGATCTTGGTCGAGCTCCCCGAACACCTGTTCCATATCTTGAAAATTTCCTGCTTCGATCTCTCGGTTTCCCTGCGCCAAAATTGCCAGTAGCGCTGCGGTTTGTAGAGATTCTTCATTGGTTTTTCGACTGTCGCTCATTTGTTTTTCCCCTTCAGGTCGTAGACGCGGTGTAGCAGTTGTCTAGCTTAAGCGAAGCCGTCGTAAACTATGCGACACGGTGTACCTGGAACACCATTGTCGCTGGATTGCGAGTGCTGCGCATTTTAACGCAGAGCTGCTATGAAATTTTTGGGATGACGAGCCAGGCGGTATCTACGCAATACTTGCGTTTGAAGTCGTGTAAATACACGCTGGGCAGAAAAAAGAAATACCACCCCCCTCCGGGAACCAGACCCCCCTTTTCCCTTCTAAGCTTCTGGCAGACCCCCACTGCTGTGTGTCCCTCCAGGAGCTCTACCATGTCGTTACGCCGTCTCGCCCTCTTGTGCTTTTGCGTGCTGTTGGCCGCTTGCAGCAAGGTCACCCAGGAAAACTACCAGAAGCTCTCGGCTGGCATGGCCAAGGCCGAGGTGGAGTCGCTGTTGGGCAAGCCCACTGATTGTTCCGGCGCGCTGGGCATGTCCAGTTGCACCTGGGGCGATAAAAACAGCTTTATCAGCGTGCAGTACGCCGGTGACAAAGTTCTGATGTTTTCCGGGCAAGGCCTGAAGTAAACCGGGGCGCAAGCCTGCGGGAGAAGAAGAATGATGCGTTTTGTTTTGTACCTTTGCGCCAGCCTGTTTTTGGCAGGCTGCGCCAGCCATTCTGGCGATGATCTGCAACCCAAGACTGTTGGCAGCGTCAACCTCAAGCGTTACCAGGGCACCTGGTACGAGCTGGCCCGTCTGCCCATGTACTTCCAGCGCAACTGCGCGCAATCCGAGGCCCGTTATTCCCTGCTGCCCGATGGCGACATGTCAGTGTTCAACCGCTGCCTGACCACCGAGTGGAAGTGGGAAGAAGCCAAGGGCACGGCTACGCCGCAGGTCCCGGGCAAGACCGACAAGCTGTGGGTCGAATTCAATAACTGGTTCACCGCCCTGCTGCCGGGCGTGACCAAGGGCGATTACTGGGTGTTGTATGTCAGCGATGACTACAAGACCGCCATCGTCGGCAGCCCGAGCCGGCGCTATATGTGGCTGTTGTCACGCACGCCGACTGTCAGTGCCGACACCCGCGAAGACCTGCTGAGCAGGGCGCGCCAGCAGGGTTACGACACCACACGGTTGATCTGGCGTACGTCGGATAAACAGATGGCCAAGACCTCGCAGTAACCCGAAACAAGGTCGAGTAAAGAAGGGCGGGCTTGCCATAAAGCCCGCTCTTTTTTTGGTTTTTTGCAAAGCCAGAAGGGCACCACGCTACCCAATGTGGGAGCTGGCTTGCCTGCGATGGCGGCGGGCCAGTCGATGACGATTTCGACTGACACACGGCTATCGCGGGCAAGCCCGCTCCCACATGGGTTATGGGTTGTTCTTAAGACAACAAGTCTCTCAGGACTTGCGCGAAGGCCCGGCTGCTCTCTTCCTCGCCCGCATGATGCCCATCGCGCACTACCCACTGGCCATTGACCAGCACATCCCGCACCTGCCGATCCCCGCCGGCAAACAGCCAGCGATTAAGAATGCCATCCTCATGGGCCGTGGCCAGGTATGGATCATTGCCATCGAGCACCAGCCAGTCCGCACGCTTGCCCACTTCCAGGCGGCCAATGGTTTGCCCCAGCGCCTGGGCGCCGCCGTCCAGCGCCGCGTCATACAGGGTGCGGCCGACCATCGGTTGATCGCTGCGGTACAGCCGGTTGCGCCGCTGGTCGCGCAGGCGCTGGCCGTATTCCAGCCAGCGCAGTTCTTCGACCACGCTCAAGGACACATGGCTGTCCGAACCAATGCCCATGCGCCCGCCTTGGGCCAGGAAGTCCACTGCCGGGAAAATCCCGTCGCCCAGGTTGGCCTCAGTGGTCAGGCACAGCCCGGCGATCGCCCGGCTGTTGGCCATCAATGTCACTTCGTCGGGGTTGGCGTGGGTGGCATGCACCAGGCACCAGCGCTGGTCGACGTGCACGTTGTCATACAGCCATTGCAGCGGGCGCTTGCCGCTCCAGGCCAGGCAATCGTCGACTTCCTTTTGCTGCTCGGCGATATGGATATGCACCGGGCAGGCCTTATCGCTGGCGGCCAGCACTGTGCTGATCTGTTGCGGCGTTACCGCGCGCAATGAGTGGAAGCACAGGCCCAGTTGCTGCGCCGGTTGTGCCGCCAGGATCGGTTGCAAGCGTGCCTGCAGGTCCAGGTAGTTATCGGTGCTGTTGATAAAACGGCGCTGGCCGTCGTTCGGCGCCTGGCCGCCAAAGCCCGAGTGGCTGTACAGCACCGGCAGCAAGGTCAGGCCGATCCCGCTGCTGGCCGCCGCCAGGCTGATCTGGCGCGACAGTTCGGTGGGGTCGCTGTAAGGCTGGCCGCTGATATCGTGGTGTACATAGTGGAACTCGGCGACCGAGGTGTAGCCGGCCTTGAGCATCTCGATATACAGCTGGCGGGCGATGACCTGCAGTTGCTCGGGGCTGATCTGGCCGACCATGCGGTACATCAGGTCGCGCCAGGTCCAGAAACTGTCATTGGGGTTGCCGGCGACCTCCGCCAGCCCCGCCATGGCCCGTTGAAACGCATGGGAATGCAGGTTCGGCATGCCCGGCAACAACGGGCCTCTCAGCCGTTCGGCGCCGTCTGCGCTGGCATTGGCCGCAACGTTGGTCAGCAGGCCATCAGCGCTGACTTCAAGGCGTACATCAGTGGCCCATCCATTAGGCAGCAGTGCGCGTTCGGCAAAGAAAGCGGACATGATCAAGGCACCCCGGTCGTGTGTTTATTTGTATATACATATACAGACGTTTGCCTGCTCGGTAAACTCCGGCAATCTATGCATCTTTTCCCCCTGCAAGGATTCCCCGTGCCGACTCCGCCCGCCAAGTCCCCGCTGGCTGCCCACATGGACGAAAGTCCGGCGCCCTTGTATGCCCGCGTCAAGCAGATGATCAGCCAGCAGATTCTCAACGGCAACTGGCCGCCGCACTATCGCGTGCCGTCGGAAAGCGAGTTGGTCAACCAACTGGGCTTTAGCCGCATGACCATCAACCGGGCCCTGCGCGAACTGACCGCCGAAGGGCTGCTGGTGCGCATGCAAGGTGTTGGCACCTTCGTCGCCGAGCCCAAGAGCCAGTCGGCGCTGTTCGAGGTGCATAACATCGCCGACGAGATCGCCTCCCGTGGCCATCGCCACACCTGCCAGGTGATTACCCTGGGCGAAGAAGCCGCGGGTTCCGAGCGCGCCGTGGCCCTGGAAATGCGTGAAGGCGGGCGGGTATTCCACTCGCTGATCGTGCACTACGAAAACGATATTCCGGTGCAAATCGAGGACCGTTTCGTCAACGCCCTGGTCGCCCCCGAATACCTGCAACAGGATTTCACCCAGCAAACCCCCTATGCCTATCTCAACCAGGTGGCGCCGCTGACCGAGGGCGAACATGTGGTGGAAGCGATCCTGGCCGACCCGCAGGAATGCAAGCTCTTGCAGATCGAGGCCGGCGAGCCGTGCCTGCTGATTCGCCGGCGCACCTGGTCCGGGCGCCAGCCGGTGACCGCCGCACGCCTGATCCACCCCGGTTCCCGGCATAGCCTTGAAGGACGTTTCAGCAAATGAGTGCAGTCAAGGTCTGGCGCGCTGCCGATTACGTACGCATGCCGTGGAAGAACGGCGGCGGCAGCACCGAAGAAATCACCCGCGATGCCGGCCAGGGCCTGGACGGTTTTGGCTGGCGCCTGTCGATTGCCGATATCGGCGAGTCGGGCGGCTTTTCCACGTTTGCCGGGTACCAGCGGGTGATTACCGTGATCCAGGGCGCGGGCATGGTGTTGACCGTGGATGGCGAGGAACAGCGTGGGTTGTTACCGCTGCAGCCCTTTGCCTTCAGCGGCGAAAGCCAGGTGACATGCCGCCTGATCACCGGGCCGATTCGCGACTTCAACCTGATCTATTCGCCCCAGCGTTACCATGCGCGCTTGCAGTGGGTGGATGGGGTGCAGCAGTTTTTCAGCACCGCGCACACCGTGCTGGTGTTCAGCGTGGCCGATGAGGTGAAGGTGCTGGGCGAAGTGCTGGGGCAGCATGATTGTTTGCAGGTGGACGGTAACGTCGGGTTGCTGGATATCAGCGTGACTGGCCGCTGCTGCCTGATCGAACTGACCCCGCGCGATTAAACCTGTGGGAGCTGGCTTGCCTGCGATTGCGGTGTGTCAGACAAATGGCTATCGCAGGCAAGCCAGCTCCCACATGGGTTATGCATAGGCTGCACAATCTGTTTCCAGTCCCGCACCAAGTTGTTACCGAATGCCCCAGCAGGGCGCAATGTCCTGCCTTTGTAGCGACTCCTCGGATTTTTAAACCATCGCTGTAGGAAATTTCACCAAGCCTGGAAGCCTTGATTTCAGAGGCTTACGCGTCCATGAAAAAAAATCTTAGCCACCCATTCATCAAGTTGGCCGCTTGATTGCATATGCTTGTATGTACAAGTAAAGGTGTGTGCATAAGAGTCGCTAAACATCCTCTTCGCACCATCGTGTTCGCGCATCGATTGCTGAGGAGTTTTTTGTGACTGACTTTTCCCAGAACAAGCCTACCAAGTACCGCGACGTTGAAATCCGCGCCGCCCGTGGCAACACGCTCACCGCCAAAAGCTGGCTGACTGAAGCGCCGCTGCGCATGCTGATGAACAACCTCGACCCGCAAGTGGCCGAGAACCCCAAGGAGCTGGTGGTGTACGGCGGTATCGGCCGGGCGGCGCGTAACTGGGAGTGCTACGACCAGATCGTCGACAGCCTGACCCACCTGAACGACGACGAAACCCTGCTGGTGCAATCCGGCAAGCCGGTCGGTGTGTTCAAGACCCACAGCAATGCCCCGCGCGTGCTGATCGCCAACTCCAACCTGGTGCCGCACTGGGCCAGTTGGGAGCACTTCAACGAACTGGATGCCAAGGGCCTGGCCATGTACGGCCAGATGACCGCCGGCAGCTGGATCTATATCGGCAGCCAGGGCATCGTCCAGGGCACCTACGAAACCTTCGTCGAGGCCGGTCGCCAGCATTACGATTCCAACCTCAAGGGCCGTTGGGTGCTCACCGCCGGCCTCGGTGGCATGGGTGGCGCACAACCGTTGGCCGCGACCCTGGCCGGTGCGTGCTCGCTGAACATTGAATGCCAGCAGGTCAGCATCGACTTCCGCTTGAACAGCCGTTATGTCGACGAACAAGCCACCGACCTCGACGACGCCCTGGCGCGCATCGCCAAGTACACGAAGGAAGGCAAGGCCATCTCCATCGCGCTGCTGGGCAACGCGGCCGAAATCCTCCCGGAGCTGGTCAAGCGCGGCGTACGCCCGGACATGGTCACCGACCAGACCAGCGCCCACGACCCGCTCAATGGCTACCTGCCCGCCGGCTGGACCTGGGAGCAATACCGCGCCCGCGCCAAGACCGAGCCCGCCGCCGTGATCAAGGCCGCCAAGCAATCGATGGCCGTGCACGTGCAGGCGATGCTGGCCTTCCAGAAAATGGGGGTTCCGACCTTCGACTACGGCAACAACATCCGGCAGATGGCGCAGGAAGAAGGCGTGGAAAATGCCTTCGACTTCCCGGGCTTTGTCCCGGCTTACATCCGCCCACTGTTTTGCCGTGGCATCGGCCCGTTCCGTTGGGCGGCCCTCTCGGGTGACCCGCAAGACATCTACAAGACCGACGCCAAGGTCAAGGAGCTGATCCCCGACGACGCCCACCTGCACAACTGGCTGGACATGGCCCGCGAGCGCATCAGCTTCCAGGGCCTGCCGGCGCGCATCTGCTGGGTCGGCCTGGGCCAGCGCGCCAAGCTCGGCCTGGCGTTCAACGAAATGGTACGCAGTGGTGAGCTGTCGGCGCCGGTGGTGATCGGCCGTGACCATCTGGACTCCGGCTCGGTGGCCAGCCCCAACCGCGAAACCGAATCCATGCAGGACGGTTCCGATGCCGTGTCCGACTGGCCGTTGCTCAACGCCTTGCTCAACACCGCCAGCGGCGCGACCTGGGTTTCGCTGCACCACGGCGGTGGGGTGGGCATGGGCTTCTCCCAGCACTCGGGGATGGTGATTGTCTGCGACGGCACCGACGAAGCCGCCGAGCGGATTGCCCGCGTGCTGCACAACGACCCGGCCACCGGGGTGATGCGTCACGCCGATGCGGGCTATCAGATCGCCATTGATTGCGCCAAGGAGCAGGGCCTGAACCTGCCAATGATCAAGTAACGCCTGGCTCGGTTCCTGTGGGAGCTGGCTTGCCTGCGATGCGGGCGACTGGGTCTGTCAGGCAGATCACAGTGATGCAATCGCAGGCAAGCCAGCTCCCACATTTGACTTGCTGTGTATTTGAAACATGTTTGATCCGCACCACCGAAAACAATCCATTAGAGGTTGAACACCCATGGCTGCAAAAGACGCACGTGCAAGCGCCACCCCGTTGATCGAAAGGCGTTCGATCGACTACATCCCGGAAGCGGAAAGACACGGTCGTCTCTTGAGTCAGTTCACCCTGTGGATGGGCGCCAACCTGCAAATCACCGCGATTGTCACCGGGGCTCTGGCCGTAGTGCTGGGCGGTGATGTGTTCTGGTCGTTGATCGGTCTGTTGATCGGTCAACTGCTGGGCGGTGGGGTAATGGCGTTGCATGCGGCGCAAGGGCCCAGGCTGGGCCTGCCGCAGATGATTTCCAGCCGGGTGCAGTTCGGTGTGTATGGCGCGGCCATCCCGATTGTGCTGGTGTGTTTGATGTACCTGGGTTTCACCGCCACCGGCACCGTGCTGTCCGGCCAGGCGCTGGGCCAGTTGTTTGGGGTCAGCGACAGCGTTGGCATCCTGATCTTTGCCAGTGTCATCGTGCTGGTCACGGTGCTCGGGTATCGGGTGATCCATTTCATCGGGCGTGTCGCCAGCGTCATTGGGGTGGTTGCCTTTGTCTACCTGTTCAGCCGCCTGATGAGCCAGACCGATGTGGGGGCGCTCCTGCAAATCCGTCATTTCAGCTGGAGCAGCTTCTTGCTCGCGGTGTCGCTTGCGGCCTCCTGGCAGATCGCCTTCGGGCCTTACGTGGCGGACTACTCCCGCTATCTGCCGCGCCACACGTCTTCGCTGAAAACCTTTCTGGCCGCAGGCGCAGGTTCGGTCATTGGCGCACAGGTGGCGATGATCCTCGGCGTGTTTGCCGCCGCCATGTCCAACGGGCAGTTTGCCGGTAACGAAGTGGCCTACATCGTGGGCCTGGGCGGCACGGGGGCTACGGCGGCATTGCTGTACTTCAGCATCGCGTTCGGCAAGGTCACCATTTCCACGCTGAACTCTTACGGCAGCTTCATGTGCATTGCCACCATCATCAGCGGCTTTCGTGGACGCATGGAGGTCACGCGTTTGCAGCGCCTGGTCTTCGTGCTGCTGATCGTCGGCGCGGCGACCCTGATTGCGTTGCTTGGCCAGCACTCGTTCCTCAGTGCGTTCAAGTCCTTCATCCTGTTTTTGCTGGCGTTCTTTACGCCCTGGAGCGCGATCAACCTGGTGGACTACTACTGCATCACCCGCGATCGCTATGACGTGCCGGCGCTGGCCGATCCGAACGGTCGCTATGGCCGCTGGAACCCGCTGGGTATCAGCGTCTATGTGTTCGGGGTGCTGGTGCAATTGCCGTTCATCGCCACCAAGTTCTACACGGGGCCCCTGGTGGCCAGCCTGGGGGGTGTGGATATTTCCTGGATCATCGGCCTGGTACTGCCCGCTGCCCTGTATTACGTGTGTGCGAAAAAATGGCACGGCGCAATACCGGAACGACTGATCCTGCCGGTAGAGCAGGGCGCTACACCCAGCGCCAAAAACAACGGGCTGATTGCACAGGCCTGATGGGACGTGGACAAGGCAGGATGCCTTTTGACTGCCGTAATCCATTTCATGATTGGGAGCGTCACATAATGAGAATGTATAAGACCCTGCTGACCCCATTGCTCGCCGCCGGCCTGCTGGCCAGCGCTGGCGCCACCCAGGCGGCCGGCTGGTGCGAGTCGGGCAAACCGGTGAAATTCGCCGGCCTGAACTGGGAAAGCGGCATGTTGCTGACCGACGTGCTGCAAGTAGTGCTGGAAAAAGGCTACGACTGCAAAACCGATAGCCTGCCGGGCAACTCCATCACCATGGAAAACGCCCTGAGCAGCAACGATATCCAGATCTTCGCCGAAGAGTGGATTGGCCGCAGTGAAGTGTGGAAAAAGGCCGAGAAGGCCGGCAAGGTCGTGGGTGTCGGCGCCCCCGTGGTCGGCGCTGTGGAAGGCTGGTACGTGCCGCGCTATGTGATCGAAGGTGACGCCAAGCGCAAGCTCGAAGCCAAGGCCCCGGACCTGAAAAACATCGCCGACCTGGCCAAGTATTCTGCGGTATTCAAAGACCAGGAAGAACCTGCCAAAGGCCGCTTCTACAACTGCCCGGCCGGCTGGACCTGCGAGCTGGACAACAGCGAAATGCTCAAGAGCTATGGCCTGGAAAGCTCCTACACCAACTTTCGCCCAGGCACCGGCCCGGCGCTGGATGCAGCGGTGCTGTCGAGCTACAAGCGTGGCGAACCGATCCTGTTCTACTACTGGTCGCCGACACCGCTGATGGGCCAGGTGGACCTGGTCAAGCTCGACGAAAAACCCGGTGTGGATAAAAACGTGACCATCAAGGTCGGCTTGTCCAAGACGTTCCACGAGCAGGCCCCGGAACTGGTGGCGGTGCTGGAGAAGGTCAACCTGCCGATCGACCTGCTCAACCAGAACCTGGCGCGCATGAGTAAAGAGCGCATCGATTCGGCGAAACTGGCGAAGATTTTCCTCAAGGAACACCCGGAAGTCTGGCACGCCTGGGTCAGTGAAGACGCGGCCAAGAAAATCGACGCGGCCTTGTAGGCACAGGGCTCCCGGCTACCCTGAACAGGCAGCCGGCCACCCGGCCACACTCCATTGGATCGAGAGCACGCTATGTTTCCTGAGAGTTTTACGTTTTCCATCGCCGACTGGGTCAACGGTTGGGTCGATGGGCTGGTGACCAACTACGGTGATGTGTTCCGGCAGATTTCCGACACCTTGCTGTGGGCCATCGTCAACCTGGAAGGCCTGCTGCGCGCGGCGCCCTGGTGGCTGATGCTGGCGATTGTCGGCGGCGTTGCCTGGCACGCCACCCGCAAGGTACTGACCACGGCGGTGATCGTCGGCCTGTTGTTCCTGGTGGGTGCAGTCGGCCTGTGGGACAAATTGATACAGACCCTGGCGCTGATGATGGTGGCCACGGTGATCTCGGTGCTGATCGGCATTCCCCTGGGCATCCTCTCGGCGCGCAGCAATCGCCTGCGCTCGGTGCTGATGCCGCTGCTGGACATCATGCAGACCATGCCCAGCTTCGTGTACCTGATCCCGGTGCTGATGCTGTTTGGCCTGGGCAAGGTGCCGGCGATTTTCGCCACGGTGATCTACGCCGCGCCGCCATTGATTCGCCTGACCGACCTGGGCATTCGCCAGGTGGATCGGGAAGTGATGGAAGCCATCAATGCCTTCGGCGCCAACCGCTGGCAGCAACTGTTTGGCGTGCAACTGCCGCTGGCCCTGCCGAGCATCATGGCCGGGATCAACCAGACCACCATGATGGCCCTGTCGATGGTGGTGATCGCCTCGATGATCGGCGCCCGTGGCCTGGGTGAAGATGTACTGGTGGGCATCCAGACCCTTAACGTCGGGCGCGGCCTGGAGGCCGGCCTGGCGATTGTGATTCTCGCAGTGGTCATCGACCGCATTACCCAGGCCTATGGTCGTCCACGGCATGAGGCGAGCAAATGACTACTATCAGCAAGATCGAAGTGAAAAACGTGTTCAAGATTTTCGGCGCCCGTGACAAGGAAGCCCTGGCGCTGATTGGCCAGGGCCAGACCAAGGACCAGGTGCTGGCGCAGACCGGTTGCGTGGTGGGCGTAAATGACTTGTCCCTGAGCATCGGCACCGGCGAGATCTTTGTGATCATGGGCCTGTCGGGTTCCGGCAAGTCCACCCTGGTGCGCCACTTCAACCGCCTGATCGACCCCACCAGTGGCGCGATCCTGGTGGACGGCGAAGACATCCTGCAACTGGACATGGACGCCCTGCGCCAGTTCCGCCGGCACAAGATCAGCATGGTGTTCCAGAGCTTCGGCCTGCTGCCCCACAAGAGTGTGCTGGACAATGTGGCCTATGGCTTGAAAGTACGCGGTGAAACCAAGCAAGTGTGCACCGAGCGTGCCTTGCACTGGATCGCAACCGTGGGTTTGAAGGGCTACGAAAGCAAATACCCGCACCAGTTGTCGGGCGGCATGCGCCAACGGGTGGGCCTGGCCCGGGCCCTGGCGGCTGACACCGACATCATCCTGATGGACGAAGCGTTCAGTGCCCTCGACCCGCTGATCCGCGCCGAGATGCAGGACCAGTTGCTGGAACTGCAAAAGACCCTGCACAAGACCATCGTGTTTATCACCCACGACCTGGATGAGGCCGTGCGCATCGGCAACCGCATCGCCATCCTCAAGGACGGCCAGCTGATCCAGGTCGGCACGCCGCGGGAGATCCTGCATTCGCCGGCGGATGAGTATGTGGACCGGTTTGTTCAGCGGCGGGCGGCGGTGGTCTGAACCGAGCCTTGTGGTGAATTGGCGGGCCTCATCNGACCAGTTGCTGGAACTGCAAAAGACCCTGCACAAGACCATCGTGTTTATCACCCACGACCTGGATGAGGCCGGCAAGGCCGCAAAAAATTCCAGAAGGTATGAAGATGTCCCAGGCAAAAAAAATCATCATCGCCGACACCCCCCTGCACTGGCAGGACGTGGTCGCTGTCGCTCGCTTCGGCGCCGAGCTTGCGTTGTCGGGCCAGGCCTGGGCGCGCATCGACAATGCCCAGGCCATCGTGCAGCGCATTGTCACTAGCGGCGAGCGCGCCTATGGCGTCAACACCGGCCTGGGTGCCTTGTGCAATGTGTCGCTCAAGGGCGAGCAACTGAGCCAACTGTCGCGCAATACCCTGCTCAGCCACGCCTGTGGTGTGGGTGCGCTGCTGAGCGATGAACAGACCCGCGCCATCATCTGCGCGGCCATCCTCAACTACAGCCAGGGCAAGTCCGGCCTGCATCCGCAGGTGGTGCATTCACTGCTGGCGCTGCTCAACCATGGCATCACCCCGCAAGTACCGTCCCAGGGTTCGGTGGGCTACCTGACCCATATGGCCCATATCGGCATTGCCTTGCTGGGTGTGGGAAATGTCAGCTATCGCGGCCAGATTGTTACGGCCCAGGCGGCGTTGGCCGCCGAAGGCCTGCAGCCGGTGGTGCTCGGCGCCAAGGACGGCCTGTGCCTGGTCAACGGCACGCCGTGCATGAGCGGCCTGAGCTGTCTGGCCCTGGCCGATGCCCACCATTTGCTGCAATGGGCCGATGTGATCGGCGCCATGAGCTTTGAAGCACAGCGCGGGCAGATCGATGCGTTCGACGAGCAGATCATTGCCCTCAAGCCACACCCGGGCATGCAGCAGGTCGGCAACAACCTGCGGGCCTTGCTCGAGGGCAGCGAGGTGATTGCCGCCAGCCGGGGCATTCGTACCCAGGACGCGCTGAGCATCCGTTCGATCCCCCAGGTCCACGGCGCTGCCCGCGATCAACTGGAGCACGCCACCCGGCAGATCGAAACCGAACTCAACGGCGCCACCGACAACCCGTTGCTGCTCGGCACGCCAGACAACTACCGCGTGGTGTCCCAGGCCAACCCCCACGGCCAGTCCGTGGCGCTGGCGGCGGATATGCTGGCCATCGCCATGGCCGAGATCGGCGCCATCGCCGAGCGCCGCCTGGACCGCCTGATCAACCCCCACGTCAGCGGCCTGCCGGCCTTCCTGGTGAGCAACCCCGGCGTCAACTCGGGGATGATGATCGTGCAGTACGTCGCCGCTTCCCTCTGTGGGCAGAATCGTCAACTGGCGCAGCCGGCGGTGCTCGACAATTTCGTCACCTCGGGCCTGCAGGAAGACCACCTGAGCATGGGCACCAACGCCGCGCTCAAGCTGCACGCGGTGTTGGCAAATGTCACCCAGATCCTCGCCATCGAATACCTGCTGGCGGCCCAGGCCTTTGAGTTCCTCAAGGAACAAGGCTTCGGCACCGGCACCCACGCGGCCTGGCGCCTGCTGCGCGAGCACGTCCCGGCTTATGAACAGGACCGCTGGCTGGCGCCGGATATTGCGACCACGGCGGCCCTGCTCAAGAACACCGATTTGCTGAACCACACTTTACCAAATGTGCACTGAACCCTATTTCAAAAGGAGCATGAATGTGACTGCGCTAAATCTGATTCCAGGCCAACTGAGCCTTGCCCAACTGCGGGCCATCTACCAGCAGCCGGTAACCCTCAGCCTGGATGACAGCGCCTCGGCGCAGATCGAAGCCAGTGTGGCCTGTGTCGAGCAGATTCTCGCCGAGAACCGCACCGCCTATGGCATCAACACCGGTTTCGGCCTGCTGGCCTCGACCCGTATCGCCAGCGAAGACCTGGAAAACCTCCAGCGCTCCCTGGTGTTGTCCCACGCGGCGGGCGTCGGCGAGCCGATCAGCGATGCACTGGTGCGTTTGGTGATGGTGCTCAAGGTCAACAGCCTGAGCCGGGGTTTCTCCGGGATTCGCCGCCAGGTGATCGACGCGCTGATCGCCTTGATCAACGCCGAGGTCTACCCGCATATCCCGCTCAAGGGCTCGGTGGGCGCGTCCGGTGACTTGGCGCCGTTGGCCCATATGTCCCTGGTGCTGCTGGGCGAAGGCAAGGCCCGTTACAAAGGTGAGTGGCTGGAGGCGACCGAAGCGCTGAAAGTCGCCGGCCTCACGCCCCTGACCCTGGCTGCCAAGGAAGGCCTGGCGCTGCTCAACGGCACCCAGGTCTCCACCGCCTACGCCCTGCGTGGTCTGTTTGAAGGCGAAGACCTGTTCGCCGCCGCTATCGCCTGTGGCGGCCTGACTGTGGAAGCGGTACTGGGTTCGCGTTCACCGTTCGACCCGCGCATCCATGCAGCCCGTGGCCAACGTGGGCAGATTGATTCGGCGGCCGCGTATCGCGACCTGCTCGGCGACAGCAGCCAGGTGTCCCAGTCCCACCAGAACTGCGACAAGGTGCAAGACCCGTACTCCCTGCGTTGCCAGCCGCAAGTCATGGGCGCCTGCCTGACCCAGTTCCGCCAGGCGGCCGACGTGTTGGTGGTTGAAGCCAACGCAGTCTCGGATAACCCGCTGGTATTCGCCGCTGAAGGCGATGTGATCTCCGGCGGTAACTTCCACGCCGAACCGGTGGCGATGGCCGCCGACAACATGGCCCTGGCCATCGCCGAAATCGGCTCCCTGAGCGAGCGCCGTATTTCGTTGATGATGGACAAGCACATGTCGCAACTGCCGCCGTTCCTGGTGGGCAATGGCGGGGTCAACTCCGGTTTCATGATCGCCCAGGTGACCGCTGCGGCGTTGGCCAGCGAGAACAAGGCGTTGTCCCATCCCCATAGTGTCGACAGCCTGCCCACCTCCGCCAACCAGGAAGACCACGTGTCGATGGCGCCGGCTGCTGGCAAGCGCCTGTGGGAAATGGCTGAAAACACCCGGGGGATTCTCGCGGTGGAATGGCTGGCCGCCTGCCAGGGCCTGGACCTGCGCGATGGCCTGAAAACCTCGCCGAAGCTGGAAAAGGCCCGTGGCATCCTGCGCGCCAAAGTGGGGTTCTATGACAAGGACCGCTTCTTCGCCCCGGACATCAACGCCGCCAGCGAGCTGCTGGCCAGTCGCTGCCTGAATGAGTTGGTGCCGGCCAAGCTGCTGCCAAGTCTCTAAGCAGCACCCCGGTCCCGTGTGGGAGCTGTCTCGCCAAGGCTCGACAGCTCCCACAGGTGATCGCCCATAGGTTCGGATTCTCTCTGGATAACAATAATTAGGGACGAGAAATGCACCAGCAAGCACAAGGTCTCAAACGCGGGCTGACCGCCCGTCATATTCGCTTCATGGCACTGGGGTCGGCGATCGGCACCGGGCTGTTCTACGGCTCCGCCTCGGCTATCCAAATGGCCGGCCCGGCGGTGTTGCTGGCCTACCTGATCGGCGGCGCCGCGGTGTTCATGGTGATGCGCGCCCTCGGCGAAATGGCCGTGCACAATCCGGTGTCCGGCTCGTTTGGCCAGTACGCCAGCACCTACCTGGGGCCGATGGCCGGTTTTATCCTCGGCTGGACCTACGCCTTTGAAATGATCATCGTCTGCCTGGCGGACGTCACCGCCTTCGGCATCTATATGGGCTTCTGGTTTCCCGAAGTCGCCCGCTGGGTCTGGGTGCTCGGCATTGTCCTGCTGATCGGCGGGCTGAACCTGTGCAACGTCAAAGTGTTTGGCGAAATGGAGTTCTGGCTGTCACTGCTCAAGGTCGGCGCGATTGTCGCAATGATCCTCGGCGGGTTCGGCATCATGCTGTTCGGCGTGCATTCGGCGGGCGACGCCCCGGCCAGCGGCTTGAGCAACCTGTGGGCCCATGGCGGCTTTATGCCCAATGGTGTGGGCGGCTTGATCGCCTCGTTTGCGGTGGTGATGTTTGCCTTTGGCGGCATCGAAATCATCGGCATCACCGCCGGCGAAGCCAAGGACCCGCAGCGGGTAATCCCCAAGGCGATCAACGCGGTGCCGCTGCGCATCCTGCTGTTCTACGTGCTGACCCTGTTTGTGCTGATGGCCATCTACCCATGGCCGCAGATCGGCAGCCAGGGCAGCCCATTCGTGCAGATCTTCAGCAACCTGGGGATTGGCTCGGCGGCGACCATCCTCAATATCGTGGTGATCTCGGCGGCGGTCTCGGCCATCAACAGTGACATCTTCGGCGCCGGCCGCATGATGTACGGCCTGGCCCAGCAAGGGCAGGCGCCCAAGGGCTTTGCGCAACTGTCGCGCCACGGTGTGCCATGGATGACCGTGGTGGTGATGGGCGCGGCGCTGCTGGGCGGTGTGGTGTTGAACTACCTGATCCCGGAAAACGTGTTCCTGGTGATTGCCTCGATTGCCACGTTCGCCACCGTGTGGGTGTGGTTGATGATCCTGGTCACGCAGGTGGCAATGCGCCGCTCGATGAGCAAGGAACAGATCGCTGAACTGAAATTCCCGGTGCCGTTCTGGCCCTATGCGCCGGCGGCGGCCATTGTGTTCATGCTGTTTATTTTTGGCGTACTGGGCTACTTCCCGGACACCCAGGCCGCGCTGCTGGTGGGCGCCGCGTGGATTGTGCTGCTGGTCGTGGCCTACCTGCTGTGGGTCAAGCCTGCGGCCGGGCAAGCGGCCAAGGTCGATTACGACCCGGCTTTGTCTCACCGATAACTTAGGGAGGCGTTGATGAAAACGCTTTGGCAACACTGCCACATCGCAACCATGGCCCGGGGCGAGTACTCGATCATCGAGGATGGCGCCATGGTCACGGCCGGTACGCTGATCGAGTGGATCGGCCCCCGCGCCGAGCTGCCGCCTGGCGACTACGCGCAGACCCATGACTTGCAAGGGGCCTGGGTCACGCCGGGGCTGATCGACTGCCATACCCACGCGGTATTTGGCGGCAACCGCAGCGGCGAATTCGAGCAGCGCCTGCAGGGCGTGAGCTACGCCGAGATCGCCGCAGCCGGTGGCGGCATCGCCAGCACCGTACGCGCCACCCGTGCGGCGAGCGAGGACGAGCTGTTCGACAGCAGCCGCCAGCGCCTGCGCAGTTTGCTGCGCGATGGCGTGACCACGGTGGAGATCAAGTCCGGCTACGGCCTGGACCTGGCTAATGAGCGCAAGATGCTGCGGGTGGCCCGGCGCCTGGGCCAGGAACTGCCGGTCAGCGTGCGCGCTACATGCCTGGCAGCCCATGCCTTACCGCCGGAATACAAGGATCGCGCCGACGACTATATCGAACACATCTGCAACGAGATGCTGCCAGCCCTGGCCGCAGAAGGGTTGGTGGATGCGGTGGATGCGTTCTGCGAATACCTGGCGTTTTCCACCGAGCAGGTCGAGCGTATGTTTAAAGTCGCCCAGCGTTTGGGCTTGCCGGTAAAACTGCATGCCGAGCAACTGTCGTCGCTGCACGGCTCGAGCCTGGCGGCGCGGTATCAGGCGCTGTCGGCGGATCACCTGGAGTTCATGACCGAAGAAGACGCCATCGCCATGGCCGCAGCCGGCACCGTCGCTGTGTTGCTGCCGGGGGCGTTCTACTTTTTGCGCGAAACCCAGTTGCCGCCGATGGATGCCTTGCGCAAGCACGGGGTGCAGATCGCCATCGCCAGCGACCTCAACCCCGGCACATCCCCAGCCTTGTCACTGCGCCTGATGCTGAACATGGCCTGCACCCTGTTCCGCATGACCCCGGAAGAAGCCCTGGCCGGTGCCACCCGGCATGCCGCCACGGCCCTGGGCATGGGCGACACCCACGGCTCGCTGGAAGTGGGCAAGGTTGCGGACTTTGTTGCCTGGCAGATCGATCGCCCCGCCGACCTGGCCTACTGGCTGGGTGGCGAGTTGGATAAACGCGTCGTGCGCCATGGCGTCGACGTCACTGTGTAAGGAGTACCGTTGTGGACAAGGTTCTGAACTTCAAGCAAGGCAGCACGCCGCTGCTGATCAGCATGCCCCATGCCGGCCTGCGCCTGACGCCTGCGGTTGCAGCGGGCCTGATCCCCGAGGCGCAAAGCCTGCCGGATACCGACTGGCATATCCCCACGCTGTACGACTTTGCCCAGGAACTGGGGGCCAGTACCCTGGCGGCCGAGTATTCGCGGTTTGTGATCGACCTGAACCGGCCAGCTGACGATAAGCCGCTGTATGTCGGTGCGACCACCGGCCTGTTTCCAGCGACGCTGTTTGATGGGGTGCCGTTGTTTATCGAAGGCAAGGAGCCGTCGAAAGAGGAGCGGGCGAGCTATCTGGAGCAGATCTGGACGCCCTATCACCAGACCCTGCAAAACGAACTGGCGCGGCTCAAGGCCGAGTTCGGCTATGCGCTGCTGTTCGACGCCCACTCGATCCGCTCGGTGATCCCGCACCTGTTCGATGGCAAGCTGCCGGACTTTAACCTCGGCACTTTCAACGGCGCCGCCTGCGATCCTGGGTTGGCCAGCCAGTTGGAGGCCATTTGCGCGGCGCACCCGCAGTACAGCCATGTGCTGAACGGGCGCTTCAAGGGCGGGCACATCACCCGGCACTACGGCAACCCGGCGCAGGATATTCATGCGGTGCAGCTGGAGTTGGGGCAGTGCACATATATGGAAGAGTTTGAACCGTTCAGGTATCGGCAGGATCTGGCCGAGCCGACGCGGGTGGTGTTGAGGCAGTTGTTGGAAGGGTTCTTGGCGTGGGGCCAGAAGCACTACACCTGAGTCAACGAAGCTCAAACTGTGGGAGCGGGCTTGCCCGCGATAGCGGTGCTTCAGTCGCCGAATATATTGACTGACACACCGCTATCGTGAGCAGGCCGGCTCCCACACTGGGTTGCGTGAACCTTCCTGGCGGATCGCTGACACAGGTCTAAGACCTCAAGGACATGCTCATTGCACAATTCGGGTTTATGATGCCAGACGGCAAAATAATAGACGTCCCCCCGGGGATGGAACCGACCCCTTACGGAGCGCGCAATGCAGACTTTGTTCCCGCAGATCAAACCCTACGCCCGGCACGATCTGGCCGTCGATGAAACCCACACGCTGTATGTCGACGAAAGTGGTTCCCCGCAAGGTTTGCCCGTGGTCTTCATCCATGGCGGCCCCGGCGCCGGATGTGATGCCAACAGTCGCTGCTATTTCGATCCGAACCTGTACCGCATTGTCACCTTTGACCAGCGCGGCTGCGGGCGTTCCACCCCGCGGGCCAGCCTGGAAAACAACACCACCTGGGACCTGGTGGCCGACCTTGAGCGGATCCGCGAGCACCTGGGTATCGACAAATGGGTGCTGTTCGGCGGTTCCTGGGGTTCGACCCTGGCCCTGGCCTATGCGCAAACCCACCCCGACCGTGTACATGGCCTGATCGTGCGCGGGATCTTCCTGGCCCGCCCCCAGGATATCCAGTGGTTCTACCAGGCCGGCGCCAGCCGCCTGTTCCCCGACTACTGGCAGGATTACATCGCGCCGATCCCCCAGGATGAGCGCCACGACATGATCAGCGCCTACCACAAGCGCCTGACCGGCAACGACCAGATAGCCCAGATGCATGCCGCCAAGGCCTGGTCCACCTGGGAAGGGCGCATGCTCGGCCTGTGCCCCAGCCCGCAGTTGATCGAGCGCTTCTCCGAGCCACAACGCGCCTTGTCGATTGCGCGCATCGAGTGCCACTACTTCACCAACAACTCGTTCCTGGAGCCCAACCAACTGATTCGCGACATGCACAAGATCGCCCATCTGCCTGGCATCATCGTGCATGGCCGCTACGATATGATCTGCCCCCTGGACAATGCCTGGGAGCTGCACCAGGCCTGGCCGAACAGTGAGCTGCAGGTGATCCGCGAGGCGGGCCACGCGGCTTCCGAGCCGGGCATCACCGATGCGCTGGTGCGGGCGGCGGGCCAGATGGCACGACGCCTGCTTGATTTGCCGCCTGAAGAAGCATGAAGGGCCTTTTACAACGGGTGCGTGGCGCCCGGGTCGAGGTGGCGGGGCATGTGGTGGGCGCGATAGACCAGGGTTTGCTGGTACTGGTGGCCGTCGAGCCTTCAGATACAGCGGCCAGTGCCGACAAGTTGTTGCATAAGCTGCTTAACTATCGGGTGTTCAGTGACGACGAGGGCAAGATGAACCTGTCGCTGAAGGACATTGGCGGTGGTTTGCTGCTGGTGTCCCAGTTCACCCTGGCGGCCGATACCAAGAGTGGCCTGCGCCCCAGCTTCTCCACAGCGGCGCCTCCGGCGTTGGGCGAGGCGCTTTTCGAGCACTTGTTGTCAAAAGCGCAACAATTGCATGGCACGGTGGCATCGGGGCGTTTTGGCGCGGATATGCAGGTGCATCTGGTCAACGATGGGCCGGTCACCTTCCTTTTACAGACCTGATTGTATGAAAAACGACTTTTAATGCGCAAAAACGCAAGTTTTCGCTACAAATACTTTGCTGCCCCTGCTGCGTTATCTCACCGGCTACTAGATAATCGCGCGCTACGGGGATCAGCGTAAATTGATCCATTTTTGACTTAGGTAGAGACTTGTCCGCTCGCTCATGGGGAATCATTTAGCCCCATCGGAGTCGGAACAATGCTCGCCAACCTGGCATATAGATAGCTGGCCGTTGGTTTTTTGATCTGTTTTCGGCGAGGGTTGCTCGTGATTGTTAGTCCCTGTAATGCACCAAAATTGTCTGCCAAACGGTTACGAAACGCACTGGTAACGGGCTCTGCCCTGTTTTGCCTGTTCGGCGCGGGTCAACTGTGGGCATTCAGTCTGGATGATGTGTCGGCCAAGGCAAAAGAGCTGGCCGGGCAGAAATACGAAGCCCCGCGCAGCAATCTGCCGAACGAATTCCGCGAAATGAAGTTCGCTGACTACCAGAAAATTCGTTTCCGCAATGAAAAAGCCGAGTGGGCCGAGCAGAAAACCCCGTTCAAGTTGTCCTTCTATCACCAGGGCATGCACTTCGACACGCCGGTGAAAATCAACGAAGTCACCGCCACCGACGTCCAGGAGATCAAGTACGACCCGACGCGCTTCGATTTCGGCGACGTCAAGTTTGATCCCAAAGCCACCGAACAGCTGGGTTATGCCGGCTTTCGCGTGCTGTACCCGATCAACAAGGACGACAAGCAAGACGAAATCATGACCATGCTCGGCGCCAGCTATTTCCGCGTCGTGGGCAAGGACCAGGTCTATGGCCTGTCCGCCCGTGGCATGGCGATCGATACCGCGCTGCCGTCCGGCGAAGAGTTCCCGCGTTTCACCGAGTTCTGGATCGAGCGTCCAAAGCCGGGCGACAAGCACCTGGTGATCTTTGCCCTGCTGGATTCGCCACGGGCCACTGGCGCCTATCGCCTGATCCTGCGCCCGGGCACCGACACCATTGTCGACGTCAAGTCGCAGATGTTCCTGCGCGACAAGGTCAGCAAGCTGGGCGTTGCCCCGCTGACCAGCATGTTCCTGTTCGGCGCCAACCAGCCGTCCAAGGTCCTCAACTACCGGCGTGAACTGCACGATTCCAGCGGCCTGTCGATCCATGCCGGCAACGGCGAGTGGATCTGGCGCCCGCTGAACAACCCAAAACACCTGTCGGTCAGCAACTTCTCGGTAGAAAACCCGCGTGGTTTCGGCCTGTTGCAGCGTGGTCGCAACTTCAGCCAGTACGAAGACCTCGACGACAACTACGACAAGCGCCCAAGCGCCTGGATCGAGCCTGAAGGCGACTGGGGCAAGGGTTCGGTCGACCTGGTAGAGATTCCGACCGCCGATGAAACCAACGATAACATCGTTGCCTTCTGGAGCCCGGCCGAACTGCCCAAGCCCGGCGAGCCGCTGGATATCGCCTACCGCCTGCACTGGACTCTCAATGACGCACCGTTCCACTCGCCGGACAGTGCCTGGGTCAAGCAGACCCTGCGTTCTACCGGTGATGTGAAACAGTCCAACCTGATCCGCCAGCCAGACGGCAGTGTGGCCTACCTGGTGGACTTCGAGGGCCCGTCCCTCAAGGCCCTGAAGCCCGATGCGGCCGTGCGCAGCCAGGTCAGCGTCGGCGATAACGGCGAAGTTGTGGAAAACAGCGTGCGCTACAACCCGCACACCAAAGGCTGGCGCCTGACCCTGCGCCTGAAGATCAAGGATGCAGGCAAACCGACCGAAATGCGTGCGGCCCTGGTCCAGGATATCGTCAAGCCTGAGCCAGAGCAGGTTTCCACCCAAGTCCTGAAGGCTGACAAAGTCCTGGCCAAGCAACACGAGAAACACGCCAAGAAAGACGCCAAGGACAAGGAAACCCAGCAGCCAGAAGCTGCCCCAGCCACCCCGGAGCCGGTCAAGACAGAACAAGTCCTGACCGAAACCTGGAGCAATCAGTTGCCTGCCGATGAGTAACTCTCAAGTCCAGCCAGAGACGCTTGCCGAGTACCTGGCGCACCTTCCGATGACCGATGAGCAGCGCGCCGAACTGGCGGGCTGCAAGTCCTTCTCTGAACTGCACGAGCGCCTGTCGTCGTCGACCTTTGACGCGCCAGTGGACGCCGCGCAGGCGTCGGTTGGCCGCCGGCTGACCCTCAACACAGCCGAGGAGCTAGAAGACGCCGAGATGCTGGTGCTCGACGCCAGCGGCCGGGTGTGCCTCAAGGCCACGCCGCCGATCCGGCGTACCAAGGTGGTGCCCGAGCCTTGGCGCACCAATATCCTGGTGCGTGGCTGGCGCCGGCTCACCGGCCGCAGCAACCCGCCGGCACCGCCCAAAGACGAGCGCGTGCTGCCGGCTGCGCGCTGGCGCACCGTCGGTTCGATCCGCCGCTATATCCTGCTGGTGCTGATGCTCGGCCAGACGATTGTGGCCGGCTGGTACATGAAAGGCATCATGCCTTACCAGGGCTGGTCCCTCGTCGACTTTGACGAAATCCGCAACCAGACCCTGCTGCAAACCGCTACCCAGGTACTGCCATACGCCCTGCAAACCAGCATCCTGATCATGTTCGGGATTCTGTTCTGCTGGGTGTCGGCAGGGTTCTGGACGGCGCTGATGGGCTTCCTCGAACTGCTCACCGGTCACGACAAGTACCGGATCTCCGGGAAAAGCGCCGGCGACGAGCCGATCCCGAAAGAGGCCCGTACTGCGCTGGTGATGCCGATCTGCAACGAAGACGTGCCCCGGGTATTTGCCGGCCTGCGTGCGACCTTTGAGTCGGTGGCCGCCACCGGCGACCTGGATCGTTTCGACTTCTTCGTGCTCAGCGACAGCAACGACGCCGATATCTGCATCGCCGAACAGCAAGCCTGGCTCGACGTGTGCCGCGAGGCCGGTGGCTTTGGCAAGATCTTCTATCGCCGCCGTCGCCGTCGCGTCAAACGCAAGAGCGGCAACCTCGACGACTTCTGCCGGCGCTGGGGCGGTGACTACAAGTACATGGTGGTCCTGGACGCCGACAGCGTGATGAGCGGCGAATGCCTGACCAGCCTGGTACGCCTGATGGAAGCCACGCCGGACGCCGGGATCATCCAGACCGCGCCACGGGCCTCGGGCATGGATACCCTGTATGCACGCATGCAGCAGTTCGCCACCCGCGTCTACGGCCCGCTGTTCACCGCCGGCCTGCACTTCTGGCAGTTGGGCGAATCCCACTACTGGGGTCACAACGCGATCATCCGCATGAAGCCGTTTATCGAGCACTGCGCCCTGGCGCCATTGCCGGGTAAAGGTGCGTTCGCCGGCTCCATCCTGTCCCACGACTTTGTTGAAGCCGCGCTGATGCGCCGCGCCGGCTGGGGCGTGTGGATTGCCTACGACTTGCCCGGCAGCTATGAAGAACTGCCGCCGAACTTGCTCGACGAGCTCAAGCGTGACCGTCGCTGGTGCCACGGTAACCTGATGAACTTCCGCCTGTTCCTGGTCAAGGGCATGCACCCGGTGCACCGTGCGGTGTTCCTCACGGGCGTGATGTCGTACCTGTCGGCGCCGTTGTGGTTCCTGTTCCTGGTGCTGTCCACGGCCCTGCTGGCGGTCAACACCCTGATGGAGCCGCAGTACTTCATGGCGCCACGCCAGTTGTACCCGCTGTGGCCGCAATGGCACCCGGACTAGGCGGTGGCCCTGTTCTCCACCACCATCGTGCTGCTGTTCCTGCCCAAGCTGCTGAGCATCATCCTGATCTGGGCCAAGGGCGCGAAAGAGTTCGGCGGCAAGTTCAAGGTGACCTTGTCGATGCTCCTGGAGATGCTGTTCTCCGTGCTGCTGGCACCGGTGCGGATGATCTTCCACACCCGCTTCGTGCTCGCCGCGTTCCTCGGCTGGGCCGCGACCTGGAACTCGCCGCAACGTGACGATGACTCCACGCCCTGGAGCGAGGCGGTCAAGCGCCACGGCCCGCAGACCTTGCTGGGCTTCTTCTGGGCCCTGCTGGTGGTGTGGTTGAACCCAAGCTTCCTGTGGTGGCTGGTGCCGATTGTCGGTTCGCTGATGCTGTCGATCCCGGTCTCGGTGATCTCCAGCCGGGTCAAGCTGGGCCTCAAGTCCCGTGACGAGAGCCTGTTCCTGATCCCCGAGGAATACAACCCGCCGCAGGCGCTGCTGTCGACCGACCTCTACACCCACGAAAACCGCTGGCATGCACTGCATGATGGTTTTGTGCGGGCAGTGGTCGATCCGCAGCAGAACGCCCTGGCCTGCGCCCTGGCAACCTCCCGCCATGGCCAGGCGGAGCCGATCGAGTGGCTGCGTACCGAGCGTGTGCGGCATGCGTTGAAGGTCGGCCCTGCTGGCCTGAATAACAACGAGCGTGTGGCCTTGCTCAGCGACCCGGTGGCCCTGGGCCGCCTGCATGAGCAAGTCTGGAGCGAAGGGCATGCCGAATGGCTGGGTGCCTGGCGCGAGTCGGTCAAGGCCGACCCGCATGCGCCGTTGCTGCCGCTCAAACCGCTGTCATCCCAGGCTCAGCCAGCCTAATTCAGACGCCCCCGGGATTTTTTCGGGGGCGCTTGATACGCCCGTCCTACAGCGCTTGGCGCTTGTGCCCCGTCCTTCTAACTTCGATACAAAAGACCCCGGTTCAAGGCGTATTGCCGTGCCTGCCAGTGGGTTAGGATCGCCCCCAAAATCTGACTCGACCGCCTCTGGTTTGCGCTGAACCCGCAACGCCCGGTACGCGGCTGCTTAATGAAAAAGGGGATTTTCATGATCAAGGGTAACTGGCCGGTACTGTTGCTGGGCATCGCCGCGCTGCTTCACATCCAGCTGGCGCATGCAGGTGCCATCGATGAAGCTGTGCGGCGCGGGGTCTTGAAAGTGGGGACCGACCCCAACTACGTGCCCTTTGAAATGACCGACAAACAGGGGCGTGTCATCGGCTTTGAAGCCGACCTGCTCGAAGAAATGAGCAATGCCCTGGGGGTGACCCTGGAATGGGTCCCGGTGGCCTATACCGAGCTGATCCCGGGCCTGTTGGCCGGCCGCTTCGACATGATCGGCAGTGGCATGACCGTGACTCAGGAGCGCAACCTCAAGCTCAATTTCAGCGATTCATTCATCATTGTCGGCCAGACCGTCCTGCTGCACCCGCGCCTGGCCGGCAAGGTCGGCAGCATTGAAGACTTGAACGAAGCCGGCTATCGGATAGCCGCTGCACACGGCACCACGGGCGAAGCGGCGGCGCGGCGCTTCCTGGGAGCTGCACAGCTGTATAGCTTTGCCACGGCCGAGGAAGGGGTGCGCCGGGTGGTCAGTGGCGAGGTGGATGCTTTTATTCATGACGCGCCCTATAACCTGATTGCCCTGGCCAAGCCGCAAAACCGCGAGCTGCTGGCCCTGGAGCAACCCTTCACCTATGAACCCCTGGCGTTTGGCGTGCCGAAGGGCGATTACGACAGCCTGAACTGGATCAATCACTTCCTTAGTCAGGTTGCCCAGGACGGCACCTACGATCGGCTGCATGACAAGTGGTTCCGGGATACCGACTGGCTATCAGAGATCGAATGATGGTCACACCTGCTTACATAACTCACTGGGCAGGCGCTTGCGCGGCGAACCGTCTAATCGTGCTTTTCTCTGGGTTTTTGTGGGGTTTTTCTGTCATATCCACCAACAAATCCCGGCTGGACCTTTGTGCCGGTGGGCGAGTGGGTTAGCATCGCTCCCCGAAGAAACAGTGCAGCCCTGCGAAGGTCTGCATCAAAATAAAATGAGTCAGGGGACTTGGTGATGAAAAAGTATCTATCGATGCTGATGCTCGGCGTGACGGCCCTGTTGGCAGTCAATACGGCCCAGGCCGGGGCGATTGACGAAGCGGTCAAGCGCGGCACCTTGAAAGTCGGCATGGATCCGACCTACATGCCGTTCGAGATGACCAACAAGCGCGGCGAAATCATTGGTTTTGAAGTCGACCTGCTCAAGGCGCTGGCCAAGTCCATGGGGGTCAAGCTGGAGCTGGTCTCCACCGGTTACGACGGCATCATCCCGGCCTTCCTCACCGGCAAGTTCGACATGATCGGCAGCGGCATGACCCTGACCCAGGAGCGCAACCTGCGCCTGAACTTCAGCGAACCCTTCATCGTGGTGGGCCAGACCCTGCTGATCCGCAAGGAACTGGAAGGCACCATCAAGTCCTACAAAGACCTGAATGACGAGAAGTACCGCCTGACCTCCAAGCTCGGCACCACTGGCGAGATGGTGGCCAAGAAGCTGATCTCCAAGGCCAAGTACCACGGCTACGACAACGAGCAGGAAGGTGTGCTCGACGTGGTCAACGGCAAGGCCGACGCCTTTGTCTACGACGCGCCGTACAACGTGGTGGCCGAGAAAAAAGTCGGCAATGGCAAGCTGGTGTACCTCGAAGAACCCTTCACCTACGAGCCTCTGGCATTCGGTCTGAAGAAGGGCGACTACGACAGCATCAACTTCATCAACAACTTCCTGCACCAGATCCGCAACGACGGCACCTACGATCGCATCCATGACAAGTGGTTCAAGAGCTCCGAGTGGCTCAAGGACATGGAATAAGCTAGAAACCGCGTCGCGCCCATCGCGGGCAAGCCCGCTCCCACATTTGGAATGCATTCCAGTGTGGGAGCGGGCTTGCCCGCGATGGCGGCCTGACAGCCGATACACATCCCGGAACCCGCAATGAAACAGAAAAAAGCCCAATGGCCCTGGCACCTGCTGACCGTGCTGGTGCTGGTCGGCATGGCCGGCGCGTTGTACTACGCCACCTCGCTGATGTCCTACGAATGGCGCTGGAACCGCGTGCCGCAATACTTCGCCTACCAGGCTGAGGAATCCAAGCGAGCGGCGGATATTTCCACGGTGGTCGAATTGGTGCGCCAGGGCGATGTGGCGCAAGTCACCCTGCGTAACGATGCCGGTGTCGAACAGCACCTGAGCGTTGCCGACAACAGCCTGCAAGTGGCCCGTGGCGACGATGTGGCCGAGGGCGATGTGATCGGGGTGACCCGGCACTGGGCGCTGGGCCCGTTGATGTGGGGTTTGTGGACCACCCTGTGGCTGTCGCTGGTCTCGGGGGTATTGGGCCTGTTCATCGGCCTGGCGACCGGCCTGTGTCGTTTGTCGAATAACCCGACCTTGCGCGATCTATCGACGATTTACGTCGAACTGGTGCGCGGCACGCCGTTATTGGTACAGATCTTCATTTTCTACTTCTTTATCGGCACGGTGCTGAACCTGTCGCGGGAGTTTGCCGGCATCGCCGCGCTGTCGCTGTTTACCGGTGCTTATGTGGCAGAAATTGTCCGCGCTGGCGTGCAGTCGATTGCCCGTGGCCAGGGCGAAGCGGCCCGTTCCCTGGGCCTGAGCGCCAGCCAGTCGATGCGCCACGTGGTACTGCCGCAGGCGTTCAAGCGCGTGCTGCCGCCGTTGGCCGGGCAATTTATCAGCCTGGTCAAGGACACCTCGCTGGTCTCGGTGATCGCCATTACCGAACTGCTCAAGAGCGGTCGCGAGGTCATCACCACCTCGTTCTCGCCGTTTGAAATCCTGTTCTGTGTTGCAGGCCTGTACCTGCTGATCAACCTGCCGCTGTCGAAAATGGCCAGCCGGCTTGAGCGGAGGCTCGCCCAAAGTGATTGAAGTGCGCGATCTGGTAAAAGTCTTCGATACCCGTGGGCATGTGGTGCGCGCGGTGGATCACGTCACCACCCAGGTGGCCAAGGGCGAAGTGCTGGTAGTGATCGGCCCGTCCGGTTCCGGCAAATCGACGTTCCTGCGCTGCCTCAATGGCCTGGAAGCGTTCGATTCGGGCTCGGTGAGCATCGACGGCCTGCAACTGGCCGACCCCAAGACCGATGTGAACGCCTATCGCCGGGAAGTCGGCATGGTGTTCCAGCACTTCAACCTGTTCCCGCACATGACCGTGCTGGAAAACCTGTGCCTGGCGCAGAAGGTCGTGCGCAAGCGCGGCAAGAAGGAGCGCGAGGCCAAGGCCCTGGCCTTGCTGGAAAAGGTCGGCATTGCACAGAAAGCAAACGAGTTCCCCTCGCGGCTTTCCGGCGGCCAGCAACAGCGGGTGGCGATTGCCCGGGCCTTGGCCATGGAGCCCAAGGTCATGCTGTTTGACGAGCCCACCTCGGCGCTGGACCCGGAAATGGTCGGTGAAGTGCTGGACGTGATGAAGACCCTGGCCCTGGAAGGCATGACCATGGTCTGTGTGACCCACGAAATGGGCTTTGCCCGGGAAGTGGCGGACCGCGTGTTGTTCTTCGATCACGGCAAGCTGCTGGAAGACGCTGCGCCCGCGCAGTTCTTCGATGCGCCGAAGGACCCACGGGCACAGGCGTTCCTGCGCCAGGTTCTGTAAGGCACGGGGGCAGGTTCATACCTTGAACTTGCCCACGTACTTCTGAAGATTGCTCCCCAGTCGTGCCAATTCAATGCTGGCCGCTGCCGTCTGTTCGCTGGCGGCGGCGGTTTGTTCCGACACATCCCTGACTTTCAACACGCTGCGATTGATTTCCTCGGCCACCGCGCTTTGCTCTTCGGCGGCAGCGGCGATCTGTGGGTTCATTTCCTGGATGACCAGCACGGTGCGTGCGATTTCCGTCAACGCGTCGCCAGCGTTGCGGGTCAGGCCCACGCTGCGATCAGTCAGGGTGCGGCTGTTGTCCATGACGTCGGCGACCTGTTGCGTGCCGTGATGCAAACCGCCAATCAACTCTTCGATTTCCTCGGCGGACTGCTGGGTGCGCTGGGCCAGGCTGCGCACTTCGTCGGCCACCACTGCAAACCCTTGGCCGGCCTCCCCGGCGCGTGCGGCTTCGATTGCCGCATTGAGCGCCAGCAGGTTGGTCTGCTGGGACACCGACTTGATCACCTCCAGCACGCTGCCGATCTTCTGGCTTTCCCGTTGCAGGGCCAGCATCGCCTGGCTTGAGCGCGCCATCTCGTGGGCCAGGTGTTCAATGTGCGCCACCGCGTCCGTCACCACCTGGTCGCCCAGTTCGGTCTGTTGATTGGCCTGGTTGGCGGCAATCGAGGCCTGTTCGGCATGCCGGGCGACTTCCTGGGCGGTGGCGAGCATCTGGTTCATGGCGGTTGCCACCTGCTCGGTTTCGTCGCGCTGATTGTTGACGCCCGCCCGGGTTTGCTCGGTGACGGCCGACAGTTCCTCGGCGGCGCTGGCGATCTGCCGGGCATTGTCGCTGATGCTGCCAATCAGCCCCCGCAGGTTGAGGGTCATTTGCGCCATGCTGCATTGCAACTGGCCTAGTTCATCCTTGCGACGGGTCTGTACATCGTGGCTCAGGTCGCCCTCGGCAATGCGATTGGCCACGGCCAGGGCCCTGCGCAGTGGCTTGACGATCTGCCCGGCGATGATCCAGGCGGCCAGGGCGCCGAAGAGCAAGGCGGCCCCGGTAATGGCCAGGGTCTGGGTGCGAGCCTGTTCGGCTTCCCGGTCGCGGCGCTGGGTCTGGTCCTGGCTGAGCAAGTCACTTTGTACCAGCAGTTGGTCCAACAGTTGCTCCAGCTGGTTTTGCGCGGCCTCGGTCGTCAGCTGGGTGTCCCGCAGGCGTGTCAGGTGAGTGCGGATGCTGAGCACGGCATTTTTCAAGGCGCTGCTGTCCACGGGCAGCTTCTCCACGGCCGCCTGGGCCAGTTCGAGGCTGCGTTCGGCATCGCTGACGGCCTGGGCATAGGCATCCAGGCTGCTGGCCGCCCAGGCCGGGCTCAGGGCGCGGTCTTCGGCCTGTTCGATCGCCAGGCGCAGCCCTTCGACGGTATCGAGGGCTTTTTCGTCTTCCTGGTCCGGCAGGTCGCTGGCTACTTGTGCCAGGACGTCGCTGGTGCGCACCGAGCTTTGTTTCAACTGCTCACGGGCGGTTTCCCGTTGTTTGACCAGCGCAGGCACATCCTTGAGCGTGGTTTTGAAGCGCTCGGAAAAGCCCGTCATGTTGCGCAAGTACTCCTGGGACGTTGGCACTTTGAGGCGGTTTGAAAGCTCGGCCAGATACCCATCGATCTTCTTGATGGACAGGCTCAGTTTGTTGAGGCTGGCCTCGTCGTCCAGGGTGCGATAAACGATGCGGTCGGCCCGTAGTTCTTCGCCGGTAACCGCCAGTTGCGCGAGAACGGTCAGGGTTTGTGAGCGGTAGAGGGAGGCGGCGAGGGCCTGCCAGCCGGTCAGGGCAATCACAAGGCTCAGGGCCAGCACCAAGGCAAAACCCAGGACCAGTTTGAGGGTGACGCTGGCGTTACCCAGCAGTTGAGTCATTCGACGAAGCATGGCCAACCTCCGGCAAGTGAACAAAGGTGTTCGACGTGTCGGGGCGCCGAAGGGCGCGGGCACATTGAACCCTCTTGAACGCTAGTTCCCTTGGGCGCGGGGCGTGGCGATGGAGGCCTGAAAAACGTGTAGGAAATTTCACAAGCTGCAAGCGGCGACCCGGACGGATCGCCGCGAAGGGCAGGCCTCAGACCCGGAAGCGGCCCACCAAGGCCTGCAGATGGGTGCCCAGGCGCGCCAGTTCGGTACTGGAAGCGGCGGTTTCTTCGCTGGCCGCTGCGGTCTGCTCGGACACATCGCGCACATTCAGCACGCTGCGGTTGATCTCTTCGGCCACGGCGCTCTGTTGTTCGGCGGCGGTGGCGATCTGTTGGTTCATGGCCTGGATGGCCGAGACCGTGCGGGTGATGTTTTCCAGGGCATTGCCGGCCCGTCGGGTCAGCTCGACGCTGCTGTCGGTAAGGCTGCGGCTGTTGTCCATGATGGTCGCCACCTGCTGGGTGCCACTTTGCAGGCCGACGATCAGCTCTTCGATTTCCTCGGTGGATTTTTGCGTGCGTTGTGCCAGGCTGCGCACCTCATCGGCCACCACCGCGAAGCCACGGCCGGCTTCTCCGGCGCGTGCCGCTTCAATGGCCGCGTTAAGGGCCAGCAGGTTGGTTTGCTGGGCCACAGACTTGATCACGTCCAGCACACTGCCGATCTTGTCGCTTTCGCGCTTGAGATGGCCCATGGCCTCGGTGGAGTTGCCGACTTCGCCCGCCAGGCGCTCGATCTGGGCGATGGCTTCGCCAACCACCCGGTCACCTTCGCGGGCCTGTTGGTCGGCGGCGACGGCGGCTTCCGAGGCTTCTTCGGCATTGCGCGCCACTTCCTGCACGGTGGCCGCCATTTCGTTCATCGCGGTGGCGACCTGGTCAGTCTCGACCTTCTGGTTGTTGACCCCGGCGCTGGTCTGCTCGGTAACCGCCGACAATTGTTCGGCGGCGCTGGCGATTTGCGTCACGCCGTCGCTGATCCCGCCGATCAGGTCGCGCAGGCCCATGGTCATGCTTTGCATGGCGCGTTGCAGTTGACCCAGTTCGTCCTGGCGTTGCGAGACCAGGTTGTGGCTCAGGTCACCGGCGGCGACACGTTCGGCGACCTTGAGGGTCTGGCTCAAGGGGATCACGATCTGCCGGGTAATCGCCCAGGCGGCGAACAAGCCGAAAGCCAGGGCCAGGGCCGTCGCCAGCATCAGCAGTTGCTTGGCCTGTGTGGCATCGTTGTCGCGGACCACGGTTTGCGACGCGGTGAGTTTCTTGCTGCGGTCAAACAGCAGGTCGCCTTGCTCGGCCATGGCCTTGAGGGCTGCCGCACTGGCCACTTGGGAGTCGCGGAATTGACTGACGGCGGCGAGGTAGGCCTTGAGGGCGTCGTTGGCTTCCAGCAGGTTGGCGCCGTACTGTTCCGGTAGTTGACTGCGTAGGCTGTCGAGGTTTTTCAGGGCATTGCTGATGGCGTCCAGGGCCGGCTGCTCGGCCTCGGCTTTGGCACTGTAGGTGTAGCCGCGCACCTGGAAGCGTGCCTGCTGAATCAGCTTGCTCAGCTCGACCACGCTGTTGAACTGGGTGACGCTGTCGCCTTGCAGCAGGGTTTTTTCGATTTCCGAGACACGCACGACGGCACTGTCGGCGGTAGCGCCCAGTTTGCTGCGGGCATCTTCGCGGTGGGCACCGGCCTGGACCATGGCGCTGAAGGCCTGTCGATACTTGGCAACGGCGGCCAACTGCTCATCGATGATGGCGATATCGGCCGGTTGCTCGAGCTGGCTGCGCGCGGTTTTCAGGCCGCTGTCGAGTTTGTCCATCAGCTCGTTGACCAGCCCCGGGCCTTGTTCGCCACGGCGCATTTCATAGTCCAGGCGGGCCTGGCGCAGGTCTTTGGTCAGTTCATTGAGGCTGGCAATAAAGCCCAGTTTGTCGCCACGGCTGATCACGCCACCCAGGCCCGTCCAGCCGGTGAAGGTGATCAGGAGCGTGAGGACCAAGACCAGGCCAAAGCCTGCGCTCAGCTTGCGATTGACGCTTACATTCCCCAGTTTTTCAGCTAGCCAACGGTGCATGCGGTGAACTCCCCTGAACAAGGCTTGGACTTATCCTGAGGCTATCGGCATGCAAGCGCGATTCTGTAGCGGCATAAAGACTTGTGGGAGCTGTGGTGTTTGGAGGGTGGGGTTAGAAGAGGCGGGCCAGCAGGGCAGTCACGGCCGTTTCCACGCGCAGGATCCGCGCGCCCAGTTGCACCGGCTGCAACCCGGCCTTGGCCAGCAAATCCACCTCATAGGGGATCCAGCCACCTTCCGGGCCGATGGCCAGGGTCACCGGTTCATCCAGGCCGCGTGGGCACGGTGGGTAATCGCCGGGATGTCCGACCAGGCCCAGGGTGCCCTGGGCCAGGGCTGGCAGGCGGTCTTCGACAAAGGGCTTGAAGCGCTTTTCGATGATGATCTCGGGCAATACCGTATCCCGTGCTTGTTCCAGGCCGAGGATCAGTTGCTCGCGAACCGCTTCGGGCTCCAGGAAGGGGGTCTGCCAGAAGCTTTTCTCGACCCGATAGCTGTTGACCAGCACCACCCGTGGCACCCCCATGGACGCCACGGTCTGCAATACCCGGCGCAGCATTTTCGGGCGCGGCAGGGCCAGCAGTAACGTCAGCGGTAGTTTGGCCGGTGGCGGTTGGTCGAGGCTGATTTGCAGCTCGGCTTCGCCGGCTTCCAGGCGCAGCACCTGGGCATTGCCCATCAAGCCGCCAATGCGCCCCACACGCAGGCTGTCGCCAACCGCCACGCGATGCACCTCCTGCATATGCACCAGGCGCCGGTCACGCAAAACCACCCGGTCGGCCGCGATAAAGTCGGCCTCTTCCAGCAACAGCAGGTTCACGGTTGGGTCGCTGGCGGCTGGTCGTCATCGGCAGGTTGGTCGTCCGGGTGTTCGCCGCGCTTGCTCACCAGGCTGCCAAACAGGATGCCCACTTCAAACAGCATCCACATCGGCACGGCCAGCAAGGTCTGCGAGAAGATATCCGGCGGGGTGAGGATCATGCCGACCACAAAGCAGCCGATGATCACGTACGGGCGGATCTTGCGCAGGTACTTGACGTCGACCACGCCGATCCACACCAGCAACACCACCGCCACCGGGATCTCGAAGGCCACGCCAAAGGCGAAGAACAGCGTCATCACGAAGTCGAGGTAGCTGGTGATGTCGGTCATCATTTCCACGCCGGCCGGGGTGGCGGCGGCGAAGAACTTGAAGATCAACGGGAACACCAGGAAGTAGGCGAACGCCATGCCGGTGTAGAACAGCATGATGCTCGACACCAGCAGTGGCACCGCGATGCGTTTTTCATGCTTGTACAGGCCGGGGGCGATAAAGCCCCAGATCTGGTGCAGGATCACCGGGATCGCCAAAAACAGCGACACCATCATCGTCAGCTTGAGCGGCGTGAGGAACGGCGAGGACACGTCGGTGGCGATCATCGTCGCGCCCACCGGCAGGTACTCGCGCAGCGGCGTCGAGACGAAGGTGTAGATCTGCTGGGTAAAGGCAAACAGCCCGGCAAAGATCACGAAAATCGCCGCGACGCAGCGCAGCAGGCGGGTGCGCAACTCGGTGAGGTGCGAGACCAGCGGCATATGCTGGTCGTTTTCCGGTTTATCAGCGCTCATGGGGCTCGCGGCGGCAATGTAGGGTCGTGGGGCGCGGGCGACGCGGTGGGCGTCGGCGCGGGCTCTGCTGGGGGCGCGGGCGTTGCGCAGGCAGTGGTTTGGACCACGGGTGCAATGCTCTGCTCGGCCACCGGCTCAACCGGTGTCGGCGCCTGTTGCTGGGGCGCGAGGATTTTGCGCGCCTCCTGCTCCAGGGACAGAATATGTTCGTTGTGCAGCTGACGACGAATCTCGTCGGCGCCGATTTCCCGTTCAACTTCCTGCTTGATGGCGTTGAAACTGCGTTTCAGGCGCCCGACCCACAGGCCAGCCGTGCGCGCCGCGCCAGGCAGGCGTTCAGGCCCCAGCACCAGCAGGGCGACGAGGCCGACGAGCAGCAGTTCAGAGAAGCTGATACCAAACATTAGTCAGTGCTCACGAGTCTTTGCGGGACGGCTCTTCGACTTTTTCGGCCTGCACGTCGAAGGTGCGGCGTTCAGTGATCGGCTGTGCGGCCTGCGGGTGCACAGGCTGCGCCGGCGGCACCGGGTTGGCGCCGGTGTCGGCTGGCTTTTCGTCGTCGTTCATGGCCTTGCGAAAGCCCTTGATGGATTCGCCGACGTCGGTGCCCAGGTTCTTCAGTTTCTTGGTACCGAACACCAGGACGACCACCACGAGAATAACCACCCAGTGTTTCCAGTCAAAAATGCCCATGCTGCAATTCCTTAAGTCAGAAAGTTATTCAGGCGGACGGGCGCGAGGCCTTTTCGGCATGCCCGGACAAGCCGAAGCGACGGTCCAGTTCATCCAGCACGGCCTGTGGGTGCTGCCCCAGTTGGGCGAGCATGACCAGGCTATGGAACCACAAGTCGGCAGTCTCATAGATTACATCGCTGTAATCGCCGCTGATTTGTGCATCCTTGGCCGCGATGATGGTCTCGACGGATTCCTCGCCGAGTTTTTCCAATATCTTGTTCAGGCCCTTGTGGTACAGGCTGGCGACATAGGAGCTGTCGGCGTCCGCACCTTTGCGGTCTTCCAGCACTTGGGCCACACGGTTGAGGGTATCGCTCATGTTCAATGTCCTGCCGAGTAAATGGCGTGCGGGTCTTTGAGCACCGGCTCGACGGTTTTCCATGCGCCGTTCTCGAACACCCGGTAGAAGCAGCTGTGGCGGCCGGTATGGCAGGCGATGTCGCCGATCTGCTCGACCATCAGCACGATCACGTCGGCGTCGCAGTCCAGGCGCATTTCATGCAGTTTTTGCACATGCCCGGACTCTTCGCCCTTGCGCCACAGTTTGCCACGGGAACGTGACCAGTAGATGGCACGCTGCTCGGCGGCAGTCAGGCCCAGGGCCTCGCGGTTCATCCAGGCCATCATCAGGATGCGCCCGGTCTTGTGGTCCTGGGCAATGGCCGGCACCAGGCCGTCACTGTCCCATTTGATCTCGTCCAGCCAGTCTTTCATCTTTAACTCCAACAACCGTGCGCTAGCCGCTCCGGTGATGTGCAACAGTGTATAACCGCTCGGGCTATCGACGCACGACCAGATAAAGGCCCACGGCGACCATGATGCCCGCAGGCCAGTAACCCAGTGCGTTCAAGGGCCCACCGGCCGCGAGCACCGCGCCACCGCCCAGGTGCGCTGCGCCCAGCAGGCGCAGGAACCAGTCGTCCTTGCGTTGATGCCACGGCGGCGCCGGGTCCTTGGCGTGGGGCTGGGACATGCGCTCCAGCAGGTCGCGGGTCATGTTGGCCAGGTGCGGCAGTTGCTCGACCTGGCTGTGCAGGTTGCCCAGCAGGGTTTTCGGGCTGACGCGTTCGCGCATCCAGCGTTCGAGGAACGGTTGCGCGGTGTTCCACAGGTCCAGGTCCGGGTACAGCTGGCGGCCCAGGCCTTCGATATTGAGCAGGGTCTTTTGCAGCAGCACCAGTTGCGGTTGCACTTCCATATTGAAGCGCCGCGCGGTCTGGAACAGGCGCATCAGCACCTGGCCGAATGAAATATCTTTTAACGGTTTTTCAAAGATCGGCTCGCACACGGTGCGGATCGCCGCCTCGAATTCATTGAGCTTGGTTTCGGCCGGCACCCAGCCCGAGTCGATGTGCAACTGCGCCACGCGGCGGTAGTCACGCTTGAAGAAGGCGAACAGGTTACGTGCCAGGTAGTCCTGGTCCTCGGGCGTGAGGCTGCCGACGATGCCACAGTCGATCGCAATGTACTGCGGGCTCCACGGGTTCACCGTGCTGACGAAGATATTGCCGGGGTGCATGTCGGCGTGGAAGAAACTGTCGCGGAACACCTGGGTGAAGAAAATCTCCACCCCGCGCTCGGCCAGCATCTTCATATCGGTGCGCTGGTCGGCCAGGGTCGCGAGGTCGGTGACCTGTACGCCGTAGATGCGCTCCATCACCAGCACTTTGGGCCGGCACCAGTCCCAATACACCTGCGGCACGTACAGCAGCGGCGAGCCCTCGAAGTTGCGCTTGAGCTGGCTGGCGTTGGCCGCTTCACGCAATAGGTCGAGTTCGTCGTAGATGGTTTTTTCGTAGTCGGCGACCACGTCCACCGGGTGCAGCAGGCGCGCATCGGCCGAGAAACGCTCGGCGGCACGGGCCAGGATGAACAGCCACGCCAGGTCCTGGCCGATGATCGGCTTGAGGCCGGGGCGGATCACCTTGACCACTACCTCTTCGCCGGTTTTCAGCTGCGCGGCGTGCACCTGGGCAACCGAGGCCGAGGCCAGGGGCTCGACGTCGAACCGGCTGAACACGTCGCTGATTTTCTTGCCCAGCTGTTCTTCGATCAGCTTCATCGACTGCTGTGAGTCGAACGGCGGCACGCGGTCCTGCAACAGCATCAGCTCGTCGGCGATGTCTTCAGGCAGCAGGTCGCGGCGGGTCGACAGGATCTGCCCGAACTTGATGAAGATCGGCCCCAGGTCCTGCAAAGCCAGGCGCAGGCGCGCGCCACGGCTCAGGTCCAGGGTCTTGCGCGGGAACCAGCGCCACGGCAGCACATAGCGCACTGCCAGCAACAACCACGGCAGCGGCAGGGCGAACAGCAGGTCATCGAGGCGGTAGCGAATGACGACGCGTTGGATGCGGAACAGACGGCGGACGGCGAGCAGCTTCATGCGTTATCGCTTGGATCAAGGGAGCGGCTCAGGCGCTCGAAGCGCGCCTCAAGCCGTTCCAGGTCGAGTTTGGCCTGGTCGAGTTCACGAAAGCGCGCTTCGGCTTCCCGTTGTCCGACGAGGGTGCGCGATTCTTCGCTCAGGTATTCGGCGAGGTTCTGGTTGAGGCTGGCGAAACCCTGCTGGTACCAGCGCGAGCGGCTGCGCAGGTGCCCGCTGATCAACTGGGTGGCCACCGGGCCGAGCCAGCGCGACAGCTCGTATTCCCAGTCCAGCTCCAGGTCTTGCAGCACGGCGGCCAGGTCCATCAGCACCGCGCTGTCGCCTTCAAGGGTCACGTCCGGGCCGTGCAGGACCGCGGTCTTGTCGCGGCTCAGGGCCAGGCGCAGCAGGCTCGCCGCCGGCGCACGCAGGGTGCAGTCGGCGTCGGCGGCCCAGTGCGCGGCGAGCAACAGGCCTTCATCGCTGGGCAGGATAAACAGCTGCAAGGCCGGGCTGCTGCAATCGACGGCAATGATCTTGCCGTTCAGGTGCGCCAGCCGCGCCAGGGCGGTGCTGTCCAGGCGCAGGACACGGTTGAGGCCGTGTTCGACGCTGGCGAGAAGGCCGGTGAACAACATCAGGGCTTGATGCCGCGATGCAGGGCAACGATGCCCGAGGTCATGTTGTGGTAGGTCACGCGGTCGAAACCGGCCTCGACCATCATCGACTTCAGGGTTTCCTGGTTGGGGTGCATGCGGATCGATTCGGCCAGGTAGCGATAGCTCTCGGCGTCATTGGTGATCAGCTTGCCCATCAACGGCATGAAGGCGAACGAGTAAGTGTCGTAGACCTTGGACATCAGCGCGTTGGTCGGCTTGGAGAACTCCAGCACCAGCAGGCGCCCGCCCGGCTTGAGCACCCGCAGCATCGAGCGCAGGGCGTCTTCCTTGTGGGTCACGTTGCGCAGGCCGAAGGCGATGGTCACGCAGTCGAAATGGTTGTCGGGGAACGGCAGCTTTTCAGCGTCGGCCTGGACGAACTCGATATTGCCCGCCACGCCCTTGTCCAGCAGGCGGTCGCGACCGACCTTGAGCATCGAGCCGTTGATGTCGGCCAATACCACCTGGCCGGTGGGGCCAACCAGCTTGGAGAACTTGGCGGCCAGGTCGCCCGTGCCGCCGGCGATGTCCAGCACGCGGTTGCCGGCGCGCACGCCGGACAATTCGATGGTGAAACGTTTCCACAGGCGGTGCATGCCGCCCGACAGCACGTCGTTCATCAGGTCGTACTTGGCGGCCACGGAGTGGAACACCTCAGCGACTTTTTCCGCTTTCTGGCTTTCCGGGACGTTCTTGAAGCCGAAGTGAGTGGTGGGTTCGGCATCGCTGCCTTTGCGCTGATCAGTCATATCGCTGTCACCAAAAGAGAATGGGGGCATTCTAATCCCCAAGGCATGCTTTGTCTTGGCAAGGCTGAAGGTAAGATAGGTGGCCACCGAGACCTTTTGCCGCATGGCGGGTGAGCCGGGTGCTCAATATGTCTTTATAACGAGGAGTCATTCAAATGGCCCGCATACAGATTGAACGTGCCCACGCACTGGGTAAGGAAGCCGCCAGGGCGAAAGCCGAGAAGTTGGCGCATAAACTCAAGGAGCAATATGGCCTGGAGCCTTCGTGGTCTGGCGACACGTTGAACCTCAAGCGTTCCGGCGTCAAAGGCACACTGAAAGTAGCCGAGGATTCGTTAAGGATCGATGTGGAACTGGGCCTGTTGATGTCGGCCATGAGTGGCACCATCAAGTCCGAAATCGAGAAGGCCCTGGATAAGGCCCTGGCCTGAGCTGCGACCGCGCGCCGCATTGGCTGGCGGCCCATTGCGCTGTTCTTAGGGTGCCGATTCTAATTTTTCTCCCTACTTTGTATTCAGCCCTCAACTCCTGTGGGCAGTTCCTCCACCCTTTTATGCGTGAGGTGCACCATGGCCAAAGTTATTTTGAAGAAAAAAATCGACACCCAAATCAGCGCCCTGAGCGACGTTAAAACCTATGCTCGCAAGATCTGGTTGGCGGGTTTGGGGGCTTATGCGAAGGTCGGCAGCGAAGGCAGCGAGTACTTCAAGGAACTCGTCAAGACTGGTCAACATGTTGAAAGTAAAGGTAAAAAAGTTGTGAATGAACAACTTGATGCCGCCAACAGTCAGATTGATTACGTTAAGAGCAATGTCTCCAGCGTCAAAGGTCGCGTCGAAGTGCAACTGGATAAAGTCGAGAAGGCTTTTGATGCGCGTGTTGCAAGTGCCTTGAATCGAATCGGCATTGCGTCTAAACATGACGTGGAGACACTCTCTGCTAAGCTCGATGAGCTAACGGCATTGCTCGAACGTGTCGCGCGTAAACACTAAGGAGACATCGGATGGCTGTTAAAAAGACTACTCAGAAAGAAGGCAGCTCTTGGGTCGGGAAAGTTGAAGAATATTCCCGCAAGATCTGGCTGGCTGGTTTAGGCGTGTACTCGAAGATCGACAGTGACGGTAGCAAACTCTTCGAGACTTTGGTTAAAGACGGCGAGAAGGCCGAGAAGTTGACCAAGAGCACAGTCGGTAAACAAGTTACTGCGGCCAAGGCAACTGCCGGTTCGCGCATCAGTGATGCGAAGAAACAGGTGTTGGGAACTTGGGGTGAGCTTGAAGGCGCACTCGACAAGCGCCTCAACAATGCCATTTCGCGATTGGGCGTGCCTAGCCGTACTGAAGTGAAGGCGCTGCACAGCAAGGTCGATACCCTGACCAAGCAAATCGAAAAACTCACCGGCGCTAAAGTTGCCCCAGTGAAAGCAGCTGCAAAACCGGCTGCCAAGCCGGCGGCGAAGACGGCTGCGGCCAAACCTGCGGCAAAAACCGTGGCCAAGCCTCTGGTCAAGGCCGCTGCCAAATCTGCAGCTAAACCTGCGGCCAAGGCAGTTGCCAAGCCTGCGGCGAAAACCGCAGCAGCCAAACCAGCAGCCAAGAAGCCTGTAGCGGCCAAGCCGGCAGCGAAACCGGCCGCCAAGCCAGCGGCCAAACCGGCTGCCGCCAAACCGGCTGCCAAGCCAGTTGCAGCCAAGCCAGCAGCCAAACCTGCGGCTGCCAAGCCGGCTGCAAAGCCAGCGGCGAAGAAGCCCGCCGTAGCCAAGAAGCCAGCAGCGCCAAAACCAGCGGTAGCGGCCAAGCCTGCAACCCCGGCCCCCGCGACCAACTCGGCCACCGCGCCAACACCCGCCGCCGCAACCCCGACTGTAACGCCGGCAACCCCGACGCCATCCAGTCAGTCCTGATTCACGGGACGTATAAAAACGCCCGGCCTGCAAAGGTCGGGCGTTTTACTGGGTGCTTGCAACAACACATTCCTAATGTGTGTGGGCTTGTGTGGGAGCGGGCTTGCCCGCGATAGCGGTGTATCAGTGCCAGATTTGTTGGCTGACCCACCGCAATCGCTCCCACATTTCTAGTCCGTGTCGTCCAGGTAGCGCAGAGCAAAACGCTCGGTAGCCAACCGTGCCGGCATCAACAGGTGCGGCGCCACCAGCATCATCACTTGATACACCGCCACCCGCACCTCGGCCTCGCGATCGAGGATCCGCTGGTAATCCAGGGAAAACAGCAGGGTCATGGTGATCTGCTCCACCAGTTGCCCCAGGGCCTGGGTATCGCTGACCAGCTGCCCCTCGGTCTTGAGCCGGGCCAGCAGCGAAGCCAGGGTGCGCTTGAGTGCGGTCAGCAGGTTGCGAATGCCCTTGGCCAGCTTCGGCAAGCGCCCGGCCAGGTTCGACAGGTCCTGGAACAGGAACCGATAGTGCGCCATGCGCTCGACGATCAGGTGCAGGAACAGCCAGTAATCCTCCGGCGCCAACTGCACATCCGCCGGCGGGTCGAGCAGTGGCGCCAGCTCCCCCTGGAAGCGCTCGAACAACCCCAGCACCAGGGGCTCCTTGCCATGGAAGTGGTAGTAGAGGTTGCCGGGGCTGATCCCCATTTCATTGGCCACCTCCATGGTTGAAACATTCGGCTCGCCCTTGCGGTTGAACAACTGCAGGGCGCATTCCAGGATACGGTCGCGGGTTTTCATCCAGTCTTCTTAATCTGATCGTTGAGCTCAGCGCACTCGCACATAGGTGCCCGGCGCTGCTTCCATCGGTGGGTAGTTCTGGTTGCCCAGGGCTGTCAGGGTCTCGCGCTGCACCCCGGAACGTTGCTGGATCCACTCAAGCCACTGCGGCCACCAACTGCCCTCGACGTGGCTGGCGTCGTAGTACCAGGCGCGCGGGTCGCTGCTCAGCTTGAGGTTTTCGACGAAGTTGGCCTTGGGGTTGCCCGGTGGGTTGAGGATGCTCTGGATATGCCCGCTGTTGGAGAGCACAAAGCGTTTGTCGCCGCCCAGCAGCAAGGTCGAGCGGTAGACCGCGTCCCATGGCGTGATGTGATCGTTGATGCCGGCCACGCTGAAGCTGTCGACGGTGACTTTATGCAAGTCGATGGGCGTGCCGCAGACTTCCAGGCCGCCAGGGTGGCTCAACGGGTTGTGCTTGAAGAAATCCAGCAGATCGCCGTGCAAGGCCGCCGGCAAGCGGGTGTTGTCGTTGTTCCAGTACAGGATGTCGAACGCGGGCGGTTCCTTGCCCAGCAAGTAGTTGTTGATCCAGTAGTTCCAGATCAGGTCGTTGGGGCGCATCCAGGCGAAGACCTTGGCCATGTCCCGGCCATCGAGCACCCCTTCCTGGTAGGAGCGACGCTTGGCCGCTTCCAGGGTCTGTTCGTCGGCAAACAGCGTGGCGGGGCTGTCGAGCTGGCTGTCCAGCAGGCTCACCAGGTACGTGGCGCTGGCGACCCGCCGTTGTTGGCGCTTGGCTTGCAGGTGGCCTTGCAGGGCGGCGATGGTCAGGCCACCGGCGCAGGCGCCCATCAGGTTCACTTCGCGGGCGCCGCTGATTGCCCGGCAGATATTCAGCGCTTCCTCCAGCGCTGCCACATAGGTCGACAGGCCCCACTCGCGATGGCGCACATCCGGGTTGCGCCAACTGACCATAAACACCTGCAGGCCGTTTTTCAGGGCGTACTGCACGAAACTGTTGGCCGGGCTCAAATCGAAAATGTAGTACTTGTTGATCTGCGGCGGCACCACCAGCAGTGGCCTGGCGTACTGTTTTTCGCTCATGGGCTTGTACTGGATCAGCTCCAGCAGTTCATTGCGAAACACCACCGAGCCGGGCGTGGTGGCTACCGTCTTGCCGACCTCGAAGGCCTGCTTGGTGACCTGGCGCGGCAGGCCGTTGTTGTGCAGCAGGTCATCGAACAGGTTGCCCATGCCACGCACCACGCTGTTGCCGCCGGAGTTGAGCAACTCCTTGATCGCCAGCGGGTTGAGCAGGGTGTTGGACGGCGACAGGGCATCGTTGAGCAACGAGAAGGCAAAGTGCGCCCGTGCGCGGTCGTCGTCGCTCAGGTGGCTGTCGTCAATCCAGTGCCGGGTTTGTTTCTGCCAGCTCAAATACGCCTGCAGGCTGCGCCGGTACAGGGGGTTGAGGGTCCAGGTGGGGTCGGCGAAACGGCGGTCGTGGGGGTTGGGTTCGTGCACGGTTTCACCCAGTAACACCCGGCCCAATTGCCCACCCAACGCCAACGCATGCCGGGCGCTGTGCAGCGGGTTGCGCAACCCATGGGCGGCGACGCTGCGCAGGGTCGACAGCAGGTCCCGGCCACGCAGGCCGGTGATTGCACTTTGTGCATTGATGAACGCGGCGGGTGTGGGCGCCGGGGTCTTCAGGGGTCTGTCACGCATGAGTCAACACTCCTTCGTCAATTCATCAACAAGCACGCCAATGCAGAACCATAGTCGGTTCTGGCCAAGTTGCGCATAAGGATCATCCTGATCCGATATCGCTCAGGTGCTGCTATAGGGGGGCCGGTTGCGGGTGGATTACCGCGCGCAAGCGTTCCTCCTGGAGAAATTTCATGATGATCGGTGCCACCGCTTCGGCCCGGGTGATCAGGAACAGGTGGCCATCGTCGATGATGTGCAACTGCGCATTGGGAATGCGCCAGGCCAGCATGCGCATGTTGACCAGCGGGATCAGCGGGTCATCGTCGCCGGCCAGCACCAGGGTGGGTTGCTTGATCTTGTGCAGCCAGTGAATGCTGGTCCAGCCAAACCCTGCGAACAGTTGCCAGTAGTAGCCCAGCTTGCCGGCCGAGCGCACTTTGCTCGCGTGTTCGGCGGCCAGCTTTGAGTCCCGGCGAAACGAGCCGCCATAGATCATCGGTGCGATACGCACCACGTGGGACGGTTGGATGTAGCGCCGCGGGCTGGCCATCAGCCACAGCACCTTCGGCTTGCCGGGCACCATAAAGGCGCCGGCGGCGGTGGCGGCGAGGATCAGCTTTTTGCAGCGCTCCGGGTAGTCGTAGGCAAACTGCTGCGCCAGGGCACCGCCCCAGGACACCCCGACGGCATTGACCTGGCCATAGTCCAGGTAATCGAGCATACGTGCGGTGAGTTTGGCCAGGCCGGGAAAGCGATAGGGCCGGCTGGGTGTCGACGAGCCGCCCACCCCGGGTACGTCGAAGGCAATCACTTCCAGGTCCGGGTCCAGGGCCTGGACGAACGGAAACACCAGCTCAAGGTTGGCGCCGATGCCGTTGAAAATCAGCAGCGGCGTCAAGTGAGACTTGCCCGGTCGTACCGCCGTGCGGATGGTCTGGCCATCCAGGTCGATGGTACGGAAGATGAACGGTTGCGGCATGCTCAAGCCCTGTGAAGTGTTACTGCTGGAATGGGGCCAATGTGTGTGGTTTGTGTGGGAGCGGGCTTGCCCGCGATGGCATCCACTCGGTTTGACAGAGACACCGTGTTGCCTGCATCGCGAGCAAGCCCGCTCCCACCTTGACCGAGTTCCCACATTTGATCCCATTTCAATTACGCAAAGGTGTCTGCCTTACCGCTCGTGCACGTATGTCCCGGGTGCAGCTTCCGCCGCTGCGTAGGCCTTGTTACCCAAAATCGTAGGTGACTTCTTCAACTTGCCCGAACGCTCCCCCAGCCAGCCCTGCCAGTGCAGCCACCACGAGTCGGTGTGCTTGGTGGCGTTTTCCTGCCAGTCCAGGGCCTTCTCGCCCATGCTCTCGCTGGTCTGGTAACGCGCCTTGGGGTTGCCGGGGGGGTTGAGGATGCTCTGGATATGCCCACTGCTGGACAGCACGAACTCGACCTTGCCGCCAAACAACTGCGCCGACTTGTAGCAGGACTGCCACGGTGTGATGTGGTCGTTGGTGCCCGCCAGCGAGTAGATATCGGCCGTCACCTGCTTGAGGTCGATCGGGGTGCCGCACACTTCCAGGGCATTGGCCCGCACCAGCGGGTTGTTCTTGAACAGTTCGATCAGGTCGCCGTGGAAGGCCGCCGGCAAGCGTGTGGTGTCGTTGTTCCAGAACAGGATGTCAAACACCGGCGGTTCATTGCCCAGCAGGTAGTTGTTGACCCAATAGTTCCAGATCAGGTCATTGGGGCGCATCCAGGCAAACACCTTGGCCATGTCCCGGCCTTCCAGCACGCCGGCCTGGTAGGAATGGCGCTTGGCCGCTTCCAGGGTCTGCTCGTCGACGAACAGGGCCACCTGGGTGTCGAGGGTGGTGTCCAGCACGCTCACCAGCAAGGTCAGGGCGTTGACCTTCTTCTCGCCCAGCGCCGCATAGTGGCCCAGTAGCGCGGTGCAGGTGATACCGCCCGAGCAGGCGCCGAGCATGTTGACGTCCTTGCTGCCGGTAATCGCCGTGACCACATCCACCGCCTCTTTCAGCGCCTCGATATAGGTCGACAGGCCCCATTCGCGCTGGGCCTTGGTGGGGTTGCGCCAACTGACGATAAAGGTTTGCTGGTTATTGCGCAGGCAGAAACGCGCCAGGCTCTTGTCCGGGCTCAGGTCGAACACATAAAACTTGTTGATCTGCGGCGGCACCACCAGCAGCGGGCGCTCGTACACCTGTTCGGTGATCGGCTTGTACTGGATCAGCTCCAGCACGTCATTGCGAAACACCACCGCGCCTTCGCTGGTACCCAGGCTCTTGCCCACTTCAAAGGCGCCCATGTTCACCTGGCTCGGCATGCCGCCGTTGTGCACCAGGTCCTTGGCCAGGTGCGAGAGGCCGTCCAGCAGGCTCTTGCCACCGGTTTCAAAGAAGCGCTTGACGGCGGCCGGGTTGGCGGCGCTGTTGGTGGGGGCCATGGCCTCGGTCATCAGGTTGATGACAAAGTGCCCGCGGCTGATGTCCTGTTCCGACAGGTTGCTGTCACCGATCCAGTCGTGCAGCTCCTTGCGCCATGCCAGGTAGGTTTGCAGGTAGCGTTTATAGAGGGGGTTCTGGCTCCAGGCCGGGTCGTTGAAGCGACGGTCATCGCTTTCAGGGGCAAGCTCGGATTTGCCGAATACGACGTTCTTCAACTCGACGCCAAAGTGGGCGACGTGCTTGACGCTGTGCAACGGTTGCTTGATGGCCTGGGTCAGCACCATCCGCGCCGAAGCCAGTAAATCCTTTTTGCGCAACGCGATGATCGGGTTCAGCCCCAGGGTGTTTTCCGAGGCCTGGCGTTTCAAGTCATCGTTATTCTTGTTACTCATCCACGACGCTCCATTGTCCGAAAGACGAGTACCGGGTACCGCTGTGCAGCCAACTATCGATGCACAACACAAGCCTGGTACTGCTGCTCGGGTGACCGTAAATACTGCATCGTCAAATGCAGGGAACTTGCCAGATCCATTGGTTACCCGAGTTTAATTTTTTTCGCAAGCGGACCAATCTTTGATCACACCACAGGGCATTCAAGCAGATGAAATTAGAAAATGCCCACTAATGAGCAACAGGCTTGAGCTAGAGCATCAGCTTGATGACGGACTGGCTCGGGTCGCGGGTTTTTCCGGCGGCCTTGAGCTCGGCAAGATAGTCGGCCCACAACGCGTCCTGACGTACGGCGAGTTGGTAGAGATAGTCCCAGGTGAACAGTCCGCTGTCATGACCGTCGTCGAAGGTCAATTTCAGTGCGTACTGCCCGGCAGGTTCGATCTTGGTCAGGCCGACATTCAGCTTGCCAAATTGCAGGATCGGCTTGCCGTGGCCCTGGACCTCGGCGGAGGGAGAGTGCACCCGTAGCAGTTCGGCGCTCAGGTGATAGACCTCGTCGGGGCCGTAGGTCAGCGAGAGGGTCTTGGAGGCTTTGTGCAGGTTGATGGCGGTGGGCAGTTTGGTCATTTGGGGAACCGCTCAGAGATGATCCTGAAGGAACCGGCTTTAAAATGTGGGAGCGGGCTTGTGTAGGAGCTGGCTTGCCTGCGATGGCATCACTGCGGTGTTTCTGACACCACGCGGCGATCCCATCGCGGGCAAGCCCGGCTCCCACACAAGCCCGCTCCCACATTAAAGCAGAGCGGTTCCTGTGTGAGGCTTACAGGATATAACGAGACAGGTCTTCGTTCTGCGCCAATTCGCCCAGGTGGTTGTTGACGTAGTCGGCGTCGATCCTGATCGCCACGCCATTCTGCGCGCCCGCCATGTCGCCGGCGCTGAAGGACACTTCCTCCAGCAGGCGCTCAAGCAAGGTGTGCAGGCGACGGGCGCCGATGTTCTCGGTCTTCTCGTTGACCTGCCAGGCAATTTCCGCCAGGCGCTTGATACCGTCGGGCAGGAACTCGATCCCCAGGCCTTCGGTTTTCAGCAACTCGCGGTATTGCTCGGTCAGCGAAGCATGCGGTTCGCTGAGGATGCGCTCGAAGTCGCCCGGGGTCAGGGCCTTGAGTTCCACGCGAATCGGCAGGCGGCCTTGCAGCTCCGGCACCAGGTCGCTGGGCTTGCTCAGGTGGAACGCGCCGGAAGCGATAAACAGGATATGGTCGGTCTTGACCATGCCCAGCTTGGTATTCACCGTGCAGCCTTCGATCAGCGGCAGCAGGTCGCGCTGCACGCCTTCGCGGGATACATCGACGCCGCCGGAGTTACCGCGCTTGGCCACCTTGTCGATCTCGTCGATAAACACGATGCCGTGCTGCTCGACCGCTTCCAGGGCCTTGGCCTTGAGCTCTTCCTCATTGACCAGGCGCCCGGCTTCTTCGTCACGCACCAGCTTGAGTGCGTCCTTGACCTTGAGCTTGCGGCTTTTCTTCTTGCCCTTGCCCATGTTGGCGAACAGGTTCTGCAACTGGCTGGTCATTTCTTCCATGCCAGGCGGTGCGGAGATATCGACGCCGGCGCTTTCGGCGACTTCGATCTCGATTTCCTTGTCGTCCAGCTGGCCTTCACGCAGGCGCTTGCGGAACAGCTGGCGCGTATTGGAATCCGAAGCGGGTGCGGCGTCTTCATTGAAACCGGCCCGCGCCGGCGGCAGCAGGGCATCGAGGATGCGCTCTTCGGCGGCGTCTTCGGCGCGATGGCTGACCTTGGTCATTTCCTGTTCGCGCAGCAGTTTCAGGGCGGCGTCGGCCAGATCACGGATGATCGACTCGACGTCGCGGCCCACATAGCCGACTTCGGTGAACTTGGTCGCTTCGACCTTGATGAACGGTGCATTGGCCAGCTTGGCCAGGCGCCGGGCGATCTCGGTCTTGCCGACACCGGTCGGGCCGATCATCAGGATGTTCTTGGGGGTTACTTCAACACGCAATTCTTCGGGCAGTTGCATCCGGCGCCAGCGGTTACGCAGGGCGATGGCAACGGCGCGCTTGGCATCGTCCTGGCCGATGATATGGCGATTGAGTTCATGGACGATTTCGCGGGGAGTCATGGACATAGTGGTGTGTGGTCCTCAAGCAGGAAAAAGCCGACGGCTTATTCCGCGAGGTCCTGCTCCTCAATGGTCAGGTTGTGGTTGGTAAACACGCAGATATCGCCAGCGATACCGAGGGCGGTCTCGACGATTTCCCGGGCAGACAGGTCGGTTTTCTTCAGCAAGGCACTGGCGGCGGCCTGGGCATAGCCACCGCCGGAACCCATGGCGATCAGGCCGTTCTCGGGCTCCACCACGTCACCGTTGCCGGTGATGATCAGGGATGCGTCTTTGTTGGCGACGGCAAGCATGGCTTCGAGGCGGCTGAGGGAGCGGTCGGTGCGCCACTCCTTGGCCAGTTCGACAGCGGCGCGCACCAGATGGCCCTGGTGTTTTTCCAGCTGGCCTTCAAAGCGTTCAAACAGGGTAAAGGCGTCAGCGGTGGCCCCTGCAAAACCGGCGAGGACCTGGCCGTGGTACAGGCGGCGCACTTTTTTGGCGTTGCCTTTCATCACGGTATTGCCAAGGGAAACCTGGCCGTCGCCGCCCATGACGACTTTGCCGTGGCGACGAACTGAAACGATGGTGGTCAAGGGGAGAGTCTCCACGCTGCGGGGCGAAAATGCCCTGATGGAACTCATATGGGGGTGGTGGGGGAGATTTCAACCGTAGGGCGGGTGTGCGGACGAGTGGTGTCTAGCGGGCCGGCACAAGCTCAAGAGCACTATAAAACCAATGTGGGAGCTGGCTTGCCTGCGATAGCGGTGCACCCGTCACTGAAAATATTGACTGATACACCGTCATCGCAGGCAAGCCAGCTCCCACATCTGATCCATGTTACCTGTGGCTCAACGGCTCTGGCGTTGTTGTAACAACAGGTTGCTAAAGCCCGCGCCTGCCAGTTGTTTCTGCGCCACGGTCAGTTGTTCGCGGTTGCTGAACGGCCCCACCAGCACGCGATACCAGGTCGCTTCCTTTACGGTCCCGGACTCCACCGTCACCGTCTGCCCCAGCAGGATAATCTGCGCGCGCACTCGATCCGCATCCGCCTGCTTGGGGAACGAGCCCGCCTGCAGGAAGAACTTGGTCACCGGTGCCGCCTTGGTCGTGGCGACCGGTGGTGCCGGCGGCGGGGTAATCCCGGCCAGCGCCGCCTGGGCCCGCGCGGTGTCGATCTTCGCTGCCTCCGCCGGGGTCACCGGGGTGGTCGGTATTTGTGGCGTTGGCAGGGTTTTCTCCGGCACGGCGTCTTGCGGCACGATCACTTCCGATTCCGGCAGCAGCGTGTAGAAGTCGTACTTCGGCTTCACCGGTGCGGTCGGGCTTGGAGGTGTCTTGTTCGCCTCGGCGATCTTGCTAGCCTTCTGCTGCTCCTGCTTGACCCGCTTGACGTCTTCGCCCTGGCCTGGCTCCAGCTTCATCAGGAACACGATAAACGCTCCGACCGACAGGCCGATGGCCAGCCACATCCAGCCCGGGATCGGTTGTTTTGCCGGTGCCTGGTAGCGGCTGGCGCCGCGCTTGGGTGCAGGTTTTTTCTTGGCTGCCAACTTACATACGCTCCAGAGTTTCCAGGCCCAACAGTTCCAGGCCTTGCTTGAGGGTCCGTCCAGCCAGTGCGGCGAGGCGCAGGCGGCTTTGCTTCTGCGTTTGGTCGTCGGCGTTCAGGATCGGGCAGTTCTCGTAGAAACTGGAGAACAACCCGGCGACTTCATACAGGTAGGTGCACAGAATGTGCGGCGTGCCTTTCTCGCCGACGCTGTTGAGCACTTCGCCGAACTGCGCGAGCTTGGCCGCCAGTTCCTGCTCGTGGGGCGCGTCCAGCACGATCTGCCCTTCGACTTCGCTGAAGTCCTTGCCCAGCTTGCGGAACACGCCCGCCACACGGGTGTAGGCATACAGCAGGTACGGCGCGGTGTTGCCTTCAAAGTTGAGCATCAACTCGAAGTTGAAGCTGTAGTCGCTGGTGCGGTGCTTGGACAGGTCGGCGTATTTCACCGCGCCAATGCCCACCACCTTGGCGATGTTGCGCAGGTCGGCTTCGGCCAGCTCCGGGTTCTTTTCCTTCACCAGGTTGTAGGCACGCTCCTGGGCTTCGTTGAGCAGGTCGATCAGCTTCACGGTGCCGCCGTCGCGGGTCTTGAACGGGCGGCCATCGGCGCCGTTCATGGTGCCGAAGCCCATGTGCTCCATGTGCATCGGGTGGGTGACGAAACCGGCGCGGCGCGCCACTTCAAACACTTGCTGGAAGTGCAGGGCCTGGCGCTGGTCGACGAAGTACAAGGCGCGATCGGCCTTGAGCACGCCGCTGCGGTAGCGCACGGCCGCCAGGTCGGTGGTGGCGTACAGATAGCCACCGTCGGCCTTGACGATGATCACCGGCAGCGGCTCGCCGTCGGCGGTCTTGAATTCGTCGAGGAACACGCACTGGGCGCCGTTGCTCTCAACCAGCAGGCCCTTGGCCTTGAGGTCGTTGACCACGTTGATCAGGTCGTCGTTGTAGGCACTTTCGCCCATGACGTCGGCCATGGTCAGCTTGACGTTCAGCAACTCGTAGATTTTCTGGCAGTGCGACAGCGAGATATCACGGAAACGTGCCCACAGCTCCAGGCATTCCGGGTCGCCGGCCTGCAACTTGACCACCAGGCCCCGGGCGCGGTTGGCGAACTCTTCGGATTCGTCGAAGCGTTTCTTGGCGGCGCGGTAGAAGTTTTCCAGGTCCGACAGCTCGTTGCTGGTGATCGGGTTTTCTTGCAGGTACGCCATCAGCATGCCGAACTGGGTGCCCCAGTCGCCCACGTGGTTCTGGCGGATCACGGTGTCGCCGAGAAACTCCAGGACCCGCGCCACGCCGTCGCCAATGATGGTCGAGCGCAGGTGGCCGACGTGCATTTCCTTGGCCAGGTTGGGGGCCGACAGGTCGATGGCCACACGCTGCACAGGGCCGGCCTTGCGCACGCCGATTTTGGCGTCGGCCAGGGCGGCGTCCAGGCGCGACGCCAGGGCCTGGGTGTTCTGGAAGATATTGATAAAGCCGGGGCCGGCGATTTCGGCCTTGCTGACCTGTGGATCAGCCGGCAGCGCGGCAATGATTTTTTCCGCAAGGTCACGCGGTTTCATGCCCGCAGGCTTGGCCAACATCATCGCGATATTGCTGGCGAAGTCGCCGTGGGTCTTGTCTCGAGAGTTTTCCACCTGGATCGCCGGCGTCAGCCCTTCAGGCAACACACCTTCGTTGACGAGTTGGGTGAGGGCTTGTTGGATCAACTGGCGAATTGTGTCTTTCATGGTGTTCTCTTTCGACCGCAAGCGGCGGCGCGCGATGCGCAGGTGGAAAAACTGGACATTATCCGGTGCCAGGGCGGGCTTGCCAACCTTCAAGGTCCGTTACTGGACCTGCGGGCCTCATCGCGGGCAAGCCCGCTCCCACATTTTGATGTGTGAATACCGTCAAATGTGGGAGCTGGCTTGCCTGCGATAGCAATTTACCTATCAGTACAAATCCACCGGATCGACATCCAACGACCATCGCACCTGTCGCCCGCTGGGCATTTGCTCCAGCGCAAGTAACCAGCTACTTAATAGCCGATGCAGCGGCGCGCGGGCGCTGGCTTGCAACAGGAGTTGTGCGCGATAACGTCCGGCGCGGCGCTCCATCGGTGCTGGCACTGGGCCCAGCAACTCGATGCCGCTCAGACCCAACTCGCCGAGCAAACGTTCAGCCGCGCTGCACGCTTCGTCCAGGAAACCTTCGGCCTGCCCCGGTTTATGGGCCTCGGCGCGCAACAGCGCGAGGTGCGCAAAGGGTGGCAGGCCGGCGGAGCGGCGCTCGCTCAAGGCCTGCTCGGCGAAGGCGAAATAGCCTTGTTCTGTCAGTTGAATCAACAGGGGGTGGTCGGCCAGGTGGGTCTGGATGATTACTTTGCCAGGCTCCTCGGCCCGCCCGGCGCGGCCTGCGACCTGCACGATCAGCTGCGCCATGCGTTCACTGGCGCGGAAGTCCCCGGAGAATAGCCCGCCATCGGCATCCAGGATCGAGACCAGGGTCACGCGCGGGAAGTGATGGCCTTTAGCAAGCATCTGCGTGCCGACCAGGATGCACGGCTGGCCTTTCTGGATGGTGGCGAACAACTGGTTCATCGCATCCTTGCGCGACGTACTGTCGCGGTCCACCCGCAGTACCGGGAAGTCGGGGAACAGAATCCCCAGGCGCTCCTCGGCGCGCTCGGTGCCTGCGCCCACGGGCCGCAGGTCGACTTTGCCGCATTGCGGGCAATGGCGCGGGACCCGTTCCACATGGCCGCAATGGTGGCAGCGCAATTCGCCCGAGCGCTGGTGCACGGTCATGCGCGCATCGCAGCGGTTGCACTCGGACATCCAGCCGCAGTCGTGGCATAGCAAAGTCGGCGCAAAGCCCCGGCGATTGAGGAACACCAGCACTTGCTGGCCGGCCGCCAGGGTCTGGCCGATGGCTTGTTGCATCGGCCCTGAAATTCCGCTGTCCAGTGGCCGGCTTTTCACGTCCAGGCGCAAGAAGCGCGGTTGCTTGGCGCCGCCCGCGCGCTCGTTGAGGCGCAGCAGGCCATAGCGCCCGGTGTAGGCGTTGTGCAGGCTTTCCAGGGAGGGGGTGGCCGAGCCCAGCACAATCGGGATGTTTTCCTGGCGTGCCCGTACCAGGGCCAGGTCGCGGGCGTGGTAGCGCAGGCCTTCCTGCTGTTTATAAGAACCGTCGTGTTCTTCGTCGATGATGATCAGGCCGGGGTTTTTCATCGGCGTGAACAGCGCCGAGCGGGTGCCGATAATAATGTCGGCCTCGCCGTCCCGGGCGGCGAGCCAGGATTCCAGGCGTTCGCGGTCGTTGACGGCCGAGTGCACCAGGGCGATCCGCGCATTGAAGCGTTGCTCGAAGCGCGCCAGGGTCTGCGGGCCGAGGTTGATCTCGGGGATCAGCACCAGTGCCTGTTTGCCGGCTTCCAGGGTTTCGCGGATCAGTTGCAAATAGACTTCGGTCTTGCCGCTGCCGGTAACGCCGGCCAGCAGGAAGGCGTGGAAGCTGTCGGCGCCGGCGCTGATGGCTTCAAAGGCGGCGCGCTGTTCCGGGTTCAGCGGCAGCTCCGGTTGGGCCAGCCAGTGTTCATGGCGCTCGCCGGGGGCATGGCGGCGGATTTCCACCTGCACCAGGTCCTTGGCCAGTAGCAGATCCAGGCTGTCTTTGCTCAGCATCAGCTTGCTCAGCAACTGATGAGCAACGCCGTGGGGGTGCTGCGCCAGGGTGGCCAGGGCCTCACGCTGGCGCGGGGCGCGGGCGATGCGCGGGTCGTCCAGGCGTGCGCCCGGGGCCATCGACCAGAAACGCTCCTGGCGGGCCTCGGCCAACTCGCCCTGGCGCAACAGCACCGGCAACGCCCAGCTCAAGGTATCGCCCAGGCTGTGCTGGTAATACTGGGAGGTCCACAGGCACAGCTTGAACAGCGACGCCGGCAGCGGTGGCGTGGCATCCAGGATGGCCAGGGCCGGCTTGAGCTTTTCTGCCGGCACTTCGCTGTGGTCCGCCACTTCGATCAGGATCCCGATCATCTCCCGCCGACCGAACGGCACGCGCACGCGCATCCCCGGCTGCAACTGCGACCGTACGACACCCGCAGGCGCCCGATAATCGAACAGACGGCGCAGGGGCGAGGGCAGGGCGAGGCGCAAAATGGCGTCGGGCACGCGGGCGATTCTCATATGGCAGGCGGTGAAGAAGGGCGCGAGCCTAGCAGACCCGCAGGGGAGTGTCCTGCCACAGTTTCTGATGAAAGGGGGCATGGCGGCGCTTGCGCGTTTAAAAAGCTCTGGTAGAATCCGCAGCCCAATTACGTGCGGTATTCGACAATAGTGTCGAGTGGCGGCACGCTAGCCCGAGGAAGACACCATGAAAGCCGATATCCATCCAGCGTACGAAACCATCCAAGTTACTTGCAGCTGCGGCAACAAGTTCGAAACTCGCTCGAACCTGTGCAAGCCACTGGGTACTGACGTATGCAACGAGTGCCACCCGTTCTACACCGGTAAGCAGAAGACTCTGGATACTGGCGGCCGTGTACAGCGCTTCGCTGACCGTTTCGGTGCTTTCGGCAAGAAAGCTCCAGCTGCTGCAGAGTAAGGTTAAAGAGCCTGATGGGCTTTTACTTGCTAATGAAAAAGGCGTCCCTTGCGGGCGCCTTTTTTGTGCCTGCGATTTGGCTGTCGGCCGCCCAGGCCGAGGTGTTTTGCCCCGCGCCCGCTGCGCTCAGCACCTTCGAGGTGCAGCGCGTGGTGGATGGCGACACCGTGCGCCTCAAGGACGGGCGCAGTGTGCGGATGATCGGCGTCAATGCACCGGAGACCGCTAAGAAAGGCCGCCCGGACGAGCCATTCGCCGTGGCTGCGCGCCAACGCCTGCAAGGGTTGGTGGAGGCCAGTGGGGGTCGGGTCGGCTTGGTGCCGGGGCGCGAGGCCAAGGACCGTTACGGGCGGACCCTGGCCCATCTTTATGGGGCCAACGGCGCGAATCTGGAGGCCCAACTGCTTGCCGAGGGGCTCGGGTTCCTGGTGGCGGTGGCACCCAATGTCGATCTGGTCGCCTGCCAGCAAGCGGCTGAGCGCAGTGCGCGGGTGGCAAGGCTGGGCCTGTGGCGCCAGTCGCCAGTGCAGAAAGCCGGGCACATACAGCAGTCGGGCTTCGCCGTGGTCAGCGGGCGCGTGAGCAAGGTCGAACGCAATCGCGGCGGGATCTGGATCGAATTGCAGGACTCCCTGGTATTACGGGTTGCACCCAATCTGGCCGGGCAATTTGATAACGCCCTGCTCAAGCGCCTGCCAGGCCAGGCTATCGAGGCCCGCGGCTGGGTGCTGGACCGCTCGCGGCGGGGCGGCCTGAAAAGTGGCCAGGCGCGCTGGCTGCTCCCCTTGACCGACCCCGGCATGCTGCAATTGGCACAATAAGAAAAAATTGTAGACATTTTTTCTATCGATTGTGAACAGTTGTAGGCCTTGTATCCCGTGGCTCTTGGCCGAAAGTCGTAGGGCAGGGCCCTTGACACCGGTGACTGCCCAGTCTTGTAGGGACTTTGCGAGGCGAGTATCCTCGGCGGTCCGTCGTCCAACAGTAAAAAGCGGAATGCCGATATGTCTGATTTGAAAACTGCCGCTCTCGAATATCATGCCCATCCTCGTCCAGGAAAGCTGAGTGTCGAGCTCACCAAAGCCACTGCTACCGCACGCGACCTGTCGCTGGCGTACAGCCCCGGTGTAGCCGAGCCCGTGCGTGAAATCGCCCGCGATCCTGAACTGGCCTACAAATACACCGGCAAGGGCAATCTGGTTGCAGTGATTTCTGATGGCACCGCGATTCTCGGCCTGGGTAACCTCGGCCCATTGGCCTCCAAGCCCGTGATGGAAGGCAAGGGCGTACTGTTCAAGCGCTTTGCCGGCATTGATGTATTCGACATCGAAGTCGACTCCGAAAGCCCGCAGGCCTTCATCGACACCGTCAAGCGCATCTCCATCACCTTCGGTGGCATCAACCTGGAAGACATCAAGGCACCTGAGTGCTTCGAGATCGAAAAGGCCCTGATCGAACAGTGCGACATCCCGGTATTCCACGATGACCAGCACGGCACCGCGATCGTTACCGCCGCCGGCATGATCAACGCCCTGGAAATCGCTGGCAAAACCCTGTCCGAGGCCAAGATCGTCTGCCTGGGCGCCGGTGCCGCGGCCATCTCGTGCATGAAGCTGATTGTGAGCATGGGCGCGCGCCTTGAAAACATCTCCATGGTCGACAGCAAGGGCGTGATCCAGTCCGAGCGGACCGACCTGAACCAGTACAAGGCGATGTTTGCCCACCCGTCCTCCAAGCGCACCCTGGACGACGCCTTGAACGGTGCTGACGTATTCGTCGGCCTGTCCGGCCCGAACCTGCTGAGCGCCGAAGGCCTGAAGCTGATGGCGGCCAACCCGATCGTGTTCGCTTGCTCCAACCCTGATCCAGAAATCGCCCCGGCCCTGGCACACGCCACCCGTGACGACGTGATCATGGCCACTGGTCGTTCGGACTTCCCGAACCAGGTCAACAACGTATTGGGCTTCCCGTTCATCTTCCGTGGCGCCCTGGACGTTCGCGCCAAGCGCATCAACGAAGAGATGAAAGTGGCTGCCGCCAACGCCCTGCGTGAACTGGCCAAGCTGCCGGTGCCTCAGGACGTGTGCGACGCCTACGGTGGCGCCAAGCTGGAATTCGGCCGTGAGTACATCATTCCCAAGCCAATGGATAAGCGCCTGATCACCGTGATCTCCGATGCCGTGGCCAAGGCCGCCATCGAGACAGGTGTGGCTACCCTGCCGTATCCGAAGAACTACCCGCTGCAAAGCGTGGATGATGTGTTCAACGGCTAAGCCGTTGTAGCGCCCCCACAAAAAAGCCCCGGCTCTTGCGAGTCGGGGCTTTTTTTGTGGGGGCAGAATGCAGGCTCAAATGTGGGAGCGGGCTTGCTCGCGATGGCGGTGTATCAGACACCTAATGTGTTGACTGGCCCACCGCCATCGCGAGCAAGCCCGCTCCCACACAAATCCGCTGCCACAATGGGACCTGTGTTTAGAACAAATCGATCGGCGCCGACTCATCCGCCGGCAACGGGCTGCCCGGTGCCACGCCATTGCCCAGTTCATTCATCGACGGCGGCGTATCTTCGCTCTTGAACAGTTCAAAGTACGCATTCGGCGTGCCTGGTACGGCGGCGCGGCCGCTGATCGGGTCGATGCGCAGGCTGAGGATGCCTTCCGGCTCGGCCTGGGTGTGGGCGGGCTTGTCCTTGAGGGCGGCGCCCATGTAGCTCATCCAGATCGGCAGCGCCACGGTGCCACCGTACTCGCGGCGGCCGAGGCTTTCCGGCTGGTCGTAGCCGGTCCAGACGGTGGTGATGTAGTCGGCGTTGTAGCCGGAGAACCACGCATCCTTGGATTCGTTGGTGGTACCGGTCTTGCCCGCCAGGTCCGTGCGGCCCAGGGCCAGGGCACGGCGGCCGGTGCCGCGCTTGATCACATCCTGCAGCATGCTGGTAAGAATGTAGGTGGTACGCCCGTCAACCACACGTTCGGCCACGGCCGGTGTGTGTGGGGCCGGTGCCGCCTCCGTGGGCACAGCGCCTGGCGCAGGCTCGATGGTGATGCCAGCGTTGGCCGGTGCCGCCAGGCCATCACTGGCGGCGACGCCGTTGGGTACGCTCGGCGGGTTGGCGACAAACAGCGTGTCGCCGTTGCGGCTTTCAATCTTATCGATCAGGTACGGCGTGACCTTGTAGCCGCCGTTGGCGAACACGCTCCAGCCGGTGGCGATCTCCATCGGCGTAAGGGTCGCGGTGCCGAGGGCCAGGGACAGGTTGGGTGGCAGGTCCTGCTTGTTGAAGCCGAAGCGGGTCATGTAGTCGATGGTCTTGCCCACGCCCATCGCTTGCAGCAGGCGGATCGATACCAGGTTGCGCGACTTGTACAGCGCCTCGCGTACGCGGATCGGGCCGAGGAAGGTGTTGGTGTCGTTCTTCGGGCGCCAGACCTTGTCCAGGTACTCGTCGACAAACACGATCGGCGCGTCGTTGACCAGGCTGGCGGCGGTGTAGCCGTTATCCAGCGCGGCACTGTAGACAAATGGCTTGAAGCTGGAGCCCGGCTGGCGCTTGGCCTGGGTGGCGCGGTTGTAGTTGCTCTGCTCGAAGGCGAAGCCACCGACCAGGGCGCGGATCGCGCCGTTCTGCGGGTCGAGGGAGACCAGGGCGCCCTGGGCGACCGGGACCTGGCTGAATTTCAGGCTATCGTCCTTCTGGCGCTGCACGCGGATCAGGTCGCCGACCTGGGCCACGTCCGACGGTTGCTTGGGCATCGGCCCCATGCTGTTGGTGTTCAGGAAGGGGCGGGCCCACTTCATGCTGTCCCACGCCACATGTTCTTCGCCGCTGCGGGTCAGGACCTGCACGCCATCTTTTTTCACCTGGGTGACGATGGCCGGATCCAGGCCGCTGATGGAGCGCTGCTTGCCCAGCTCGACGGTCCAGGCGCTCAGGGTCTTGCCCGGCAGGCGCGATTCCGGCCCACGGTAGCCATGGCGCTGGTCGTAGGTGATCAGGCCTTCGTGTACTGCGTGGTTGGCAATTTCCTGCAAGTTGCTCGGAATGGTCGTGGTAACGCGGAAACCTTCGGTGTAGGCGTCGCTGCCGTAGCGGCCGACCATTTCGGCACGGGCCATCTCGGCGATATAGGGGGCGCTGATTTCTGGCGTCGGCACGTGGTAGCTGGCGTTCAACGGCTCGGCCACCGCGCTTTCATAGGCGCTCTGGTCGATCTTGCCCAGCTTGTACATGCGCCCCAGGATCCAGTCGCGGCGTTCCTTGCTGCGGGCCGGGTTGGCCAGCGGGTTGAAGCGCGACGGGGCCTTGGGCAGGCCGGCAATCATTGCCATTTGTGCCAGGCTGGCATCGCGAATCGACTTGCCGTAGTACACCTGGGACGCGGCCTCGATCCCGTAGGCGCGGTTGCCCAGGTAGATCTTGTTGACGTACAGCTCAAGGATTTCATCCTTGGTCAGCTGGCGTTCGATCTGCAGCGCCAGGAGGATCTCGGTGGCCTTGCGCGAGAAGCTGCGCTCGCTGGTGAGGAAGAAGTTCTTCGCCACCTGCATGGTGATGGTGCTGCCGCCCGATTGAATGTGTCCGCTTTTTACCAATTGCGTGGCTGCGCGCACCAGGCTGCTGGGGTCCACGCCATAGTGGTTGGCAAAATTATCGTCTTCAGCCGACAACAGGGCATTGATGAAGTTGGGTGGAATGTCGGCGAAACGGATCGGGGTGCGGCGCATTTCGCCGAACTCCGCGATCAGTTTTTCATCGCTGCTGTAGACCCGCAAAGGAATCTGCAACTGGATACTTCTCAGGGCCTCTACCGAGGGCAATCCCGGGCTAAGGTAGAGATAGGCGCCGCTGAACACGAGCAGCAGCCCGCAAACGATAGCGACGAAGGAGTACCCGAAAAACTTCAGCAGACGAATCAAGGCTTTTGGATTTCCAGAGAAAAGAATGAGTTAGGTGTCGGGGGTAGGCATGCCGACCCGACCTGCAGATAAAAAGCGGGAAAAAACGCTGGGCATTAAAGCATTTTTCGCCTCGGGGCGTCATGGGCGCTGCGGGACCGAGCCGACCGAATGCATCAAACCCGAAATTGATCAGCCCTGAGACAGGCAAAGCTTTAGGGAGTTTTATGAAAAAGGGATTTTTCAGGCGAAAAGCCGATACCGTACTGGGCGTGGACATCCAGGATCACGGCGTGCAGGTGCTGGAGCTGGCCCGTGCCGGCGATGGCTATGCGGTGCGCACCTATGCAAGCCAGCCTTTACCGGGCCACGCGGTGCTCGACAGTAATATCGTTGATCTGGAGGTTGTCGCGCAGGCCCTTTCCAAGGCATTGTTCCGGGCGCAGACCCAGGTCAGGCAGGCGGCGGTTGCCGTGGCGGGGCCTTCGGTGATCAGCCGTATGGTTGCGCTGGAGGCCGGGCTTGAGGCCGGCGAGATGGAGCGGCGCCTGCACTGCGAAGCCGAGCAGTACATTCCTTATCCGCTGGATGAGGTGGCGATTGATTTTCAGGTCCAGGGCCCCTCGGGTCGTGAGCCCGGTTATGTTGATGTGCTGCTTGTGGCGTGCCTCAAGGAGCAGGTGGAAGCGCGCGAAGCGGTGCTGGCCCTGGCCGGCCTGGTTGCACGAGTCGTGGATGTAGAGGCATTTGCCTTGGCGCGGATGACCGATCAGGTGGTCGCCCGGATAGCGCCGGGGCGTGGGATCAATAGTGCACAATGGGCTGCCGATGCCCAGGGATTGCGGGTCGCCTGCGGTTTGGCCCTCAGGAGTTTCGATTGATGACAAGAATCAACCTATTGCCCTGGCGTGAAGAACGCGCCGAGCGCCGTCGCAGGTTTTTCCTGATTTTCCTGTTGGTGATCAGCCTTATTGCATTGGCCGCGGTATGGCTGGCCGACCGCGTCATCGACCGTGCGATTGATCGGCAAGTGGCCCGTAACAACCACTTGAGCAAGCAGGTCACGATATTGGACTCACGCATCAAGACCATCGACGAGCTGCGCGAACAGCGCCAGCAACTGATGGAACGGATGAAGGTGGTCGAAGACCTGCAGAGCCATCGTGCGTCCGGCCAGGCGTTGTTCGACCAACTGGCCCGTGCCGTGCCGGATGGGGTGCAACTGAGCCAGGTCAGCGTCAGCGGCACATCGGTGGAGGTCCTCGGCACGGCGGTGTCCAGTGATGATGTCGCCTGGCTGATGCGCAGCCTGGAAGCCTCCAGCGCCCTGCACGCGCCCAATCTGCGCCATGTGCGGGCCGAGGAGGGCGGTGCGGGCAGTGCCTTCCAGTTGATGGTGGACCATGGGGAGCCTCAGGAGACGGGGCGGTGAGCCTTGCGCCCAGCCTGCCAGGGCTGGCACTCCCGCGACTCTCCACGCTGTACCGCAACACCGCCCACTGGCCTTTGGCTGGCCGGCTCCTGGTGGGCGTCGTGCTCGCCTTGCTGGTACTGGTGGCGGGGGATGCTGTGTACCTGGGCAGCGCCCGTGAGGTCTTGCAGCGTCAGGAGGCGGGAGAAATAACGCTGCGCCAGCAGTTTGCTACCAAAGCCCGGCAAGCCGCCCAGCATGAAGGGGTGGTGCGCGAGCTTGAAACCCTGCGCACCGCCTTCACCGAACAGTTGCGCCAAATGCCGACGCTGACGCAAATGCCCGGCCTGCTGGAAGACTTCGCCCGGCTGGGGCAGGCCAGCGGCGTGCAGGTCGAGCAGCTCAGTGTGCTGGACGAGCAGGTGCAACCCGTGTTCGTCGAACGGCCGATGCAGCTCAAACTGCTCGGCACCTATCACGACCTCCTGGCCTTCGTCAGTGGCGTGGCCGGGTTGTCGCATCTCGTTACCCTGCATGACTTTGTGATTCGCCCTGCCAGCTCCCAGGGTGACGCCTTGCTGAGCCTGACGATGCTCGCCAAGACCTACAGGTACAGCGCCCAGGGAGCATTGCCATGAGCCGTCTCAAGGTTGTGGGCCTGAGCCTGGCATTGCTTGCGGGGTGCGACAGTGACCCGCAATTGCAGGCGCTGAATGACGAGTTGCAAGCGATCCGCCAGCAGGCGCTGCCGTTGGCCGACGACGTGCCGGCAGCGAGGCCCGGGCCACGGTTTGTCGCCAGCTCGCCACCCCTGCGTGATCCCTTCCAGCCACCGGACCAGCCCGCCAGTCGTCCCACCGGCAAGCCTGGACCCGCACCGGACCTCGACCGTCCCCGGCAGTTTCTCGAAGGGTTTGCCGTCGATCAGTTCCAGCTGGTCGGCACCCTGTCGCTGGGCGCGCAGACCTTTGCCCTGCTGCGCGGCGCGGCAGGTGTTCATCGCCTGGCGGTGGGGGATTACCTGGGGGCCGATCATGGGCGCGTCGTGGCGATCCATGAGGGGCAGTTGGAGCTGGTCGAACTTTTTCCCGATGGTCAGGGCGCCTGGCTTGAGCGCCCGCGCACCTTGGTATTGAACGTGAACTCATAACGGAAGCAAAAAATGAAAAGGATTATTTCGTCCTTCGGTGTGGCGCTATGGATAGCGTTCACGGCACCGATGACTGAGGCTGTGCCCAAGCGGATCGACCTGATTCACTTGCCACCACCGGGCGGCTCGCCCCTGAATGCTGCGCGTGGCCCGTTTACCGGTGACAAGCTGTCCCTCAACTTCCAGGACATCGAGGTGCGCGCCGTACTGCAGCAGATTGCCGACGTCGCCGGCCTCAACCTGGTGGCCGGCGACGATGTGCAGGGCTCGATTACCCTGCGTCTCAGGGATGTGCCGTGGGACCAGGCCCTGGACCTGGTGCTGCAAGCCAAGGGCCTCGACAAACGCGTGACGGCCAATGTGCTGCTGGTGGCGCCGGCCGAAGAGTTGGCCGCGCGCGAGCTGTTGGCCCTGGAGTCGCGCAAGTTGATGACCGAACTGGCGCCCCTGCGCCGGGAGCTGCTGCAGGTCAATTACGCCAAGGCGTCTGAGCTGGCCAAGTTGTTCCAGTCGGTGGCCGGGCTTGAAGGGGCGACCGATGAGCGCGGTTCGGTGACGGTAGATGACCGCACCAATAACATCATCGCCTACCAGACGGGGGAGCGCCTGGAGGAGCTGCGGCGTATCGTCGATCAGCTGGATGTTCCGGTGCGCCAGGTGATGATCGAGGCGCGGATAGTCGAGGCTAATGTCGACTATGACAAAAGCGTCGGTGTGCGCTGGGGTGGGTTGCTGCGCAATAAAGGCAATTGGAGTGGTGGTGGGGTCGATAAAAAACCGTCAGGTGAGGGCGAGTCGCCCGATAGCTCGCCGTTCGTTGACTTGGGCGTGGTTAACCCAGGTTCCGGCCTGGGCATCGCGTTTATCACCGATAATGTGCTGCTGGACTTGGAACTCACCGCCATGGAAAAAGGCGGTAATGGCGAGGTGATTTCCCAGCCCAAGGTGGTCACGTCCAACAAGGAAACTGCGCGGATTCTCAAGGGCACCGAGATCCCTTACCAGGAGTCGACGTCCGAGGGAGCAACCTCGGTTTCGTTCAAGGAAGCCTCGCTTTCTTTGGAGGTGACGCCGCAAATCACCCCGGATGACCAGGTGATCATGGAGGTCCGGGTGACCAAGGACGAGCCTGACTACTTGAACAAGCTCAACGATGTGCCGCCGATCAAGAAGAACGAGGTCAACGCCAAGGTGCTGGTCAAGGACGGCGAGACCATCGTCCTCGGTGGGGTTTTCTCGAAAAACCAAAGCAAGGTGGTAGATAAAGTGCCATTTTTGGGCGATGTGCCGTATCTTGGCCGCCTTTTCCGGCGTGATGTGGTCGCCCAAAGAAAATCCGAGCTGCTGGTATTCCTGACTCCGCGTATTATGAATAACCAGGCGATTGCTGTGAGTCGTTGATTCTGTGCGAAATTTGATTCTTGTAGGGCCGATGGGCGCTGGAAAAAGCACCATCGGCCGTTTGCTGGCCAAAGAGCTGCGCCTGCCATTCAAAGACTCCGATAAGGAAATTGAATTGCGCACGGGTGCCAATATTCCGTGGATCTTCGATAAGGAAGGCGAACTGGGCTTTCGTGACCGCGAGCAGGCGATGATTGCCGAGCTGTGCGGCTGCGATGGCGTGGTATTGGCCACCGGCGGCGGCGCGGTGATGCGCGAGGAAAACCGGCGGGCGCTGCATGCCGGCGGTCGGGTGGTGTATTTGCATGCCTCGGTCGAGCAGCAGGTCGGGCGCACCGCGCGTGATCGCAACCGACCATTGCTGCGCACCGCCAACCCTGAAAAAACCCTGCGGGACTTGCTGACACTGCGCGATCCGCTTTATCGGGAAATCGCCGATCTGGTGGTAGAAACCGATGAACGGCCACCGCGCATGGTCGTAATCGACATTCTCGAGCGCTTGCAGCAGCTGCCGCCCCGTTAAAGCCAGGGCCGAAATGCGCTATCCTCGGCAACGCGTTGCAACCGTCCGAGGTGTGGCGTAGAGCCATTAGGCAGCGTCCGATCTCGACGGTGCCGACAACGTTAATACAGGGCAGGACGCCTGCTTCCATCTTCAGCGCGGGGACACATGCAGACACTTAAGGTCGATCTTGGCGAGCGTAGCTACCCGATCCATATTGGCGAAGGTTTGTTGGACCAGCCCGAGTTGCTCGCGCCGCATATTGCCGGGCGACAAGTGGCAATCATCTCCAACCAGACCGTGGCGCCGCTCTACCTTGAGCGTCTGAGTCGCAGCCTTGCGGCGTATTCGGTGATCTCGGTGATTCTTCCCGACGGCGAAGCCTTCAAGAACTGGGAAACCCTGCAACTGATCTTTGACGGCCTGCTCACCGCACGCCACGACCGGCGGACCACGGTGGTGGCCCTTGGCGGCGGCGTGATCGGCGACATGGCCGGTTTTGCGGCGGCCTGTTACCAGCGTGGCGTGGACTTTATCCAGGTGCCGACCACCCTGCTGTCCCAGGTCGATTCGTCGGTGGGCGGCAAGACCGGGATCAACCATCCCCTGGGCAAGAACATGGTCGGCGCGTTCTACCAGCCCAATGCCGTGCTGATCGACACCGCCACCCTCAATACCCTGCCGCCCCGCGAGCTGTCGGCGGGTCTGGCGGAAGTCATCAAGTACGGGTTGATCTGCGATGAGCCGTTCCTGACCTGGCTTGAAGAGCACGTCGATGCCTTGCGCAACCTGGACCAGGTGGCGCTGACCGAGGCTATCTCCCGCTCCTGTGCGGCCAAGGCGCTGGTGGTCAATGCCGACGAACGTGAGTCTGGCGTGCGTGCCACCCTGAACCTGGGCCACACCTTCGGCCATGCGATTGAAACTCACATGGGCTATGGTGTCTGGTTGCATGGAGAGGCCGTGGCGGCTGGCACAGTGATGGCGTTGGAGATGTCGCAACGCCTGGGCTGGATCAGTGTCCAAGAGCGTGATCGCGGCATTCGCCTGTTCCAGCGCGCCGGGTTGCCGGTCATTCCTCCTGAGGCAATGACCGAGGCCGATTTCCTCGAACATATGGCGATAGACAAGAAAGTGATCGATGGTCGTTTGCGTCTGGTGCTGTTGCGCCGAATGGGCGAAGCGGTAGTGACCGACGATTATCCGAAAGAGATTCTACAGGCCACGCTGGGAGCGGATTACCGCGCCCTGGCCCAGCTGAAAGGTTAACCAGATCCCGATGACTAGTTTGCATGCCGACGAGGCTTTCCTCGGCCATTACCAGTTGAGCCACGACCCTTTTGCGCCACGGGTCCCCGGTTTCAAGTTTTTCCCTGCGCAACGCAAGCCGGTGCTGGGGCAGTTGCACCACCTGGCGCGCTACAGCCAGTTGCTGCTGGTGGTCACCGGCCCCCTGGGCAGCGGCAAGACCCTGCTACGCCAGGCGCTGGTGGCCAGCACCAACAAGCAATCGGTGCAGAGCGTGGTGGTTTCCGCCCGTGGCGCCGGCGATGCGGCCGGCGTGTTGCGCCAGGTTGCCCAGGCGCTGGATGTGGCCAATGCCGAGCCGACCGCGATCCTCAAGCAAGTGGTGCAACTGGGCCTGACCGGCCAGGAAGTCTACCTGCTGGTGGACGACGCCGAGCAGCTCGACGAGTCCGCCCTGGAAGCGTTGCTGGCCCTGGCGGCGGGTACGCCGGAAGGTCGCCCCCATGTGTTCCTGTTCGGTGAGGCATCGCTGATTGCCGATCTGGAGCAACTCAGTGGCGAGCAAGAGCTGTTCCACGTCATCGAATTGCAGCCCTACGAAGAGGAAGAAACCCGCGAGTACCTGGCCCAGCGCCTTGAAGGTGCTGGCCAGGGCATCGAACTTTTCTCCGCCCAGCAGATCTCTGATATTCACGAAAGCTCCGACGGCTGGCCTGGCACCATCAACCAGGTGGCCCGGGATGCAATGATCGAAGCAATGATTGCCAGCCGCTCTGCGGTTAAGCGTCCAAAGATGGGGTTCACCATGCCGAAGAAACACGTACTGGCGATTTCTGCTGTTGTCGTGGTGGCCGTTGTCGCCGCCTGGCTGATTCCTGGCCGCAGCAAGGCCCCGACCGCGCCAGGTGCGCCGACCGAGCAGGCACAACTGCCACTGGGCAAGCCCACCACCAACGGCGCGCCTGCCGTTGAGTTTGCCGGTTCCGGCCAGCCTACCAACCTGCCGATGGTCGGCCAGCCGGTCATGCGAGGCCCGCTGGCAGAAGAAGCCGGCGCCATTTCCGAAGGCGACGACGGTGTGCCGGTAGAAGGCTCCAGCGCCACGCCACCGACCGTTACCACCGTGGCTCCGCCACCGGGCGCAACAGCCAGCCCTGCACCGGTGCCTGCGGCTACGCCAACGCCTGCTCCGACCCAGGTTGCCACCGCCAAGCCAGCTCCGGCGCCAGTGGTCAAGCCTGCGCCAGCCCCTGCGGCTAAGCCAGCGCCTGTCGCCAAGCCTGCTGAGAAACCGGTGACCGTGGCCAAGGCCGCTGCCGGCAGTGGCTGGTACGGTAGCCAACCGGCCAAGAACTACGTGGTGCAGATCCTCGGCACCAGCTCCGAAGCCAACGCCCAGGCGTTCGTCAAAGAGCAGGGCGGTGAGTACCGTTATTTCAAGAAAGTGCTCAACGGCAAGCCTCTCTACGTGATCACCTACGGCAGTTTCCCGAGCCGTGCGGCCGCCGATTCCGCGATCAAGGCCTTGCCAGCGAAGGTTCAGGCTGGTAAACCTTGGCCTCGCACTGTTGCCAGCGTTCAACAAGAACTGGCAACAACTCGCTGAAGATCCGGCGACCTTACCCAGGTCGCCCTCTCAGCACCTCAAAAAAACGACAACAGCGTGCAGCCCTGAAGGCCGCGCGCTTTGTGGTGTCTGCGTCACAGTGGCTTTTGAGTAGTCGCAGTCAAAATTAAAAAAGTTTTGACTAGCACAGCATATCGCTTTAAACCTTTCATAAATGCGACATAGATTTGCGACAGTTCGTCGCCAAATTTGTGGGCGTCTGTGTCGGTGTGTACAATGACCTCCCTTTTGCCCCCGCTAAGCCGGCGTACGTTCGGCGTGGAAGGTAACCGGTTGAATTGAAAAGAAATTTGCCTCGAAATAAGAGGCAGCCTGGTGAGAAAGTGTCTATGAAAGCAGGTCTGTACCAACCCGATGAATTCAAGGATAACTGTGGTTTCGGCCTGATAGCCCATATGCAGGGCGAACCCAGTCATACCCTTCTGCAAACGGCCATCGAGGCCCTGACCTGCATGACCCACCGCGGTGGGATCAACGCCGACGGCAAGACCGGTGACGGCTGTGGCTTGCTGATTCAAAAGCCCGACCTGTTCCTGCGCGCTGTCGCCAAGGAAACCTTCGGCGCCGATTTGCCCAAGCAATACGCGGTGGGCATGGTGTTCTTCAATCAGGACCCGGTCAAAGCCGAGGCCGCTCGCGAGAACATGAACCGCGAGATCCTTGCCGCCGGCCTGCAACTGGTCGGCTGGCGCAAAGTGCCAATCGACACCAGCGTGCTCGGCCGCCTGGCCCATGAGCGCCTGCCGCAGATCGAACAAGTGTTTATCGCAGGCGACGGCCTGAGCGACCAGGACATGGCGATCAAGCTGTTCACCTCCCGTCGTCGTTCGTCCGTGGCCAACGCCCTGGACACCGACCACTACATCTGCAGCTTTTCCCACAAGACCATCATTTATAAAGGCCTGATGATGCCGGCGGACTTGACCGCCTTCTATCCAGACCTGAGCGATGAGCGCCTGCAAACCGCGATCTGCGTGTTCCACCAGCGCTTCTCCACCAACACCCTGCCGAAATGGCCGCTGGCCCAGCCATTCCGCTTCCTCGCCCACAACGGCGAGATCAACACCATCACCGGCAACCGCAACTGGGCCGTGGCCCGTCGCACCAAGTTCGCCAACGACCTGATGGACCTCGAAGAGCTCGGCCCATTGGTCAACCGCGTGGGTTCCGACTCTTCGAGCATGGACAACATGCTGGAATTGATGGTCACCGGCGGCATCGACCTGTTCCGTGGCGTGCGCATGATCATTCCGCCAGCGTGGCAGAACGTCGAGACCATGGACCCCGACCTGCGGGCGTTCTATGAGTACAACTCGATGCACATGGAACCGTGGGACGGCCCGGCCGGCGTGGTCATGACCGATGGTCGCTACGCGGTGTGCCTGCTCGACCGTAACGGCCTGCGCCCGGCGCGCTGGGTAACCACCACCAACGGCTTCATCACCCTGGCGTCGGAAGTCGGCGTGTGGAACTACCAGCCTGAAGACGTGATTGCCAAAGGCCGCGTCGGCCCTGGCCAGATCCTCGCCGTGGACACCGAAACCGGGCAGATCCTCGACACCGATGCCATCGACAACCGCCTGAAGTCGCGCCACCCGTACAAGCAATGGCTGCGCAAGAACGCCCTGCGCATCCAGGCGACCATGGAAGATAACGACCATGGCTCGGCGTTCTATGACGTGGACCAGCTCAAGCAGTACATGAAGATGTACCAGGTCACGTTCGAGGAGCGCGACCAGGTGCTGCGCCCACTGGGCGAGCAAGGCTACGAGGCGGTCGGCTCCATGGGCGACGACACGCCGATGGCCGTGCTGTCCCAGCGCGTGCGCACGCCGTACGACTATTTCCGCCAGCAGTTCGCCCAGGTGACCAACCCACCGATCGACCCGCTGCGTGAAGCCATCGTCATGTCTTTGGAAGTGTGCCTCGGTGCCGAGCGCAATATCTTCCAGGAATCGCCAGAGCACGCCTCCCGCGTGATCCTCAGCTCGCCGGTGATTTCCCCGGCCAAGTGGCGTTCGTTGATGACCCTGGAGCGTCCAGGCTTCGACCGCCAGATCATCGACCTGAACTACGACGAGAGCCTCGGCCTGGAAGCCGCGGTGCGCAACGTCGCCGATCAGGCCGAAGAAGCCGTGCGTGCCGGTCGTACCCAGATCGTACTGACCGACCGCCATATCGCCCCGGGCAAGCTGCCGATCCACGCCTCCCTGGCCACCGGCGCGGTGCACCACCGGCTGACCGAAAAAGGCCTGCGCTGCGACTCCAACATCCTCGTCGAAACCGCCACCGCCCGCGACCCGCACCACTTTGCGGTGCTGATCGGCTTTGGCGCCTCGGCGGTGTATCCGTTCCTGGCCTATGAAGTGCTGGGCGACCTGATCCGCACCGGCGAAGTGCTGGGCGATTTGTACGAGGTGTTCAAGAACTACCGCAAAGGCATCACCAAGGGCCTGCTGAAGATCCTGTCGAAGATGGGCATCTCCACCGTCACCTCTTACCGTGGCGCGCAGTTGTTCGAGGCCATCGGCCTGTCGGAAGAAGTCTGCGAACTGAGTTTCCGTGGCGTGCCAAGCCGCATCAAGGGCGCGCGTTTCGTTGATATCGAAGCCGAACAGAAAGCCCTGGCCCTGGAGGCCTGGAGCGCGCGCAAGCCGATCCAGCAAGGTGGCCTGCTCAAGTTCGTGCACGGTGGCGAATACCACGCCTACAACCCGGATGTGGTCAGCACCCTGCAAGCCGCTGTGCAGCAGGGCGACTACGCCAAGTTCAAGGAATACACCGCGCTGGTGGATAACCGCCCGGTGTCGATGATCCGCGACCTGTTCCAGGTGAAAACCCTGGACACGCCGTTGGCTATCAGCGAAATCGAACCACTGGAGTCGATCCTCAAGCGCTTCGACTCCGCCGGTATCTCCCTGGGCGCCTTGTCCCCCGAGGCCCACGAAGCCCTGGCCGAAGCCATGAACCGCCTGGGTGCGCGTTCCAACTCCGGCGAAGGTGGCGAAGACCCGGCGCGCTACGGCACCATCAAGAGCTCGAAAATCAAGCAGGTGGCCACTGGTCGTTTCGGCGTAACCCCGGAATACCTGGTCAACGCCGAAGTGCTGCAGATCAAAGTCGCCCAGGGCGCCAAGCCCGGTGAAGGCGGCCAGTTGCCAGGCGGCAAGGTCAATGGCCTGATCGCCAAGCTGCGTTATGCGGTGCCGGGCGTGACCCTGATCTCGCCACCGCCGCACCACGACATCTACTCGATTGAAGACTTGTCGCAGCTGATTTTCGACCTCAAGCAAGTCAACCCGCAGGCCCTGGTCTCGGTGAAACTGGTTGCTGAAGCCGGTGTGGGCACCATCGCCGCTGGCGTGGCCAAGGCCTATGCCGACCTGATCACCATCTCCGGCTACGACGGCGGCACCGGCGCTTCGCCGCTGACCTCGATCAAGTACGCTGGCGCACCGTGGGAGCTGGGCCTGGCCGAGACCCACCAGACCCTGCGCGGCAATGACCTGCGCGGCAAAGTCCGGGTGCAGACCGATGGCGGCCTGAAAACCGGCCTCGACGTGATCAAGGCCGCGATCCTCGGCGCCGAAAGCTTCGGCTTCGGCACCGCGCCGATGATCGCCCTGGGCTGCAAATACCTGCGCATCTGCCACCTGAACAACTGCGCCACCGGCGTGGCCACGCAGAACGAGAAGCTGCGCAAGGATCACTACATCGGCACCGTCGACATGGTGGTGAATTTCTTCACCTACGTCGCTGAAGAAACCCGTGAGTGGCTGGCCAAGCTCGGCGTGCGCTCCCTGGAAGAACTGATCGGGCGTACCGATCTGCTGGATATCCTCCAGGGCCAGACCGCCAAGCAACAGCACCTGGACCTGACGCCGCTGTTGGGCAGCGATCATATCCCGGCAGACAAGCCACAATTCTGCCAGGTGGAGCGCAACCCACCGTTCGACAAAGGCCTGTTGGCCGAGAAAATGGTCGATATGGCCGGTTCCTCGATCAATGACGCCAGTGGTGGCGAGTTTGCCCTGGATATCTGCAACTGCGACCGCTCCATCGGCGCACGCATCTCCGGCGAAATCGCGCGCAAGCATGGCAACCAGGGCATGGCCAAGGCGCCGGTCACCTTCCGCTTCAAGGGCACTGCCGGCCAGAGCTTTGGCGTGTGGAACGCCGGCGGCCTGCACATGTACCTCGAAGGCGACGCCAACGACTACGTGGGCAAGGGCATGACCGGCGGCAAGCTGGTGATCGTCCCGCCAGCGGGTAGCATCTACAAGACCCAGGACAGTGCCATCATCGGCAACACCTGCTTGTACGGCGCCACCGGTGGCAAGCTGTTTGCCGCAGGGACCGCCGGTGAGCGTTTCGCCGTGCGTAACTCCGGTGCCCACACTGTGGTTGAAGGCACGGGCGATCACTGCTGCGAGTACATGACCGGTGGCTTTGTCTGCGTGTTGGGCAAGACCGGTTACAACTTTGGTTCGGGCATGACCGGCGGTTTCGCCTATGTGCTGGACCAGGACAACACCTTCGTCGACAAGGTCAACCACGAGTTGGTCGAGATCCAGCGGATCAGCGGCGAGGCCATGGAGTCCTACCGGAACCACTTGCAGCACGTGCTGGACGAGTACGTCGAGGAAACCGGCAGCGAATGGGGTCGTAACCTCGCCGAGAACCTCGATGATTACCTGCGTCGTTTCTGGCTGGTCAAGCCCAAGGCGGCCAACCTGAAATCGTTGCTTTCCAGCATCCGTGCCAACCCGCAGTGATATGCGCCTGAAGAGTTTGATGAGGTTTTAACATGGCTGAACGTCTGAATAACGACTTCCAGTTCATCGATGTCGGGCGCAAAGATCCGAAGAAGAAACTGTTGCGTCAACGCAAGAAAGAGTTCGTGGAAATCTACGAGCCCTTCAAACCCCAGCACTCGGCCGAACAGGCCCACCGCTGCCTGGGGTGCGGTAACCCGTATTGCGAATGGAAGTGCCCGGTGCACAACTTCATTCCCAACTGGCTCAAGTTGGTGGCCGAGGGCAACATCCTCGCCGCCGCCGAGCTGTCGCACCAGACCAACACCCTGCCGGAAGTCTGCGGCCGGGTGTGTCCCCAGGATCGTCTGTGCGAGGGTGCGTGCACCCTCAATGACGGTTTTGGCGCGGTGACCATCGGTTCGGTGGAGAAGTACATCACCGACACCGCGTTCGCCATGGGCTGGCGCCCGGACATGTCCAAGGTCAAGCCCACCGGCAAGCGCGTGGCGATCATCGGCGCAGGCCCGGCGGGCCTGGGCTGTGCCGACGTGCTGGTGCGTGGTGGCGTGACCCCGGTGGTGTTCGACAAGAACCCGGAAATCGGCGGCCTGCTGACCTTCGGCATCCCCGAGTTCAAGCTGGAAAAGACTGTGTTGAGCAATCGCCGCGAAGTCTTCACCGGCATGGGCATCGAGTTTCGCCTGAACACCGAGATCGGCAAAGACGTGACCATGGAGCAACTGCTCGAAGAATACGATGCGGTGTTCATGGGCATGGGCACCTACACCTACATGAAGGGCGGCTTTGCCGGTGAGGACCTGCCGGGCGTGTACGACGCGCTCGACTTCCTGATCGCCAACGTCAACCGCAACCTGGGCTTTGAAAAGTCGCCGGAAGATTTCGTCGACATGAAAGGCAAGAAGGTCGTGGTGCTGGGCGGTGGCGACACCGCGATGGACTGCAACCGCACGTCGATCCGCCAGGGCGCCAAATCGGTGACCTGTGCCTATCGCCGTGACGAAGCCAACATGCCGGGCTCGCGCAAAGAGGTGAAGAACGCCAAGGAAGAAGGCGTGAAGTTCCTCTACAACCGTCAGCCGATCGCTATCGTTGGTGAAGACCGCGTCGAAGGCGTGAAGGTGGTCGAGACCCGTCTCGGCGAACCGGACGCCCGTGGCCGTCGCAGCCCCGAGCCGATCCCGGGTTCCGAAGAGATCATCCCGGCCGATGCCGTGGTCATCGCTTTTGGCTTTCGCCCAAGCCCGGCGCCGTGGTTCGAGCAGTTCCAGATCCAGACCGACAGCCAGGGCCGCGTCGTGGCCCCGGAGCAGGGCCAGTACAAGCACCAGACCAGCAACCCGAAAATCTTCGCCGGTGGCGATATGGTGCGCGGTTCTGACCTGGTGGTGACGGCGATCTTTGAAGGCCGCAATGCCGCCGAAGGCATCCTGGACTACTTGCAGGTCTGATCTGATCGTTCCCACGCTCCGCGTGGGAACGATCGGCCGCGACAAATTGACCCTATAGACAAAAGGCACGGTGCATACCGTGCCTTTTGCGTCCGGCTCTGAGAAAATGCCCGCACTTTTTTTGCGGATGCCGACATGACTGCCCTCAAGAACGACCGTTTCCTTCGTGCCCTGCTCAAGCAACCCGTAGACGTCACCCCCGTGTGGATGATGCGTCAAGCCGGTCGCTACCTGCCGGAATACCGCGCCAGCCGCGCCAACGCAGGCGATTTCATGAGCCTGTGCATGAACCCGGAGTTTGCCTGTGAGGTCACGATGCAGCCGCTGGACCGCTATCCACAACTGGATGCGGCCATCCTCTTCTCCGATATCCTGACCATCCCCGATGCCATGGGCCAAGGCCTGTACTTTGAAACCGGCGAAGGTCCACGCTTCAAGAAAGAGATCAGCACCCTGGCCGATATCGAAGCCCTGCCGATCCCTGATCCACATAAAGACCTCGGTTATGTGATGGACGCCGTCAGCACCATCCGCCGCGAACTCAACGGCCGCGTACCGCTGATCGGCTTCTCCGGCAGCCCGTGGACCCTGGCCACCTATATGGTCGAAGGCGGCTCGTCGAAAGATTTCCGCAAGACCAAGGCCATGCTCTACGACAATCCGCAAGCCATGCACCTGCTGCTGGACAAGCTGGCGCAGTCGGTCGTGTCTTACCTCAACGGCCAGATCATGGCCGGCGCGCAAGCGGTGCAGATCTTCGACACCTGGGGTGGCAACCTGTCGGCGGCGGCGTACCAGGAATTCTCCCTGGCCTACATGCGCAAAATCGTCAGCGGCCTGATCCGCGAACACGAAGGCCGCAAAGTGCCGGTGATCCTGTTCACCAAGGGCGGCGGCCTGTGGCTGGAAAGCATCGCCGATGCCGGCGCCGATGCATTGGGCCTGGACTGGACCTGCGACCTGGGCGAAGCCCGTCGCCGCGTCGGCAGCCAAGTGGCCCTGCAAGGCAACATGGACCCGACCGTGCTCTACGCCAAGCCAGAGGCGATCCGCAGCGAAGTGGGGCGCATCCTCGCCAGCTACGGCAAGGGCAGCGGCCATGTGTTCAACCTCGGCCATGGCATCACCCCGGAAGTGAACCCGGAGCATGCGGGCGCGTTCCTGCGGGCGGTGCATGAGTTGTCGGCGCAGTATCACGAGTGATTGCAGCCTATAAAAAACGCCCGGCTTAGGCTGGGCGTTTTTTTGGGTCGGTTTTATGAGTGGGCAACGGACGTAAGAGGCTTGTAAAGTCCGTCATATAGGACTAAATGTATGATTTACTCTATAAAGTCCGATATGGGTAACATTATGTTGCTGACTAATCCACCTGACCTCGGTGAAAGGATACGCCAGTTGCGTCGCGCCAAAGGTTACAGCCAGGCGCAACTGGCGGACCGTGCCAAGTGCAATCGCAAGACCATCATTGATCTTGAAGCGGGTGAGAACGTCGCGATGTACACGGTATTCCGGGTGATCTCGGCACTCGGGATGGCCTTGGAAGTCGTCGACAAACGCATCGATCTCAAATCCCTGGCGGATCTGGTGGAGCACGATGAGTAGAGTCAAATTGCTCAATGTCGTAGCCCCACAGGGGAACTCAGGCGCGCTGTCCAAGGGCTCCCAGTTCTCGTTTGCCTACGCGTCTGCCGATGCCGAGCGCGAGGTGTCGCTGGTCATGCCTTATGACCCTACGCCTGCGGTCAGCAATGTGTTGCATCCGATTTTTGATATGAACGTGCCGGAGGGTTTTCTCGCCGATCAGATAAAACGCCGGATGGCCAAGCACATGCAGGTAGATGAGATGCGCCTGTTATCGGTAATCGGCGGGAACCAGATCGGACGTCTGACCTATCAAAACCCAGTCGAAGCGTCGGTTGCCGTGCGTGCTCAGGTTGGGCTTGAGCAAATACTTTCGGCCGATACCTCCCAGGGCATATTCGAGTTTCTGGTGCAAACGTACTTCGAGTCGGGTATTTCCGGCGTGCAGCCCAAAGTGCTGGTACCTGACCTGGATAAGCTGACCGGTAGCCGCAAAACCATGCTCAGTTCCGACCTGATCGTGAAGTCTGGTGCCGATGAGTACGCCCACCTGGCCCAGAACGAGTTCCTCTGCATGGAAGCTGCGCGCTTAGCGGGGATGGAAACACCACCATTCTGGCTGTCTGAAGGTGGCGATCTGTTTGTCATGGAGCGCTTTGACTTGACACCATCTGGCCGGCTCGGTTTTGAAGACATGGCTGTGCTCTTGGGGCTCAACAAAGACCCCCATGACAATTACAAGTATTCCCAGAGCTACGAAACCCTTGCTGCAGTCATTGACCATGTCTGCTCACATGGCGACCCGTTACGTGAGCTTGAGCGGTTTTTTTTCTCGGTCTGCTTGTCGGTGATGCTGCATAACGGTGATGCGCACTTGAAGAATTTCGGGGTGATCTACACCCATCCGGGCGCTCGTGAAACGGTGCGGCTGGCGCCCGTGTTCGATGTGACCACTACCACGGTGTATGAGAACTACAACCCAAAATCCGGCCGCTCATTGGTTGATCGCACGTTGGCAATCAAAATGAACAAGGTGAAAACCTACCCGGACCGTCAGCAACTGATGGAGTTCGGTCGTAAACACTGTGCTGTGGAGAAGCCTGGGGTGATCATCGAGCGAATCGCAGAGGCCATGTCCGAGGCGCTCGTTACTCATCAAGCACGAATCGACGTTGAGCTGTTTTCGGCGATGCAGGCGGAGTGGGACGCGGGGCGTGCCACGGCGTGTTATGACTCGATAACTACCGCAATGAAGCGCAAGCCTGTGGTGAGAAAAACGCAGTGAGGCGCTTTATCCAGGAGCACTTCAAGCCACTGTTTGTCTCAGCGGCGCCAACTTCGCCAGCTTCAACGCCACCAGCAGCGCCACGATCAGCAGCGCCACGATAAACCCGCCAATCCCGTTCCACCCGGCGTAATGCCAGAAAAACCCACCGGCCGTCCCGGCAATGCTCGACCCCGCGTAATAGCTGAACAGGTACAGCGACGAAGCCTGGCCCTTGGCTTTCAGGGCGCGGCGGCCAATCCAACTGCTGGCTACCGAGTGGGCGCCGAAGAAGCCGAAGGTGAAGATCAGCATGCCGATGATAATCAGCGCCAGCGGGCTGAACAGGGTCAGGGTGATGCCGGCGAGCATCAGCACAATCGTGGCCCACAGGACGCGGCGGCGGCCCAGGCGGTCGGCCAGCGAGCCAATCTTCGCCGAGCTGTAGATGCCCGATAGGTACACCACCGACAGCAAGCCCACCACCGCCTGGCTCAGGTCGTAGGGATCGGCCAGCAAGCGGTAGCCGATGTAGTTGAACAGCGTGACAAACGCCCCCATCAGCACGAAGGCTTCGAGAAACAGCCACGGCAGGCCGGCATCCTTGAAGTGCATGACAAAGCCATTGATCAGGTTGCGCGGCTTGAGGCTGCTGGCGCGGAAGTTGCGCGAGGGTGGCAGGATCTTCCAGAACACTGTCGCCGCAATCAGCGCCAGGGCGCCGATGATCAGCATTGCCGTGTGCCAGCTGACAAAGTCGATCAACACGCCAGTGATCAGGCGCCCGCTCATGCCGCCAATCGCGTTGCCGCCGATATACAGGCCCATGGCCAGGCCGATGTGCTGCGGGTGGATCTCTTCGCTGAGGTAGGTCATGGCCACGGCTGCCAAGCCACTAAGGGACAGGCCCAGCAACGCGCGCATCCACAGGATGCCTTCCCAGGTCGGCATCAGGCCGCTGGCGATGGTGCATACGGCTGCGCAGAACAGCGAGGTGACCATCACCGGCTTGCGCCCCAGGCGGTCGGAAATCGGCCCGGTGATCAGTAGGCCAAAGGCGAGCATCGCGGTGGAGACGGAGAGGATCAGGCTGCTCTGTGCGGCATTGATGGAAAATTCGTGGGACAGCGCCGGCATCATCGGCTGTACGCAATACAGCAGGGCAAAGGTGGCAAAGCCGCCGGAAAACAGCGCCAGCACCGTACGCATAAACATCGGCGTACCTTTTTCGATGTACGCGTCGTTGAGCTGTGCCACCACCTCATCCAGGGCGGTGGGCGGACGTTCTTGGGCAAGTGGAGCGACAGCAGCTTTCACGCGGGACCTCGGGAAGCAAAGGCAGCCAGGACTGGCCATGCAAAAAAGAATATAGCTGGCTAATGATTCTTTCCAATATATTGTTCGACCTGTTTGATAGCTTTTACGACCTAATGAGGTTTTTATGGAATTGCGCCACTTGCGCTACTTCATCGCCGTGGCTGAAGAGCTGCATTTCGGCAGGGCTGCCCAGGTCCTGGGTATCTCCCAGCCGCCCTTGAGCCAGCAGATCCAGGCGCTGGAACAGCAGGTCGGCGCGCGGCTGTTCGAGCGCACCAATCGTCGGGTCGAGCTGAGCGAGGCTGGGCGCCTGTTCCTCGTGGAAGCCCGCCTGGTGCTGGCGCAGGTCGACAAGGCTGCGGATGTGGCGCGCCGTGCGCAGTTGGGGGAGTTGGGGGAACTGAAGATTGGCTTCACTTCTTCGGCGCCGTTCAACTCCAGCATCCCACAGGCGATTTTTGCTTTTCGCCAGGCCTTCCCGGCGGTGCACCTGAACCTGCAGGAAATGAGCAGTACCGAAGTGGCGGATGCGCTGGTGGATGAGTCGATCCAGGTCGGCTTGATGCGCCCGTTGCCCTTGCCGGACTCACTGAGTGTCGTGGAGTTGATGCGTGAGCCCCTGGTGGCGGTGCTCAGTGCCGGCCATCCATTAGCGCAAGGCAGCGAACGGGGCTTGCACCTGACGCAGTTGGCTGACGAACCTTTTGTATTTTTCCCACGGGCCTATGGCAGCGGCCTGTATGCCCAATTGCTCAGCCTGGCTCGCGACGCAGGCTTTAGCCCGCATTTTGCCCAGGAGGCCGGTGAGGCCATGACCATCATCGGCCTGGTGGCGGCGGGGTTGGGGGTGTCGGTGTTGCCGGCGTCGTACCAGCGCATCCGCATCGACGGCGTGGTCTACCGCCCCTTGCTCGACCCGGAGGCGGTGACGGCGGTATGGCTGGTGCAGCGCAAGGACCAGCAGTCACCCATGGCCAAGGCGTTTGTCGAGCTGCTGACGCGTAAGGCGTTGGTGTAGCGGCGGTCACATATCAGGTAACGGAACCGATTTAGTGATTTGCCTTGGAGTTGCGCAGAATCGTTTCTTTTTCACTGAGTGACATGGATGACACTTCTCTATCAGCCCAAAGAAGGCAGCGTGTTGATTTGTGATTTTCGAGGCTATGAGGTGCCGGAAATCATCAAGATCAGACCTGTTATTGTGATACGCAGGCACAGGACCAATAAGCTGTTGGTAACGGTTGTGCCTTTAAGTACCACGGCGCCGCAGACGGTACTCGCACACCACTTGCAGCTTGAAAGCCATTTACAAGGTGCGAACCCGGTGTGCTGGGCGAAATGCGACATCGTTGCCACCGTCAGCCTTGGACGACTTGATCGAATCAAGAGTAAGGATCGGCATGGCAAACGAACTTACAAAATCGCCGAACTTTCCAGTGAGCAGTTTTTGGCTGTCAAGGCGGCGGTGCGCGGTGCACTTGGCCTTTGAGGAGTGCGTTAGCCGACAGGAGGCGTTTTGCCACGGATTGTCCTGCCCGGTATTTCAGGCATACTGACCCAGTTCCCGAAAGGGGCTTGTGAGACTCTGAGGATCCTGGAAATCCAGCCATCGCAGAGCCGGGCAGGACAAGGCGATGACAAGCCAGCCTGCTTGTGAAGAGGGCGCCGAAAGGCGCCCTTTGTCGTTTCTGGTGCTAGGTAGATGCCGGTTTTTCAGGCGCCGATCAGTTCTGCTTCGACGTCCCCGTCTCCTTGAACAACTGCGCCGCCGTGCCTGCTTGCGCTGCGCCGCTTGTGCGCAGCCCGGCCATGATGTCGCGGTCGAGCATGCTCACCCAGCGGTTGTAGTTGCGGTGGATCTTGCCGTCCTTGTAGCCCAGTTCCTGGCTGTCGCGGTAGGTGATGGCGTAGCTGGTGCCGGTGTAGCGGATGTCGATTTCGGCGGAGTAGCGGTTGCGCACGTTGATCTGGGCCTGGATCAGGCGTGGGTCGGCGCGCTGTACGGTCCAGTTGCGCTTGTCCAGGGCAGTGAGGATGCTCTGTTTCATTTTCTCTTCACTGACCTGCTCGTTGGCGGCGAGTGCGTGCTGGGTGTTGAGCACCGGCTTGCTGGTACAGCCGGCAGCGGTCAGCAGGGTCAGGGCGATAAGGGTGGCGCGTAGCAACGAAGACATTGCGTTCTCTCCAATCAATTAAAAGGCTTACTGCCAGCGGCGAAAGATCAGCGACGTGTTGACGCCGCCAAAGGCAAAGTTGTTGTTCATCACGTAGTCGTTGTGCATCTGGCGGAACTCGCCGCGCAGGTAATCCAGTTCGCCGCAGCGCGGGTCGATGTGATCGAGGTTGAAGGTCGGCACGTACTGGTCGCGGTTCATCATCTCGATGCTGAACCACGACTCCAGCGCCCCGCAGGCGCCCAGGGTATGGCCCAGGAAGCTCTTCTGCGAGCTGATGGGCATGCGGCTGCCGAACAGGCTGCTGGTGGCCAGGGTCTCGGCTATGTCGCCTTGTTCGGTGGCGGTGCCGTGGCCGTTCACGTAACCGATGGCATCCGGCGCCAGGCCGGCATCTTCGAGGGCCAGCTCCATCGCCCGGCGCATGGTGACCTGCTCGGGACGGGTGGTGTGCTGGCCGTCGGCGTTGCTGCCAAAACCGACGATCTCGGCATGGATAGGCGCACCGCGGGCCAGGGCATGTTCCAGCTCTTCAAGCACCAGCATACCGCCGCCTTCGCCGATCACCAGGCCATCGCGGCCGCTGTCGTAGGGGCGTGGGCTGGTTTGCGGCGCGTCGTTTTTCAGGCTGGTGGCGTAGAGCGCATCAAATACCATGGCTTCGGTGGGGCACAGCTCTTCGGCGCCGCCGGCGAGCATCAGCGGCAGGCGGCCGAACTTGATCGCTTCATAGGCATAGCCGATGCCCTGGCTGCCGCTGGTGCACGCGCTGGAGGTGGGGATCAGGCGCCCGGTGAGGCCAAAAAAGATGCTGATATTGGCTGCCGTGGTGTGCGGCATCATGCGCACATAGGAGTTGGCGTTCAGGCCTTCGGCCACCGAGTTGAGCAGCATATTGCCGAATGCCTTGATCTCATCGGTACTGCCGGTGGATGAGCCGCAGGCTACACCCATGCGCCCATCCTTGATCGACGCATCGCCCAGCAGGCCGGCGTCCCGCAACGCCTGCTCGGCCGCCCACACCGCCAGGCGCGAGACCCGGCCCATGCTGCGCAGTTGTTTGCGGGTCCAGTGGGCGGGCACGACAAAGTCGTCAATCGGCCCGGCCAAACGGGTGTTCAGTTCGCTGAAGCGATCCCACTCGTCCATGCGCCGGATACCGCTGCGTTGGGCGCGGAAGTTGGCGACGATGGTTTCCCAGTCGCAGCCCAGGGAGGTCATGCCGGCCATGCCGGTGACTACCACACGTTTCATCAGCACAGGCCCCCGTTCACGGCCAGGACCTGGCGGGTGATGTAGCCGGCCTCGGCCGACATCAGGAAGTTCACCGCACTGGCGACCTCTTCGGGGGTGCCCATGCGTTGCGCGGGGATCATCTTCATCAGTTCTTCCACCGGCACGTTCTCGTCGAGCATCGCCGTGTCGATCAGGCCCGGAGCCACGCAGTTGACGGTGATCTTGCGTTTGCCCAGCTCAATGGCCAGGGCCTTGGCGGCGCCGATCAAGCCGGCCTTGGACGCGCTGTAGTTGACCTGGCCACGGTTGCCGATCAGCCCCGAGACCGAGGTGATGCACACAATGCGCCCGGCCGCGCGACGCCGGATCATCGGCATCATCACCGGGTGCAGCACATTGTAGAAACCGTCGAGATTGGTGCGCATCACCACGTCCCAGTCGTCTTCCGACAGCGCCGGGAACGCGCCATCGCGGGTCAGGCCGGCGTTCAACACCACGCCGTAATAGGCGCCGTGGGCTTCTACGTCGGCTTCAAGGATCTGCTTGCAGGTGGCCCGGTCCGCCACATCGAATTGCAGCACCCGCGCCTTGCGGCCCAGGGCCTGGACTTCGACCTGTACGGCATCCGCCTCGGCGCGGCCACTGCGGCAATGCAGCACAATGTCATGGCCGGCCTGGGCCAGGCGCAGGGCGATAGCGCGGCCGATACCCCGGCTGGAGCCGGTGACCAGTACGGATTCAGTCATGACGAGTGTCCTTCGATTCAGCTAAATAGTTGGCCGCCTGGGGCGGTCGAAATACGTTCAGGCGCGCGCTGGCCTGGATCCCGTCGCCGGTCAGGTGGCACTCGAACACACCCATGCCGTTGTCGTCTTCCAGGGAGCGCAGGCCGTGGATGGTCAGTTCGGTGCCGGCAGGAAAGTGCTCGACATTGCACTCGAATTTACGGGTGCCCAGCAGGAAGCCCAACGCCACGGCTTCGCCGTTCTGGCGTGCGCGGCAGCCGGCATAGGCCGCGACGCTTTGCGCCATCAACTCGACGCCGACCCAGGCCGGCAGGCTGCCGTCAGGGCGGTTGAACAGGCCGCCGGGCTTGACGGTGGCGTGGGTGCGGATCTGCTCTTCATCGAAGGCCAGCACCTGGTCGATCAGGATCATGTCCCCGGCGTGGGGCAGCAGTTCGGCGAGTGGCCAATGGCTCATGGGGCGTCTCCGATAATCAGGCTGACGTTATTGCCACCGAAGGCAAACGAGTTGCTCATCAGGTAGCGTTTTTCCAGGGGGTCGCCGACCTTGGCCCAGCGCAGGGCGGGCAGCGCCGGGTCGGCGTGGCCGTCCCAGAGATGCGGCGCCAGCGTGCCCTCGACCAGGCTCAGCCAGCAAAACGCCGCTTCCAGCGCCCCGGCGGCGCCGAGGGTATGGCCGGTCAGTGGCTTGGTCGAGGAGCAGGCCACGCCCGCCGGAAACAGGCTGGCCACGGCCAGGCTTTCCATGGCGTCGTTATGCTGGGTGGCGGTGCCGTGCAGGTTCAGGTAACCGATCTGCGCCGGTGCTAACTTCGCGTTGGCCAGGGCCTTGCTCATCGCCTGCAATGCGCCCTTGCCACTGGGCTCCGGTGCGGAAATATGGTGCGCGTCGCAACTGGCGCCGCTGCCCAGCAGGGCGATGGGCCCTGGGGTCTTGCTCATCAGGAACAGCACCGCCGCCTCGCCGATATTGATGCCATTGCGGTTCAGCGAAAACGGGTTGCAGCGCTCGGCGGACACCGCCTCCAGCGAGGTAAAGCCATTGAGGGTCAGCTTGCACAGGCTGTCGACCCCGCCGCACAGCACCGCATCGCACAGGCCCAGGTCCAGCAGGCGGCGTGCGCTCATCATTGCGCGGGCGCTGGAGGTGCAGGCCGTGGAAATCACATAGGCCGGGCCGCTCAGTTGCAGCCAGTCGGCGAGGAAGTTGGCCGGGGCGCCGAGTTCCTGTTGCCGGTAGTCATAATCGTCAGGGAAGTGCCCTTCTTGCAGATAGTGGGCAATGCCGCGGCTGGCTTCATCGATGCCCGAGGTGCTGGTGCCCAGCACAATCCCGATGCGCGCGGCGCCAAAGGTGTGGATCGCCTGCCGGATCGGGCCTTCGATCTGCAAGGCGGCCTCCAGCAGCAACTGGTTATTGCGACTGCTTTGTTGCGCCAGGTGCGGCGGCAGCGGTGCCAGCTCGCCAGGCACGCTGCCCACCGGCAGTACCCGCTCGGGCACCCAGCCACTCTCGGCGCGCATGCCCGAGCTATCCCCGGCAAACAGGTTGCGCCGCACTTGCTGCTGGCCACGGCCCAGGGCGCAGATGATCCCCAGGGCATTGAGGTAGGCGGTCATGGGCTGCTCTCAAGCGCGCTGACGCGGTAGTTCAGGTGCTGGCCCGGCATGTTCACGCTGAAGATCAAGGGCGCGCGGTAGATCCCCTGCCAGTGCGGCTTGAGGGCCCGCCCGCCATCGTCTTCACGGGCTTGGGGGTAGTTGCCGGGCAGCTCGGCGGCGGGTGTCAAAGCAAATAGCAAGGCGGCAAACAACTCGCGGGCCTGGGGGTTGGGCGGCAGCAGGCCATCTGCCTGCCAAGCCCCGGCCACCAGCTTTTGCCGGGCCAGGGGGATGCCCAGCGGGTCCAGCAGCGACCAGCGCAAGGCCTGGCCTTCGCGCTGGATCACCAGCAACCAGTCCTGGCGCTGGCCATCCTGCTCGCGCTCGATATGCAATTGCAGGGGCAAGGCCAGGCTTGGCGTATGCACCGGCAGCGGCGGCTGGCTGGCGCAGGCGGCCAGCAGCAACAGGCAGCCGATCAACAGCGCGCGGATCATGCTGGCGGGCCTGCGAGGGGCTTGCGCGCAACCACATTCACCAGGGTCTCTTCACGTTGGCCAAACGGCTTGGGCTGGCGCAGGCCCCAACGCTCCAGCAGGCCGAAGTCTGCCGAGCGGCTCCACCACAGGTACGGGTACGACACGTTCTGCGGGCCAAACTCGAAACCCTGGTCGCGGATCATCTCCAGGTACTCATCGGCACTTTTCTGCACCTGCATCGGGTGGCGGAACAGCCAGCGAATTACCCAAGTGTCGATGTAGGCTTCGGTGGACTCGGCAAACAGCAGGTAGCCGCCGGGCTTGAGCACCCGATAGAACTCGGTCAGTGCCCGCTGTTGCTCCACCAGGTGGTGGAAGGTCTGGTGGCAGAACAGGATATCGACACTTTCATCGGCCACCTTGAGGGTCGCGCAATCGCTGCCGATCAGCTCGATCGCTATGCCCTGGCGCGCCGCTTCGGCACGGCTCAGGTCGAGGCTGTGCGGGTCGGCGTCCAGGCCGATCAGGCGCTTGGGGGCGAATACCTGCTGCAAATAGCCGAACGATTTGCCCTGGCCACAACCTGCATCCAGCAGCACCGGGGCCTCGGGCAGTGGCGCGCTGAACAGGCTGCGCAGGTCCTTGATGGCCACGCGCAGTACGTGATGCTGCCAGGTGTGGCTGCGCAGGAACCAGAAGCCGAACTTGGTTTCTTCGACGTAGTTTTTGCTCAAGTACTCTTTTGACACAGGTGGGCTGCTCATAGGTTTTCCCCGGCACAGATTTCCGAGAGCATCCGCAAGCGGCGCTTGGGTTCGCTGACAAAGGGGTTGCGCTCGTCCCAGGCATAACCGGCGAGGATCGAGCTGATCATGCGGCGGATTTCCGGCGAACTGCCTGGGTGGTAGATCACATCCTGGAACGTGCCGGCGTACCAACCTTCGACATAGCAGCGGAACGTATCGACCCCACGTTTGAGCGGCTCGGCGAACTCGGTCTGCCAGTCCACCCTTTGGCCCTTGAGCTGGCGGTGCAGCAGCCCTGCGGCCATGCTGGCCGAGCGCATGGCGATGGTCACGCCGGAGGAGAACACCGGGTCGAGGAACTCCGCCGCATTGCCCAACAGCGCAAAGCCCGGGCCATGCAGGGTGGTGACGTTGGCCGAGTAGCCGCCGATGGTCCGCGCCGGGGTGTCCCAGACCGCGTTCGCCAGCACCTTGGACAGGCTCGGGGTTTGCTCGATAAAACCGCGCAGGCAGGCATCCAGATCCCCATCGCAACCGTCGAAATGCTCCTTGGCCGCGACTACGCCCACCGAGCAGCGCCCATTGCTGAACGGGATGGTCCAGAACCAGATATCGCGCTGGGTCGGGTGGGTGGTGATGAGGATCTTGCTGCGGTCGAAGCCCGGATGTTCGATGCGGTCCTCGACGTGGGTGAACACCGCCTGGCGCAACGGGAAGTTCGACGGCGCTTCGAGGTTCAGCAGGCGTGGCAGCACGCGGCCGTAACCGCTGGCGTCGAGGACGAAGCCGGCCTTGATATGGTATTCGCGGCCATTTTCGCGGCGTACATGCAGGTAGCGGTGGCCAGCGACAAAATCCACCCCGACCAGGGTCTGGCCATACCGGATCTCCACGCCTTGCAACGCCGCCTGATCGGCCAGCAACTTGTCGAAATCGGCGCGCTGGACCTGGAAGGTGGTGGGCTTGCCATCGCTGAACGTGTCGCTGAAATCAAAGGCACTGTAGCGCTCGCCCCAGGCAAACGCGGCGCCGGTTTTCAGCTGGAAGCCGGCGGCGTTGACCGCCTCGAGCATGCCGGCTTCTTCGATAAAGTCGATGCAGTGGGACAACAGGCTCTCGCCGATGGAAAAGCGCGGGAAGTGCTGGCGCTCGATGATCAACACATCATGCCCGTTACGCTTGAGCAACGCGGCCGCAATGGCGCCGGACGGGCCGGCACCGATCACCACGACCTGGCGACGTTCCATTTCAACTGTGGGCACTGTGGCTCCTTGCCGGGTTGGCAATCATCAGGTTCGACTCAATAAAATTCGTGGGCATCATTGCGTGTGCTCCTGGCGGCCGGCCCACGGCGCCAGCATAAAGCTGAAGGCCAGGCCCAGGCTGACCGACAGGCCGAAGTTACTCACTGCCGGCGTACTGGAAACGGCCAGCAGGCCAAAGGACAGCCAGGTGGTGACGGCGGCCAGCAAGGTCCCCAGAAGACTGACAGCGGCACCGCCGATCTGTTCGCGCATGAGGATCGCATAATCGACGCTGATGGCCGTCACCAGCAGCAGGCCAAACAGGCTGAACAGGGTCAACGGCTGCCCCAGCCAACCGAGGCTGGCCAGGCTGCACAGGGCGGCCAGCAGCGGCAGGGCGACAATCCGCAGCGCGCCGCCCAGGCCGAAGGGCAGGATCAGCAACAAGACAATCAGTACACAGGACAATAATTTCAATTCGGCGGCGCTGACCTGGGTCGCGGCAAATACCTGGTTCAAGTCGCCAAGGCGATCCACCAGTTGCACGCCCGGCAGGTCCAGGGCCTGGATACGCAGCAGCGCCGGGTTGTTCAGGCCTTGCAGGCTGACCATCGCCGCCACGCCGCCGTCCACCTTGCCCAGCCACAACAGGCGCCACGGTTCGGCCAATGGGCCGGCCAGGGCGGCGTCGATGTCGGCGGTGGGCAGCGCCTGCAACTGCGCCACCTCCGCTTGCAAGGCACTGGCGGGGATGCCGAGGTCGAGCAGCGGTTGCCACAGCGCCGGCAGTTGCTTCAGGGCCTCGCGCACGTGTTGCTGTTCGCCGGGCGTGCTGACCAGTTGATTGAGCGCCAGGTAGCCCTGCAGCTTGTCCAGGTGCACCAGTTGATCCAGGCGCTGGCTCAACGCAGCCTGGCGCTCCAGTAACTGTTGTTGAGTGTCCGCCCGCACCAGGAAGAACTGGCTGGTGGGTTGGTAGCCGGTAATCCGTGCAATGGCCTGGGCTTCTTGCAGCAACTGCGGCGGTGCGCCGATCCACTGGCGAATATCGTTCTTGCTGTTCAACTGCCACAGGCCGCCGGCGCAGAACAGCAGGGCCAGCACCAGCAGCGCCTGGCTCGGCAGGCGCTTGAGCAAGGATTCACGTACCCCCAGCAGGAACTCGGCGACCCGCAGCGGCCATTGCGCTGGGCGCAGGTCCAGGCCGTTGAGCAGCGCCGGCAACAGGCATACCGCCGACAGGTAGGCGCCCACCAGCCCAGCGGCGGAGAACACGGCGATCTGGGTCAGCGCCGGGAATGGCGTCCAGGCCAGGGCCAGGTAGCCGATGCAACTGGTGGCCAGGCTCAGGCTCAGGCCCGGCAGGGTCAGGCGCAAGGCTGGCCAGCTGCGCCAGGGTTGCAGGCTCCAGCTCTTGGACAGGTAATGCAGCGGGTAGTCGACGGCCACGCCGATCAGGCTCGCGCCCAGCACCAGGGTCATCACATGCATATGGCCGAACAGCGCCACGCAGGCCACCGCGCCAAACAGCATGCCCACCAGCACCGGGACAAAGGCCAGCAACACGCGCCAACGACGGAACGCCAGCAGCAACAGCAACAGAATCCCTACCGTTGCGCCGCCGCCGACCCAGGTCATCTCGCGGCTGGCCTGTTGTTGGCCGTTGGCCGCGTACAGCAGGCCGCTGGCGGCGAGCAGTTGCACGCCCTGCTGGCTGGCCTGTTCGCGGCTCGCTTGCAGCAGGTCGGCGACTTGCAGCGGCAGCTTCATATCAAAGGCGTTGCCCTGGGTACGCGCACGCAGCAGCACCCAGCTTTTGCCGTCGGCATCGGCGATCAAGGCGCCGCTGCCGATATCCAGCTGCACCGCGCCATGTTGCGGCTGGCTGTTCTGGATGCGTCCGGTCAGGCCCAGCCAATCGTCCTGGCTCGACACCAGGCTGAAGCCGGTAAAGGGGTCGAACAGTGCCTGCACCCGCTGCGCGATAAATGCCGCAGGCTCGCTGGCCAACTGCTCACGGTCCTTGGCCGATAGCATCGCCAGGCGCCCTTGCAGCAATTGCTGGCGCAGGGCTGGCAGGTCGGCTTGTAGGGTCCAGGTGACCTGTTCAAACAGGCCGCTGGCCTGCCACTGCGTGCCGAGTTGTTGGGCCATGCTCAGTGCCTGCTGGCGGTCGGCATGCCCGACCAGCACCAACATCTCGCGGTTCAGCGGTTCTTGCATGCGTTGCTCGGCCGCCAGTTCCAGAGCGTCCGGGGTGTTACCCGGCACCAGGTCCATCAGGTTGGCCGACAACGGTGCGCCATGGCGCCATTGCCAGCCGGCCAGGGCCAGCACGGCCACCAGCAGGATCAGGAACAGGCGCGGCAACCAACGCTCACTGGGCAAAGTCGTGTTGCTCCGCGTCGCTCAAGGGTTGCGTGCTGGTGCTGTCTTGCATGCGCAACAGGGTGCTGTCGCCCTGGGTTTCCAGCAGCTCGATGGTGTGCACCAACTCGCCGCCGTCGATATTGATCTGGGTGAACACTTGCTTGAGCAGCAGCGAGCGGGGGATCAGCGTGAGTTTCCAGGCCTTGGCCTCGCCTTGCAGCTGCAACTCGAAGTCGCGCTGCAAGCCGCTGCTGTCGCCTTGCAGCACGGCGAGGAACAAACGGTTCTGCTCGGCGCCGGCGCTTTTGTTCGGCAGCGGTTGCCAACCGTTGGCATCACGCCGGGCAATGCCCTGGGCGTTGATGCGGTAGTCCTGTTGCAGCGGGGTTTTCAGCAGCCAGAGCAGGCCGTGGTCCCGGGCCAATACGAAGGTGCCCTTGCTGGTCAGCGGCTGGGGCAGGGCGCGCAGGTGTTTTTCCTGGATGAAGTTGCCGTGGATCACCGTGGGTTTGGCCAACTGATCGCTCAGTTGTTGCAAGTCGAAGGCATAAGCCCCAACGCTCAGCAACAACCCAACTCCTGTAGGCGCGAGCTTGCTCGCGAAAAACCCGAGGACGCCGCGCAGTGTCAGGCACCCCGCGTTATTGTTGGCGACCATCGCGGGCAAGCTCAGCATTCCAGAGCCCTTTCGACGGCGGTGGTGAACACGGCGGGTGAGGCCAGTTGCATCTCGCGGCTGGCAATCTCGACCGCCACTTGCACAGTGCTGGCGCGGGTCAGGCGTTCGCCGCTGGCCAGGTCGGTGATCAGGTAGTTGACCTTCAAGCGGTTCTCCCACTCCACCAGGCTGGCGCGCACATTGAGGGTCTGGCCAAAGGTGGCGCCCCGCACGTAGCGCAGTTGCAGGTCGATCACCGGCCACGCATAGCCGGATTCGAGCATTGCCGTGTAGTTGTGGCCGAGCTTGTCGAGCAACGCGCAGCGGGCGATTTCCAGGTATTTCACGTAGTGGCCGTGCCAGACCACGTTCATCGTGTCGATGTCGAAGAAGGGCACGAGGATTTCAGTGTCGCAATGCAACACGCCGGGGCTACGCATGCAGCCTCCAGTGTTGCGCGGCGATGCGTTGCAGGCACAGGCGCAGTTCGCCTTCCAGGGCGCGGTCTTCAATCACCGGCGGGAAGTCCTTAGCCAGCTCGCTGTGCATCGCGGCCAGGGCCGGCGGCAACGGCCTGGCATCCGTGACCTGGGCGCGCAACCACACGCCCTGGTTGGCCGCGAGCAAGGTGGCGGCGGCCACCTGTTCGGTCAGCTCCAGCACGCGGATCGCATCGCGGGCGGCGATCGTACCCATGCTCACCTTGTCCTGGTTGTGGCACTCGGTGGAGCGTGAAAACACGCTGGCCGGCATCGTATTTTTCAACGCTTCGGCGGTCCAGGCGCTGGTGCCGATCTGCACCGCCTTGAAGCCGTGGTTGATCATCGCACGGTCCGCCGGGGCGCCCGACAGGTTGCTCGGCAAGCCATGGTTGTAGCGCTCGTCCACCAGCAGCGCCAATTGCCGGTCGAGCAGGTCGGCGACGTTGGCCACCAGGTTTTTCAGGCTGTCCATGGCAAAGGCGATATGCCCGCCGTAGAAGTGCCCGCCGTGCAGCACGCGCTCGGCCTCGGCGTCGATGATCGGGTTGTCGTTGGCGCTGTTGAGTTCGATCTCGATAAACGAGCGCAGCCAGTTCAGGCTGTCGGCCAGCACGCCGAGAACGTGGGGCGCGCAGCGCAGCGAGTAGCGGTCCTGCAAACGGTGCAGCGGCGCGGTCGGGGCGTCGATGGCCAGGTCCTTGCGCAACCAGGCCGCCACCTGCATCTGCCCGGGGTGCGGCTTGGCGGCGAACAGGCGTTCGTCGAAGTGCTCCGGGTTGCCTTGCAGCGCCACCACGTTCAACGCGGTGATGCGCGTGGCCAGTTGCAGCAGGTAGTCGGCGCGGGCGAAGGCCAGGCAAGCCAGGCCGGTCATCACCGCGGTGCCGTTCATCAGCGCCAGGGCTTCCTTGGGCCGCAGCACCAGCGGCGTCCAGCCCAGTTCGCGATGGACATCGGCGGCCTGGCGGCGCTCGCCACGAAACAGCACTTCACGTTCGCCGGACAAGGTCGCGGCCACGTACGACAGCGGCGTCAGATCGCCGCTGGCGCCCACCGAGCCCTCTTCGGGGATCAGCGGCAGGATGTCGTGTTCAAGGAACGCATGCAGGCGCTCCAGCAGTTCAACCCGCACCCCGGACACGCCATGGCACAGCGACTGCAAGCGTGCCGCCAGCACTGCACGGGTGGCCTGGGCGTCGAGCAACTTGCCCAGGCCGCAGCCGTGGAAGGTGTACAGGTGACGCGGCAAGGCCTCGACATGCTGCAACGGCACCGCCACCACGCACGAGTCGCCGTAGCCGGTGGTGACGCCGTAGATCACGCCTTCCTTGTCCAGCAGCGAATCGAGGAACTGCGCGCCCTTGGCGATGCGCTGGCGGTACCCGGCGTCGTCTTGCAGGCGGGTGGGCGCCTGACGGTTGGCCAGGGCCAGCACGTCTTCGATGCGCAAAGGGAGTTCGCCGAAGGTTACCGGCTCAAGCAGATGCGTCGTCATCGGTCTTCCAGAAAGGGTAAAAGTTGAACCATTGTTGGGGCGCTTGCAGGCAGAACTGGCCCAGGCGTGCGGCGTAGCGCGCGGCCCAGTGGGCGATCACCTGCTGGCGGTCGCTGCGTTTCCATTCGATCAATGGGGCGAAGGGCTCGATGATCAGCCGATAGCGCCCCTGCTGTTTGAGACACATCAGCAGGTTGACCGGGCATTTGAGCAGGCCGGCCAGCAGCCAGGGGCCCTGGGGGAAGGCCGCGCTGTGGCCGAGAAAGTCCACGCGCACCGTGCGCCCGCCATGCAGGGGGATGCGGTCGCCGGCAATCGCCAGCCATTCACCGTCGTCCAGGCGCTGGCTGAGCAGCAGCATCACCGCCGGGTCCAGTTCGCTGACCTGGATCAGCCGCAGGTTGCTCGCCCCGGCCTCGCCCAGCAGGCGGTTGAACTGTTCGGCGTGCTTGGTGTGCACCAGCACATTCATGGTGACTTTCTCGCCCAGCTCCGCCAGGGCCCGGCACACTTCCAGGTTGCCCAGGTGCGCGCCCACCAGCATCTGCCCGCGCTCGCCGCGCAGTTGCCCGCGCAGTTGGGCCGGGTCGATGATTTCGATCTGTTCCAGGCGCAGCTTGCCGTTCCACACGTCGAGCTTGTCCAGCAAGGCGTCGGCGAAGGCCATGAACTGGCCGAAGACCCGGGTGTGGCTGGGGCGCAGGTCGTCGCGCCCGCTCCAGTCGGCCAGGCGCTGCTGGTATTGCCAGATGCTCCGGCGCGCGGCGCGGCCAAACAGGAAAAAGTACAGGACGATGCCATACAGCAGTGGGCTCAATACCCGGCGTCCAAGGACTTTGGCGGCGAACGCGGTGAGTTTCATCAGCCAGAAACTGCCGCGCTCCTGGCGGTCGGCCCAATGCCGGGTGTTTTCGCTCATGCCTGCCACCGTCGCCAGAGGATCAGCGGTGCGCGCAGCAACATGCCGAAGAACAGCCGGGTATGCATGGATGAAATCAGCAGGTTGTCGCGGACCAGGCGAAAGTGCGACAGGCCGTCGGCCGGGTAATGCACCTGGGTCGGCAGCCAGCGCATCGGCTGGTTGCGCCATGACAGGCGCACGATGATGTCGGAGTCGAAATCCATGCGCTTGCCGATCCGCGCCGAGTCCATCAAGGCCAGCACCGGTGCCAGGGGGTAGAGGCGAAAGCCACACATCGAATCGCGGATCTGCAGCGACAGGCTGTTGATCCACACCCAGACGTGGGTCAGGTAACGCGCATAGAGGCGGCCCTTGGGCACGCTGTCGTCGTATTCGGGGTAGCCGCAGATCACCGCGTCGGGGTGGGTGCGTGAGGCGTCGAGAAACAGCGCGACTTCGCGCAGGTCGTGCTGGCCGTCGGCGTCCACTTGCAGGGCGTGGGTGAAGCCCAGGCGTGCGGCTTCGCGAAAGCCGGCCATCACTGCCGCGCCCTTGCCTTGATTGACGGGCAGGGTCAGCAGCGACACGTTATCCAGGTTTGCCAGTTGCGCCAGCACGGCGGCGCAGGCCGGGCTGCTGCCATCGTCCACCAGCAGGCAGGGCAGGCCGTGGTCCAACAGGCTGCGGACCACGGCGGGCACGGCGGCTTCATGGTTGTAGACCGGGATCAGGGCGCAGGGGTTATGCATGGTGGTGGACACCTGATGGACCGAGTTGCCTGCATCGCAGGCAAGCCAGCTCCCACCCAATGTGGGAGCGGGCTTGCCCGCGATTGAGCGCGCAGCGCTCACCCAGCCTATGCATGGGAGCTCTCCAGCAAAATCCGCCCGCTGGAACACGCCGCACTGTCATTGCGATAGGCGAAATACAACTTGCCCCGCTCGCGATCAAAGCGCAGGTGCAACTCGACCCCATCGCCTGGGCGCACCAGTTGCTGGAACTTGAGCACTTCCATACCGGCAAAGCTCGCTGGTAGGTCGAGCAATTGCTGGCCCAGATTGAACGCCCACTCCACCTGCACCACTCCCGGCAACACCGGGGTGTGGGGGAAATGGCCACTGAAGTAGGCCAGGTCCGGCGGGATGCTCAACTGCAGGGTCCATTCGCCGTCCGTCTCGACTTGCGCCAGGACTTCCGGCGCCTTGGGGCGCGGCGCCAGCAGCAGGGCTTCGACCTCGGCCTGGGGCAGTTTGCCCTGGGGGTTGAGCGGCAACTGCCGCACCAGGCGCCAGCGGCGGGGCAGGGCCAGGGCTTCGCAATGCTGGCCCAGGTGCTGGCGCAGGGCTTGGGTGACGCTGCGCCGGCCTTGGTTGCGCAGGGCGTGCAGGCCGTCGCCACTGAGCACCACCAGGGCGCCGAGGGAGGCGCGGTTTTCCTGGACCACGCCCAGGCGCGCTTCGGCGACCCAGGCGTGACTGGCCAGGGCTTGTTCGAGCATGGGCAGGGAGATGCGTTTTTCTTCCAGCTTGACGATCCGGTCCAGGCGCCCGAGCAGCTCAAAGCGGCCATCGGCGTGGATCTGCGCGGCGTCGGCCGTCTGCTCCACATGCCCGGCCGGCAGGTACGGCGAGGCAATGCGTAGGGCGCCATCGGCATCCTGAGTCAGGCGCACATCGGCAAACGGTTGCCACGGTGCCTGGCCCTGGCGCCAGGCTATGCCGCCGGTTTCCGAGCTGCCGAGGATCTCCGTCGGCCACTGTTGCAGGCGTTGGTGCAGGCTGTCGGCCGCGTCAGTGGGCAATGCACCGCCGGAGGAGAACACCCGCTTGACCGCACTCAGGGCAGCCCAGTCGAGGTTATCGCCCATGCGCTTGAGCAGGGCCGGGCTGGCCACCCAGGCAAAGTGTGGGTGCTGGCGGCTGACGCGCTGCAAGTCTTCGGGGAACGGCAGTTGCTCGCGCACAAAGGCGCGGCCGGCGCACAGCGGCCACAGCACGCGGAACAGCAGGCCGTAGATATGCTGGGTGGCGACGCTGCCGATGATGCAGGCCTGGCCCAGGTCGGCGCCCCATAAGGCTTCCAGGGCCTGCACCTCATTGGCCAGTTGGCGCAGGGTCTTGTCGATGCGCTTGGGTTCGCCGCTGGAGCCGGAGGTGCACAGGCCCAGTTGGCAGGTATCCAGGTCGAGGGCGGCGGCGGCAAGGGGTGGCTGGTAGAGCGCATCCAGGTCGCCCGCTTCGGTCAGCCAGGCGTCAACATCTGCGGCCCAGCGTTGGCGGGTCTGGGGTTGCAGGTCGGCGGGTAGCAACACGCTGACCCCGGCGCGCCAGGCGCCCAGCAGGGCAATCGCCAGCTCGCCGGCGTCGTTCAGGTGCACCGCCAGGCGCTGGATGCCACGGGCTTGCAGCCCGGCCGCCAGGCTCAGGGCCCGTTCGCACAGTTGTGCGTGGTTCATCGCCGGTTCAGTGGTGACCGAACGCAGTTGCACAGGCTCAAGCAACAGGTGCTCAAGATTGACCCAATTCATACGCGGCCTCGAACCCTTTGTCGTACCAGCCATTCCACGGCAAACAACAAACCCATCAACCCATAGGCGATCAGGCCGTTGTACAACATCCACCAGCTCAGCGGTGCCCACAGGGTGAGCGCGGCGGCGAGCAGGCCGTTACACAAGAAAAACACACTCCATGCCACGGTGACCTGGCGCGTGTACGCAATGGCCTTCTCGGGCAACTGCGGATCGCTCAGGCGCGCCAGGCGTTCGACCATCGGCGGGCCGTACTTCAGGCTCAGGCCGAACAGCGCCAGCATGAAGATGCTGACCAGGCTTGGGTACCAGCGCAGCCACTGTGGGTTGTCGAACCAGGCCAGCAGCAGGCAAAACACAATCGCTACCACGGCCATCCAGCCACTGCCGGGGCGTCGCGGGCCGGTCAGCGCGCGCAGCAGCCACAGGCTGGCCAGCAGCAGGCCGAATTGCCACGGGGCGAAATGCTCCGTGCCGTAATACACCGCGAAAGGGTACAGCAGCCCGACCAGCAACAGGCCAAGGCCGATCAGCCGGCTCATGCGGCCGGTTGGACCAGACGGTAGACCGCCTCGACCACGTCATTGACCGTACGCACGGCCTTGAACTCTTCGGCGGCGATTTTCTTGCCGGTCTGGCGCTTGATATGGTCGATCAGGTCCACCGCGTCGATGCTGTCGATTTCCAGGTCCTGGTACAGGTTGGCGTCGAGGGTGACCTGCGCCGGCTCCAGTTCAAACAACTCCACCAGGGCGTCGCGCAGGGTGTTGAAGATATCGTCACGAGTTTGCATGGTCGGGTCTCAAGCTGCCTGTCTGGCCGTGACGAACGCCGCGAGGCTGGCCACGTTGATAAAGTGATTGCGGGTATCCTTGGCGTCGGCATCGATCTTGATGCCGTACTTTTTCTGGATCGCCAGGCCCAATTCCAGGGCGTCTACCGAATCCAGGCCCAGGCCTTCGCCGAACAGGGTTTGCTCGCTGCCGATGTCGCTGGCGTCGATGTCTTCCAGGCCCAGGGCCTCGATGATCAGGGTTTTTATCTCGTGCTCAAGGCTGTTGGGGTTGCTCATCTTCGGCGAGCTCCTTAATGAAATAGTGATGCAGATAATCGTTGAGCTTGCGTGAAGCCTGGGGTGCCGGCCCTTGCGAGGCAAACACCTGTGGGTCTATATCGGCACCCACCTGCAAACTGAAGTGAAAACGGCGGTGGGGGATGCGATACCAGGGTTCGGCCTTGGTCAGCGTGGTCGGGCTGACCCTGAGCACGACGGGGGTGATGATTGTCGCACCCCGCAGGGCAATGGCGGCGGCCCCGCGATGAAAGGCCGGCGCTGCGCCCGGCACGGTGCGGGTGCCTTCGGGAAAAATAATCAGGGTCTGGCCATCACGCAGGGCGCCCGCAGCAGCATCGAGCAGGTCGATGCTGCCGTCATTGCTGAGGTAGCCGGCATCGTTCACCGGGCCGCGGGTGAAGGGGTTCTGCCACAGGCTTTGCTTGACCACGCAATTGGCCTGGCGTACCAGGCCGATCAGCACCACCACGTCGATCAGCGACGGGTGGTTGGCGATGATCATCTGCCCGGGGCGCCCGAGTTTTTCGGCGCCCTCGACGCTATAGGTGAGAATGCCGGCGCGGTACATCATGTTGATAAAGAACCAGAACAACCGGCCGATGGTCAGGCGCGCCCGCCGCTGGTGCTGCCGGGCGTCCCCCGGCAGGCAACTGAGCAGCGGAAATACCAGCAGGCGCAGGCACAGGCCGCCGAGGCCAAACAGCACAAAGCTGGCCGCCGTGGCGAACAGGCGCCAGTAGTAGGCGTCCCGGGGCTTTTCGGTCAGGGTTTGCGTTGCCAGTTCCATACTCGGTTCTTCCAGGCATGTTGGCAGGCCTCCTGCTCGGTGAGCAGGGTGCGCAGCAGGTTCAGGGCGTGGGGCCACTGGGTCTCGGAGGGTTGGACAGTCGCGGTGTGCAAGGCCAGTTGCCATTCGTCGCCAGGGGTCAGCAGCAGGCCCAGGGCATAGGGGAACGGTACGTCGTCGATCCAGCGCGCGTAGGCGCCGGGGGGCTGTTCTTCGGTGATTACCAGCAGCACCGCTGGCGCGCCCTCGTTGAGCAGGGCCGCGGCTTCGAGCATGCCGTGCTCCAGGCCGTCGCCCGCCGCTGCCAGGGCGGTCATTTCACTGGTTTCATTGCGCAGGATCGACCACAGGCCAATCACCGCGTTATGTACCGACAGGCTGAACTGGGTGGGCGACAGGGGCTGGTCAGTGGCCAGGTCGCTGAGAATATCCAGGGTGCGCGGGGTTTCGCCGTGACGGGAGACAAATACCAGCGGCAGGTCCCGCAGGCCTTCGGCCAATGGCCAGCCGACACTGAAGGCCATCCGGGCCAGGCGGCCCAGGCGCCGACGCTGCATGGCCGGCAGAAACGACACATCGGGCGCAGCATCGCTTTGGGCCAGCAACGCCGGGGCATGGCACCAGGCGCGCCAGGCATCCACGCTGTCGAGCCCCGGGGCCCAGGCGCGCCATTGGGCGATGTTGAAGTTGATCACTGAGAAGAATTCCCGCCCCTGCGGGCTTCCTTGTGCTGCAATTGGCCCGTAGAACCGGGACATGGCGCGATGGCCGAGTGGCGCGCATTATCCCGGTGCGGTGGGGTTCTAGCAAACTTTGGTAAAGAATTGTTCACGGAATATTACAAAATCGCCGAAAAAGAATCGCTGATTGTCCGCCATGGGGGGTGTGTGCCAGGTGTCGGGGATTTCCTGTTTTGTCGGAGGAAGCGACAGGCTGCGATGCGAGATAAAGCCTTCAATGCTGTAGTACAGGAATGATCAAGGTAGCGAGCGGGCGCTTTTGCCCTCTACACTCGGGCATTCATTGATACACGGAGGTTTTTCCATGCGGCGTGTGGTGTTCAATCAAAAAGGTGGGGTTGGCAAGTCCAGCATCGCCTGCAACCTGGCGGCGGTCAGCGCCAGCGAAGGCTATCGAACCCTGTTGGTGGACCTCGATGCACAGGCCAACTCGACCCAGTACCTCACGGGGCTGACGGGCGACGATATCCCCATGGGGATTGCCGATTTCTTCAAGCAGACCCTGTCTTCCGGGCCGTTCTCGAAGAAAAACCAGGTGGATATCTACGAAACCCCGTTCGACAACCTGCACGTCATCACCGCCACCGCAGAACTGGCGGACCTGCAGCCCAAGCTTGAGGCCAAGCACAAGATCAACAAGCTGCGAAAGCTGCTCGATGAATTGGCCGAGGATTACGACCGGATATACCTGGATACCCCGCCGGCCTTGAATTTTTATGCGGTTTCGGCGCTGATCGCGGCTGATCGTGTATTGATACCGTTCGATTGCGACAGCTTCTCGCGTCAGGCGCTGTATGGGCTGCTGGCGGAAATCGAAGAGCTCAAGGACGACCACAACGAAGGCCTTGAAGTGGAAGGCATTGTGGTCAACCAGTTCCAGGCCCGGGCGAGCCTGCCGCAGCAGATGCTCGACGAGTTGATCGCCGAAGGCCTGCCGGTGCTGCCGGTGTACCTGGCCAGCTCGGTGCGCATGCGCGAGTCCCACCAGGAAAGCAAACCGCTGATCCACCTGGACCCGCGCCACAAACTGACCCAACAGTTTGTGGCGCTGCATAACCTGCTGGAAAACCGCTGATCATCAAGGATGAACACGCTCGATGTGGGAGCTGGCTTGCCTGCTCCCGCAGGCTTACACCCCTTGGCTGCGCAACCAGCTCATCAATTGCGGCAATGGAAAGGCCCCACTCTGGCGCGCCACTTCGCGGCCGTTCTTGAACAGGATCAGGCTGGGAATCGAACGAATCCCCAATTGCGCCGAAAGCTGCTGGTTGGCCTCGCTATCGAGCTTGGCCAGCCGGCACTTGCCCGCCAACTGCCCGGCCGCCTGTTCAAACACCGGCGCAAACGACTTGCACGGCCCGCACCATTCGGCCCACACATCCACCAGGAGCGGCAAATCGCCCTTGATCTGGCTGGAATAGTCGCCCTGGCTTAATTCAAACGGTTTGCTGAGCAACACCGGCTGCTTGCAGCGCCCGCACTTTGGGGCATCGCCCAGGCGTTCGTGGGGGATGCGGTTGAGGGCGTTGCAGTGGGGGCAGGGGATTACAAGAGAATCGGACATGATGGGGTTCCGTTGACGTTGCCAATGAACACTATTTGGAGCCAAGGCCGAGATTATCAAGGTTCGGCGGTGGTGACGCACGCGTTCACATTTTTGTCTGTGCGCAGCTTTGGCCGTGTATCTAGGCTGCTTGGGCGGGTCTGGGATTGCGCCATTGGTCTGCTGACCAGTTATCGCATATTGCGATAATTTGATCCCCGGACTAACCTTCATAGCAAGATGCGATAAGGATATTGCATGCGAGTAATCAGTGTGAGGCCAATTCAAAATGCCAGGGAAAAATGGCCGCACTCAGCCAGTGCCCTGGATGAGTGGTACCGCAAAGTCAGGGTCATTACTCCCGGCGATTTTGCTGCATTGCGGTCGGTCTTTCCTTCAGTGGACAAGGTTGGGTCGTTGCATGTCTTCAATATCGGTGGCAATAAACTGCGGCTCATAGCCGTTGTGCGCTACCGCATGCAGCGCCTCTATATCCGGCATGTACTGGACCACCATGAATATGACAAGGGCAGGTGGAAGGAGTAACGAGAAATGAGCGTATTGATTGAGCAGGCCGTTGAGCACTGGGAGTTTGTGTCACCGTTGTTGCGCAAACCCAAAAGTGAGGCAGATTACAATGTGCTGGTCGAGGCCCTCGACGAATTGCTGGATATTGTCGGGGAGGACGAAACCCACCCGCTGATGGGGTTGGTGGATATCATCGGCGACTGGGTCGAGGCCTATGATCTGGAGCATTGGCCGATGCCTGAGGTGAGTGGGGTCGATGTGTTGCGGTCAATGATGCAAGAGCACGGTTTGACCCAGAGCGACTTACCGGGCGTTGGTCCTCAATCAGTGGTCTCTGAAATTCTCAGCGGCAAGCGCCAGCTCAACGTGCGGCAGATTCGTTGGCTGGCAGAGCATTTTAAAGTGCCGGTGGACATGTTCATCTGAGAAGGGCTAGGACGAACAACTGATCTCCAAATGCTTGCCCCAATCGGGCGGTCGTTGCGCGTACTGCTCCATCCCGGCCTGTTCTTCAAATGGATGGCTCAATACCTCATGCAGCCTTCGCACTTCACTGTAGTCACCTGATTCGGCGGCAGTGATGGCGTTTTGTGCCAAGTAGTTGCGCAGGATGTACAGCGGGTTGACCGCGTGCATCCGCTCGCGGCGTTCTGCCTCGCTCCCTGTGCCGTCGCGCTCAACCCGGGCCTTGTAATCGTCGGCCCAGGCATCGAAGCCCGCGCGGTCGACGAAGTCATCCCGCAGGCGCGCCACGGCCAATGCGGCGGGCTCATTCCCCAGGTGGCGGAAGAACAGGGTGTAGTCCACGCCGCTGTTCTGCATCAGTTGCAGCAAACGCTCCACCCGTTTCTGGTCGTCGTCTTCGGCGGTGGTCAGGCCCAGGCGGCGGCGCATCAGGTCCAGGTAGTGGGCCTGGTACAGCGGCAGGTACAGGCCGAGGGTTTCGCGCAGGGCTTCAACGCTGATATACGGCGTCAACGCCTGGGCCAGGGCGCTGAGGTTCCACTGGCCGATGGGCACCTGGTTGCTGAAGGCGTAGCGGCCTTCGTGGTCGGAGTGGTTGCAGATGAAATGGGCGTCGAAGTCATCGAGGAAGGCAAACGGCCCGAAGTCGAAGGTAATCCCCAGGATCGACATGTTGTCGGTGTTCATCACCCCATGGCAAAAACCATAGGCCTGCCATTTGGCGATCAGCTCGGCATTGCGTTCGACGATCTCGCGGAACATCGCCAGGTACGGCTCGGGTTGCCCCTGGCAGTGGGCAAAGTGCAGCTGCAGTACGTGCTCGGCCAGTTGCTGGTGCAGCTCGGTTTTCTGGGTGTAGTAGAAGTACTCGAAGTGCCCGAAGCGGATATGGCTCGGTGCCAGGCGCAGCACCATGGCGGCGCGCTCCTGTTTTTCGCGCCAGACCGGGGTGTCGGAGCCGATCACGCACAGGGCGCGACTGCTGGGGATGCCCAGGGCATGCAAGGCTTCGCAGGCGAGGAACTCGCGGATCGACGAACGCAGCACAGCGCGGCCATCGCCCATGCGCGAGTAAGGCGTTTGCCCGGCGCCCTTGAGGTGCAAGTCCCAGTGCTCGCCCGCCGCGTTGTACACCTCGCCCAGCAGTAAGCCGCGGCCGTCCCCCAGTTGCGGGTTGTAAGAGCCAAACTGATGCCCGGAATAGACCATCGCCCGCGGTTCAGCCTCGGCCCACAGCGTGTGGCCGCCGAACAGTTCGGCGAACACCGGCGTGTCGGCGACGGCAGGGTCGAGGTCCAGCAGCGCCAGGGCGGCGTTGCTCGCCACCACCAGGCGGGGCGCGTCGATGGGCTCGGGCAATACGTGGGTTGAGAAACCGTCGCCCAGGCGGGCGAAGCGGTTGTCGAAGGTCAGGTCGTCGAGGGCTTTCACCGGCCATCTCCAGCAGAATGTCCGAGCATTCTGCTGGGGATAGCGCGGTTAGTCGAGTTTGGCCGGCGGGGTGGGTTGCGGCGAGCCGTCATTGGCCGGTTTGCTCAGGGGCTCGATTTCCACCAGCTTGTATTCCTGGCCATGCAGGTTCTTCAGGTAGACCTCCATCTGCCGGAACGAAATGTTGATGCTCTGCTTCTTGAACTCACGGTTGATAAAGCGGTTGACCTCATCGATCACCGGGTTGCGGTCGCCCAGGTCGCGCACATGCATGCGCAACTCGTGGTCGAGGGTGCTTTCGCCGAAGTTGAGGAAGTACACATGGGGTTCCGGGTCTTTCAGTACCCGTGGGTTATCCCTGGCGGCCTTGAGCAGCAAATCCTTCACCAGGTCCAGGTCGGAGCCGTAGTCCACGCCGAGCTTGAGGGTTACCCGGGTGATGGTGTCGGTCAGCGACCAGTTGATCAGTTGCCCGGTGATAAAGGTTTTGTTCGGGACAATGATGTCCTTGCGGTCGAAGTCGGTGATGGTGGTGGCACGGATGCGGATCTTGCTCACCGTGCCCGACAGGTTGCCGATGGTAATGGTGTCGCCAATCCGTACCGGGCGCTCGAACAGGATCATGATGCCGGAGATAAAGTTGGCGAAGATCTCCTGCATGCCGAAGCCCAGGCCCACCGAGAGCGCGGCCACCAGCCATTGCAACTTGTCCCAGCTCACCCCGAGGGTCGACAGGGTGGACACAAAACCCACGCCGGCAATTACATACGACAGCAAGGTGGTGGTGGCGTAGGCGCTGCCCTGGGCCAGGTCCAGTTTCGACAGCACCAGCACTTCCAGCAGGCCCGGCAGGTTGCGCGCCAGGGCAAAGGTGATGCCGATGATGATCAGTGCGCCGAGCATGTCACCGATGCTGATGGGCACCATGCTGATATTGGCGCCGGTGCCGCTGGTGTATTCGTAGAGGGTGATGTTGTCCAGGTAGGAGAACACTGAGATCAGGTCGGACCAGACCCAGTACAGCGCCGCGATAAAGCCGCCGAGCAGGGCCAGGCGGATCAGGCGCATGGATTGTTCGTTGACCTGCTCGATATCCAGGGTCGGTTCCTCGATCACCACTTCGCCGTCGCCGGCTTCCTTGGCGGCCTGGCGCTTGGCCAGTGCCCGGGAGTACGCCAGGCGCCGTGCGGCCACGCCCAGGCCGCGAACGAAGGTGGCTTCGATCACCAGCCAGAACATCAGCAGGTACAGGGTGTTGATCAGGCGGTCGCTGAGTTTGAGGGCGGTGTAGTAGTAGCCAAAGCACACGGCGATAAACAGGGCGATGGGCAGCGCGGTAAACAGCACGCCCACCAGCTTGCGAAACAGCGAGGCTTTTTCATGGGTCGGGCTGTTGAGCAGCAGGCGGCTGAGCAACCAGGCCATCAGTGCATAACAGGTCAGTACCACGGCGATGCCCAGTACATCGTCGGCCAGGGCCGCCGGTTGATGTTCGGCGATCGACACCACGGCCACCAGCGCCAGCACCACCAGCCCCAGCTTGCGGATCCAGCCCTGGAGGAATTCGACCTGGGGTTTTTCCCAGCGGAAATGCAATTCGGCCACGCCACCCGGCGCCAGGATCCGATAGGCGGTGTAGAACACCAGCCACGCCTGGGCGATCTGCACCAGGGCCATGCCCAGGTTGGCGTTCTGCCCGCGGGCGTCGATTTGCAGGGCGTAGCCACACAGCGCCAGGCCGAGGGTCACCGGCAAGGCCAGGAGGATGTTGACCAGGATCGCGATGGGGGTGTGCCACTGGCTGTCACGTTTGAAGTGGCCGATATCCATATGGATTTTTCTCAGCCGCTCGTACAGGTTGCTGCGCCGCCACAACAGCGCGCCGATCAACAGCAGCAGGGGCAGGAACAGCAACGGGCGCTGGGCCAGGCCGTCGTACAGCTCGCTGAGGCTGGAGGCCCAGGGCAGGGTGTCGACCTGCTTTTCCAGGCGGGTGGGCACGGTTTCCAGCCATTCGACGTCCAGCGGTTTGTTGCTGGGGATCCAGAACATCTGTTCGTCGAGGGTTGCGCGCAGGCTGGCGGCGGTGCTGAGCAGTTGTTTCTGGTTCAGTTGCAGGGTGATGGATTCGTTGAGCAGCGCGCTCAACTCCCGGCTCAGGCGTTCGAGCAGGTCGCTGCGGGTCACCGCCAGTTCCATCAGGGTGCGGCGCAATTGCGGTGTGACTTGGTCTTGCGGTTGGTTGGCCAGCAGGTTATCCACATAGGTGCTTGGCGAACTGATCAGCTCGCGCTGCTGGTTGACCTCGAACTGGTACAGGCGAATGTTGGCGATATCGTCCGCCAGGTCGCGGTCGACCCGCAGTCGCGGCAAGGCCTGTTTCTGTTTGTAGAGAATCTTCGACAGCAGCAGGCTGCCCTTGAGTACGTTGATTTGCTCGTCCAGGGCCGAGTCGCTCTGGGTCACGTTGTCCAGCAACTGTTTGGTTTGCAGGTTCTGCTGGGTCAGCTCGTTGAGCCGGTCGGTACTTTTGAGCAGGTAGTCGGACAGTTTCAGGTTGGCCGCGCTTTCCGTGGCCAGCAGGCTGCTGCTGCCGGCTTTTTGCGCTTCGATGGACTGCTGGGTCACGGTTTCCTGGGACTGGGCCAGGCGTTTCTGGTTGATCAGGGTTTGCAGGTCTTGGATTTCCTGCTCCAGGCGCGCGGTTTTTTCCACTGCCAGGTCATGTTGGCTGTTGCCCAGGTCTTGCAGTTGGCTGTTGCCCGCCAGTTCCTGGCGGCGTAACGGGATCAAGGCGTTGAGCGACGCCAGCTCGGCGTTCAGCAGGTTGCGCTGGTCGCCATTGAGGGGTTTGCCGTTGTCCTTGCCGGCCTTGAGGATGCCGTTGATCTGCTGGATGCGGGTCTGGCTGTTGCTGATTTCGGTCTGGGCGCGCTCGGGCCGGGTCTGGGCGGCGATGCTCAGGCTGTTGGCGTCGGCCAGCTCCTTTTGCAGGTCGCCTTGCTGGGTGCTGCGCTGCACCAGCAGTTGTTCGAGCTGCGGCACCGGCAGGCTGGCATAGCGTTGGGCCACTGGGATGACCTTGGTGGCTTTGAGCCGGGCCAGTTCACGGGCGTTTTCCGTGGTCTGGCGCGGCGCGTCTTGCAATTGGCGCTTGAGATCGCTCAGGCGCTGCTCGTAATCCTGCTTGTTGCCCAGCAAGGTCAGGGTCTGCTGCAACACATTTTGCAGCGCCTTCATGTCGGCGTCGGGTAGTTTGCGGTCCGGCAGCTTGTCCAGGGTCTGCTGTACGCTCTCGACGCTCGGCGGCTCGGCAGCGAACACGGGGCTTACGCAGAGACTCAGGCCCAGCAGGGCAGTGGCAAAAAAGGTGCGCAGGATTGTCATAGAGACCGGTCGGACAAGGTGGGAAATAGGGGGCGTCCTGGCATCCAGTGGCACGCCGTCGCCCCGCAGTTTAGAGGAAGAGCCCGGGGCCCGGGCGACTTCCTTCGGGGAATCTGACGCCAACTTTGCCGATCTTGTTCCCGTCCATCACCGCGACGGTCCAAATGGTGTTGTTCCACTCCACCTGGTCGCCGACAATCGGCGCGCCCCCGACTTTCTGGGTAATAAAGTGGCTGAGCGGCATGTCCGGGTCGATGCCGTCGAGCTTGAGCCCGTACAGCGCCGACACCGCGCCCAACTGGGCGTCGCCCTCCAGCACGAAGTCGCCGAAAAAGCGCAGGTCCAGGCCCCGTTGCGGTGCCTGGCTGAACAGTTTGCCGAGGGCGGCGAGGTTGTGTTCATGGCCGATCACGCACAGCAGGTCGCCGACTTCCAGCACCGTACTACCCGACGGGTGGAGCAGTTGCTGGCCGCGAAACAGCGCGGCGATCCGCGTGCCTTCGGGCATTTTCAGTTCGCGCAGGGCAGCGCCGATGCACCATTTCTCGGCCCCCAGGCGGTAGACAAACAGCTCCCACTCGCTGGTGACGTGCACTTCCAGGGCCGCCCGGGAAATCGGCGCAGGCTCGGGCGGGACCGTCACTTTCAAGAGCTTGGCCACCCACGGCAGGCTGGTGCCTTGCACCAGCAACGACACCAGCACGATAAAGAAGGCCAGGTTGAAATACAGCTGGGCGTGGGGCAGGCCGGCCATCAGTGGGAACACCGCAAGAATGATCGGCACCGCGCCGCGCAGGCCGACCCAGGCGATAAACACTTTTTCGCGGCCATGGAAGGCCTTGAACGGCAGCAGGCCGACCGCCACCGACAGTGGCCGGGCAAACAGGATCATCCACAGCGCCAGGCCCAGGGCCGGCAGGGCAATCGGCAGCAGGTCATGGGGCGTGACCAGCAGGCCCAGCACCAGGAACATGCCGATCTGTGCCAGCCAGGCCATGCCGTCGAGCATATGCAGGATGCCGTGGCGGCTGCGTACCGGGCGATTGCCGATCACCAGGCCGCACAGGTACACGGCGAGGAAGCCACTGCCATGCAGGGCGTTGGTCAGGGCAAAGATAAACAGGCCGCCGGCGATCACCAGGATCGGGTACAGGCCGTTGGCCAGGTTGATCCGGTTGACCAGTTGCAGCATCAGCCAACCGCCGCCCAGGCCGATAATGCCGCCGATGCCGAACTCGCGGATCAGGTGGGTCAACAGGCTCCAATGCAGGCCGGTCTGGCCGCTGGCGAGCATGTCGATCAAGGTTACGGTGAGGAACACTGCCATGGGGTCGTTGCTGCCGGACTCGATTTCCAGGCTGGCACTGACCCGTTCGTTCAGGCCCTTGCCACCCAGCAGCGAGAACACGGCGGCGGCATCGGTGGAGCCGACGATGGCGCCGATCAGCAGGCCCTGGATGATATTGAGGTCGAACAGCCAGGCTGCTGCCATACCGGTGAGGCCGGTGGTAATCAACACCCCCACGGTCGCCAGCGACAGGGCTGGCCACAGTGCCACGCGAAAACTCGCGACCCGGGTCCGCAAGCCGCCATCGAGCAGGATCACCGCCAATGCCAGGTTGCCCACCAGATACGCGGTAGGGTAATTATCGAAAATGATCCCGCCGCCATCGACGCCGGCCAGCATGCCCACGGCCAGGATGATCACCAGGATCGGGATCCCCAGGCGGGATGAAAGAGAACTCACCAGAATGCTCGCACTTACCAGCAACGCGCCGATCAAGAACAGGCTGTTGATGGTCGTCGCATTCAAAGGCAGTACTCCGGAAAAAAAGGCGGGGCGCAGACTGGCCATGCAGCCTGCGTGCCAGCGATTCTAACCTGTTGAATTGCTACGCTGTCAAAAAGCTTTCAGGTTGCGCCTATCAAATGGCAGGTAGTTCCAGTACTCATCGCCGGCGGGTGGCTTCTTATCAAAAAATATATGTATGTTGCGATTAGTGTTGGTTTCCGCGGGCTCATTAAGAAAAAATGAACCTACTGTGGTTAGTTAGGCGGACTGCCTGTTATTGATATGGGCAATGTCAGGAAAGTTGTCACGTCCAGCCGGAGCCGACAATATCCCCATTCCTTACTTCGCCTTCTGCGGTGATACTAAGCGGCGGTCGATTGTGCACATGAATATAGGTTGTATTGTCTTCTGGAACCCAGTTCAACAATGTGTCACCTGGTTTTTTTATGGCGTCAGGACCTAAGGTTTGGAGGGTGAAAGAGTTTAAGCCCATGTGTTTTAGAGTGTCGGAAAAATCTATGAGATCTTTACCGGTCTGGAAGCCCTGGATTTTATGAGAGCCGGCTCTTGGATCGGATGGGCCATAGATAGAATAGGTGTTTCCTCCTCTATCGTTAGGGAAACTCTGAAAAAGACTTTCTGATTTGGCAAAATACCGCGACCCCACCCACCGAGTTTCCCGATGAAGCAGATGACCTTCGCCGACGCCGAG